>NZ_CP043808.1:3109340-3420275 GCF_008386315.1 Serinicoccus marinus DSM 15273 | reverse complement strand
GAAGCGCCGACGCTAACAAGCGCGGCCCGCGACCCGCAAGTGCCCGCGGACGACTGATCTGCACCGCTCGGCGTGTCGTGCGCGAAGGTGCTGGTCGGATGCGTGAGGATGCCCGGTTCGGGTGTCTCGGCCGCTGGACGGCGGCGCGTTTGACCGGTACGGACCGGCTCCCGTACCGTTGAGCAGTCCGTGCGGCCGCTTTCGCCTGCCCGTGCATCACCCGACCGAGGCTCGACCCCCGTGGTCCCGACGCGGCAGATGACGGGCCTCCGTTGGCGGCCGAGCCGGCGCACCGACCCGTACGTCACCACCACCACCGGAGCAGCGATGAGCAAGCGCACCTTCCAGCCGAACAACCGCCGCCGCGCCAAGAAGCACGGTTTCCGTCTGCGGATGCGGACCCGCGCCGGCCGCAGCATCCTCGCCGCTCGCCGGCGCAAGGGCCGTTCCGCCCTGTCCGCCTGAGTCCGCAGCAGCGTTCCCTCCGACGGCGATGCTGCCACGCCGGCACCGGCTGACCTCGGGCCAGGACTTCCGGTCTGTCCTGCGGGGCCGCGGCGACGGGCGTCGGCGGCGACGAGCCGGTACCTCGCTGCTCGTGGTGCACGCCTCTTGCCCTGCCCCCGACGACGCCTCGACCCGGTGCCCGCGGGTCGGCCTCGTGGTGTCGCGGGCCGTCGGCAACGCCGTGGTCCGCAACCGCACCGCCCGGCGCCTGCGGGCGCTGGTCGGCGCACGACTGGCCACGATGCCCTGCGGAACCGACCTCGTCGTCCGGGCCCTGCCCCCGGCGGCATCGGCCACCTCGACCGAGTTGGGCTCCGCGCTTGACGAGGGGCTGGCGCGCGCGCTGCCGCGGCTCGTATGAGTGAGGCCCAGCTCCGTGACGTCCACCGGGGAGGCGTGGGCGAGGGGGAACCTCGTAGCGTCCTGGCTCGTCCTCTGGTCTGGATGATCCGGCTCTACCAGTGGACGATCTCGCCGTTGCTGGGCCCGGTCTGCCGTTACTACCCGTCCTGCTCCGCCTACGGTGTCAACGCGCTGGAGCGCCACGGTCCCCTGCGGGGCGGGTGGTTGACGGTGCGCCGTGTCCTGCGCTGCCACCCGTGGGCGGCCGGCGGGGTGGACCACGTGCCGCCCCGTCCCGGCTCAGGGGCCGGGGACCGCACGGACCCGACCGTGGAGCAGCACGCTCCGACGACCACCCCGGGCGACGAGACCGCCGCCGCCCGCCGAGACTGAGGACCCCATGGGATTCTTCGACACCATCCTGTTCCCCTTCATCTGGTTCGACTCCGCGATCCTCGTCGGCTTCGAGTGGCTGCTCACCCAGTTCGGTATGCCCGACACCAGCGGGTGGACCTGGGTCCTCGCCATCGTCGGGCTGGTCGTCACCCTCAGGGCCCTGCTGACGCCGCTCATGATCCGCCAGATCCGCAGTCAGCGCCGGCTGCAGATCGTGCAGCCCGAGCTGATGAAGATCCAGGCGAAGTACAAGGGCAAGAAGGACCAGGCGAGCCAGAAGGCCTTCCAGGAGGAGACCTTCGGGCTGTACCGCGAGGCGGGTGCCAACCCCTTCGGTGCCTGCCTGCCCATCCTCATCCAGATGCCGTTCTTCTTCGCCCTCTTCCGGTTGCTCAACACCGCGGAGACGGTGAGTCGCGGCGACGTCGAGCCGCTCGGGCTCTTCACCCGGGAGCTGGCGACGAAGATGGCCGGCTCGGAGATCTTCGGGGCCGGGCTGACCTCGACCTTCCTGCACGACCAGGACCTGTCAGCGAAGATCCTGTCCCTGGTGCTGATCCTCGTGATGTCGGCGACGCAGTTCATCACCAGCCACCAGCTGATGCGCCAGAACATGTCGCCGGAGGCCCTCAACAGCCCGATGGCGCGGCAGCAGCAGATCCTCATCTACGTGCTGCCTATCGTCTTCGCCGTGACGGGCGTCAACTTCCCGGTGGCGCTGCTCATCTACTGGACGGTCAGCAACCTGTGGACCATGGGCCAGCAGTTCTTCGTCATCCGCAACATGCCGGCGCCGAACACGCCGGCCGAGGAGAAGTACAAGGCCCGCATGGCGCGCAAGGGCAAGACGGCCACCGGGATCCAGCTGAAGAACCCGAACTTCATGGCCGAGCGCGAGGCGGCTCGCACGCAGGTGCAGGCCCGGACGGCGGGTCAGCGGACCCAACCCAAGAGCAAGAAGCGCAGCAAGAGGCGCTGAGCCACCGATCCCGCGCCCGTCCGGGCGCACTTCCCATCCCCACCACCGAGGAGTCCCTGATGACCCTGCCGAACGACACCGAGACCCAGGCGACCAACGAGGGCGCAGATGTGACGCAGATCACATCTGAGCCGGTGGAGAGGGCCGCCGAAGAGCAGCAGCAGTCCGGCTCGACGGAGGGTCGCTCCGCGGACCTCGTCCGCGAGGGGGAGGTGGCGGCGGACTTCCTCGAGACCCTCCTGGACATCGCCGACCTGGACGGGGACCTCGAGGTCGACGTCGACGGGGACCGGGCCGCGGTCGCGCTCGTGGACTCCGAGGACGGGGCGGCACCCCGGCGGCTCGTGGGCCCGGGCGGGTCCGTCCTCGAGGCGCTGCAGGAGCTGACGCGCCTCGCGGTCCAGGCCAGCACGGGGGAGCGCAGCCGGCTCATGCTCGACGTCGCCGGATACCGCGCCGATCGCCGCAGCGCCCTGGTGTCCGAGGCGCAGGAGGCGGTCGCGCAGGTGCGCGACACCGGTCAGCGTCGGGAGCTGGAGCCGATGACCGCCTTCGAGCGCAAGGTCGTCCACGACGAGGTCCTGGCAGCCGGTCTGCGCTCGGAGTCGGAGGGTACCGAGCCCTCTCGCTACGTCGTCGTCCTGCCGGCCGACTGACCGCTGCATGGGCGCGCCCCGCCATGCACCCGAGCCTCCTCCACAGGCGCGGGAGGTCTTCGGGTCGAGGCTCACCCTCGCTGCGGAGTATGCCGACCTGCTGGCCACCACGGGCATCGAGCACGGCCTCATCGGCCCCCGTGAGGCCGAGCGTTTGTGGGACCGTCACCTGGTGAACTGCGCCGTGCTCGGTGAGTTGCTGGACCAGGGGTCCTCGGTCATCGACCTCGGGTCCGGAGCGGGCCTCCCTGGCATCGTGCTTGCGATCGCCCGACCGGACCTGTGGGTGGATCTCGTGGAGCCGCTGCTCCGCCGGACGACCTGGCTGGAGCGCACCACGGCGGACCTGGGGCTGCCCAACGTGCGCGTGCACCGGGGGCGGGCCGAGGAGCTCGCCGGGGTGCTGTCGGCGCCGGTGGTGACCGCCCGGGCGGTCGCGTCCCTGGACAAACTGGTGGGATGGTCGGTGCCGCTGCTCGAGGAGGGCGGGCGGCTGCTGGCCCTCAAGGGCGAGGCGGCGGAGCGCGAGCTGGAGGAGGCGGCGCCGATGCTGCGGCGGCGCCGCGTCGACACGTCCCGGCTCCATGTGCTGGCCGAGGGCACCCCCGCCGGCCCGGTCCGGGTCGTGGAGGTCGTCCGACCGGTGGATGCGCCGGCGTCGCGCTCCGGCGCACCACGCTCCGGCGCACGGCGCTCAGGGCGGCGCCGACAGACTCGTTAGGTCACTCGCCCGAGCGGCTGTCCAGCAGCTGCAGGATACGGTCGAGATCGTCCTTGCCCGCGAACTCGATCACCATCTTCCCCTTGCGGCGTCCCATCGAGACCTGGACCCGCGTGTCCAGTCGTCCGGACAGGGTGTCGGCCACCTCCGCGAGATCGGGGGACGCGACGGCGCTGCTGCGCCGGCGTCGAGGGGGCGCGTCGTCCGAGCCGAGCGTGATGATCTCCTCGACCGAGCGGACCGAGAGTCCCTCGGCGACGATGCGCTGGGCAAGACGCTCCATGGCCGCTCCGTCCGGCAGCGCGAGGAGCGCCCGCGCGTGACCGGCGCTGAGCACGCCGGAGGCGACGCGACGTTGGACCATGGGCGGCAGCTTGAGCAACCGGATGGTGTTGCTGATCTGCGGTCGCGACCGCCCGATGCGGGCGGCCAGCTCGTCGTGCGTGCAGCCGAAGTCCTCGAGCAGCTGCTGGTAGGCCGCCGCCTCTTCCAGCGGGTTGAGCTGGGCACGGTGCAGATTCTCCAGGAGCGCGTCCCGGAGCATGTGCTCGTCCTCGGTCGCGCGCACGATGGCGGGGATGGTGTCCTGGCCAGCCGCCTGGGAGGCACGGAGTCGACGCTCACCCATGACCAGCTCGTAGACCGGCTCGCCGCCGTGGGCCGTCGGCTCCGTGCGGCGTACGACGACCGGCTGGAGGACGCCGAGCTCCTGGATGCTGGTCACGAGCTCGGCCAGCTCGTCCTCGTCGAAGACCTCCCGGGGCTGGCGCGGGTTGGGCCGGACCTGCTCGACCGGGATCTCGGCGAAGACCGCGCCCGGCACCGGGGCCAGGGAGACGGAGCGGTCGTCAGGAGCGGTCGCGGCCTCGTCTCCCGCCGTCCGAGCACGCGCGAGCTGGTCGGTCCGCCGGGTGTCGTCGCCGTTCCCGGTGGAACCGTTTCCCGTGAAACCCTCGAGGGAGCCGACCGCGCCGAGGGAACCGGGGTCCGTGCCGCCGTCGTGCGTAGGCTCCGACCCTTCCTCGGCACCCCGGGGGAAGAACACGTCCCTCGGCCGCTCGCGTTCTCCTTCGGTCGCGGCAGGGATCAGGGCTCCCAGGCCCCGACCCAGTCCTCGTCGACGCTCGCTCATGCAGGCTCCTTCATCGTGCGCATCTCGGCCGCGGCGTCTGCGTAGGACAGGGCACCGGTGCTCGTCGGGTCATAGGTGATCACGGTCTCGCCGTGGCTCGGGGCCTCGCTGATGCGCACCGACCGCGGGATCGCCGTGCGAAGGACTCGTTCCCCGAAGTGCTCCCGCACCTGTTCGGCGACGTCGGCCGCCAGGCGCGTGCGCCCGTCGAACATCGTCAGCAAGATCGTGGAGACCTCGAGGTCGCTGTTGAGGTGCTGCTGGATCAGCTCGACGTTCTTCAGCAGCTGGCTCAGGCCCTCGAGGGCGTAGTACTCGCACTGGATCGGGATGAGCACCTCGCGCGCGGCCACGAAGGCGTTGACGGTGAGCAGTCCGAGGCTGGGTGGACAGTCGATGACGACCAGGTCCACCACTTCCGCCTGATCCTCCAGATACGTCGTGAGTGCCCGGCGGAGCCGGTTCTCCCGCGCCACGAGGGGAACCAGCTCGATCTCTGCGCCGGCGAGGTCGATGGTCGCCGGTGCGCAGGAGAGACCGGGCACCTGAGGACAGTCCTGCACCACGTCGGCCAGGGGGATGCCGTCGATGAGCACGTCGTAGATCCCGGCCGTGCCGCTGGTGTGGGGGATGGACAGGGCCGTGCTGGCGTTGCCCTGCGGATCCATGTCGATGACGAGGACGCTCAGGCCACTAGTGGCCATGGCGGCGGCCAGGTTGACGGCGGTGGTGGTCTTGCCGACTCCGCCCTTCTGGTTGGAGACGGTGATGACGCGCGTTCCCTGCCACGGTCCCGGCTGGGTCGTCGCCGCTGTGGGCGCGACGGCGGTTTCCTGTGAAACCGAGGGAGACGCTGTCGCCTTCGTGGTCGCGCTCGGGCTCTCTGGTGTTTCCCGTGAAACCCTGGCGTCAGCCGATGGCCAGCTGACAGGAGACCACACGTGACGGGGAGAAGAGGGTGGACGATCGTGGGCCGAGGACGGCCATCCCAGGCATGGAGCAGCGGCAGTCATGAGGAGACCATCATCGCTGATCAGGTGCGGCACACCAAGCCGACCCACACACGACGACAGCCGTCCACAGGGTTGTGGATAAACCCCATGGACGGCTGTGGACAACGTGCGACGCTGTCGCTGAGCGTCAGGTGGTGTACGGCTCCAGCTCGGAGGCCAGCTTCTTCTTCGGCAGCGCGCCGACGATCGTCTTGACGACCTCGCCGCCGGAGTAGACGTGCATCGTCGGGATGCCCGTGATGCCGTAGCTCCCGGTGGTCTCCGGGTTCTCGTCGGTGTTCAGCTTGACCACCTTGAGCTTGTCGCCCCACTGCTCGGAGAGCTCCTCGAGGATGGGGGCGATCATCTTGCAGGGGCCGCACCAGGGGGCCCAGAAATCGACGAGGACGGGACCGTCGTGCTGCAGCACGTCCTCGGTGAAGGTCGCGTCCGATGTGTTGGTGATGCTCATGAATCTCCTTCTCTCGCAACGGATGTGGAAACCAGCTCGGGTTCTGCGGGCACGTCGTCGAGGGCGGCGAGGTAGCGCTCGGCGTCGAGGGCGGCGGCGCACCCGGTCCCGGCGGCCGTGATGGCCTGCCGGTAGGTGTGGTCCACGAGATCACCGCAGGCGAAGACGCCCTCGACGTTGGTCGCCGTGCCCCGGCCCCGGACGAGGACGTAACCCTCGTCGTCGAGGTCGACCTGACCCTGAAGGAGCTCGTTGCGCGGGTCGTGGCCGATCGCGATGAACAGGCCGCTCGCCTCGACGACCCGGGTCTCGCCGGTGCGGGTGTCGCTCAGCGTCACACCGGTGAGCTTGGCGTCACCGTGCAGGGCGGACACCGCGGAGTTCCACGCGAAACTGATCTTCTCGTCGGTCTCGGGCGCGCTCGGCCATATGCTGCTGGCGCGCAGCTCCCCTCGACGGTGCACCACGGTGACCGAGCGGGCGAACCGGCTCAGGAAGGTCGCCTCTTCCATCGCGGAGTCACCGCCACCCACGACGAGGATGTCCTGGTCGCGGAAGAAGGCACCGTCGCAGGTCGCGCACCATGACACGCCGTGCCCGGAGAGCTCCTGCTCCCGCGGCAGCCCCAGCTCGCGGTAGGCCGACCCCATGGCCAGGACGACGGAGCGAGCCTGATGCACCGTGCCGTCGCTGTCGGTGACACGCTTCACCGGACCGGTGAGGTCCACGGCGACGACGTCGTCGCGGACGAGCTCCGCGCCGAAGCGCTCGGCCTGCTCACGCATGTCCATCATGAGCTGCGGACCGAGGATGCCCTCGGGGAACCCGGGGAAGTTCTCCACCTCGGTCGTGTTCATCAGGGCTCCACCTGCGGTCACGGACCCCTCGAACACCAGGGGGGCGAGGTTGGCCCGCGCGGCGTAGACCGCAGCCGTGTAGCCGGCGGGACCGGAGCCGATGATGATGACCTCACGCAGGGCGGGCCGGTCCTCCCCGGCTGGTGAGGTATCACCGAGACCGGAGATCAGGTCGATGCTCATGAGGGCCTTCCTGGACGGAGGTGAGGGGTGCGCTGCGGCGACACCGGGTCAACCGATCGTAGGCCGTCATTGTTCCAGTCCTCCGACGGGCCGCCACGACCCGGGCCGGACGCACGGGTCGCCGAGACTCAGGGGCCTTCGACCAGCTCTCCGGAGCTGTCCACCGGAGCCACGTCGGGGGTCGTCAGGCACTCGGCCGGGACGGCCCAGGCCCGACCGCTCTCGCCGTCGACCCCGAGGAGGAGGACGACGTCTCGCGTGGTGCCGCTCTCGCCGAGCAGGGTGGCCGTCGTGGCGAACCGGTCCGCCCACGACTGCTGGGCGTCCTCGTCCAGCGTGGCCCAGCACTGGATGGCTCCCGCCTGGGTCAACCCACCGGCGGCGCCAGGAGCGGCGCCGGACGAGCCCGCGGCCTCGGCGCTCCGGCTGGCGCCGTGCACGGCCTGCGCGTAGTCCGTCTCGGGGATCTCGCCCAGCGGGGAGAGCAGCGTCGGGACGACGGGCTCGACGAGGAGATCGTCGGCGCCTGCGAGGGCCGAGTCCCCTCCGGCAGCCTCACCCGTGTCCGACCCCTCCCGGCCGGACTCCGCCAGGCCACCGGACGCACCCTGCTCCTGCCCGTCGGCGGCGTCGGCAGCCTCGTCCTGCCCTGCCCCCGACTCCGCCCGAGAGGGGTACTGCGCCACGGCTCCGCTGTCGCTGCTGGCCCCGCCCCCGAGCACCTGGGTGAGGGCCACCGTGGTGACGGCCAGGCCCGCGGCAGCAGCCGTAAGGATACCGAGGGTCCGGCCGGGACGCCGCCGACCGCGTTCCTCGGCCAGGTCGACGACCCGGTCGGCGGGTGCGCTGAGGGTATGCCCCGGGCCGGCGCTCTGCCGGTGCTCGCGCTCGACTTCGAGCCGGGCGGTGATGCGCTCGACCAGGTGGTCGGGCATGGGCCCGGGATCGGGCAGCGCGCCGAGGAGGTCCCGGACACCGGTCGGGTCGTGCTCCTGCGCGTGCTGCGGGTCGCCAGGCTCAGGGCGTGGCGGGTGCGTCGACATACCGGGTCCTCCTTCGTCGTGTCGTCCGGGTGGTCTCCGAGGGGGCCGGCCGCGCCCGGCACGGCCCACGGGAGTACGACGAGCAGGACGCCGGACGGGTTCCCCGTCCTGGCGCGACCCTCGTGGGGGCGTGAGCGGAAGGCGTCATGCGTCCTCCCCGAGCCCCAGGATCTGGGCCATGGCCTCGCGGCCGCGGGAGCAGCGCGACTTGACCGTCCCCTCGGCCACCTCCAGGACCTGGGCCGCCTCGGCCACGCTCAGACCGTGCATGTCCACGAGCACGAGCGCCAGCCGCTGCCCCTCGGGCAGCTGGTCCAGGGCGTCGCGCACGTCCAGCCGCACCTCGACCGAGCGGTGCCGGTCCCGCGGCTCGACCGGCTCGTGGTCCTCGAGGTCCGCCGTCGGACGCTGCCGACGCAGCCGGTCCAGGCAGGCGTTGACCGTGATGCGGTGCAACCAGGTGGTGACCTGGGAGTCACCCCGGAAGGAGCCGGCGCGCCGGAAGGCGTTGAGGAAGGCGTCCTGCACGGCGTCCGCCGCCACCTCCGGGTCGCGCGACGTCCGCAGCGCCACGGCCCACATGCGGTCCCGGTGCCGTCGGAAGATCTCGCCGAAGGCCTCGGTGTCGCCGTCCTGGTGCCGCCGCAGCAGGGCCAGGTCGTCCAGCTCCGCGAGCTCGGCCGTCGTCACGATGTCCGCCGGGCTCACCGCACGGTGATCTCGGCCACCCGCACGATCTCGCCCTCGGGCGCGGTGTAGGCCCGGGTGAACCACAGGATGAGGTAGCGCCCGGTGGCGGGCTCGTCCGGCGTCACGGTCCAGGTGCCCTCCGCGGCGTCGTCGCTGCCGAGCTCGGACGCGCCGTCCAGCGACGGCTCGTCGGCGAGATAGACGGTGGCGCCCATGTCGCCCTCGCCGAGGACCACCTCGACCTCACCGACGGTGGCGTCCTCCCCCAGGTCGAGGACCAGGCCGGTGCCGCTCTTCAGCGAGCCCCAGCCTGGGGAGAGGTAGGTGTGCGACGTCCATTCGGTCCCCTCGTCCCCGTCCACCACCAGGGGAGCCAGGTCGTTGCGCTCGTCGCCGTCGCCCTCGGGGTCGAAGGACGTGATGCCCTCCACGGCGACCCCGGATGCGGGCTCCGGAGCCGGCTCGGTGCTGCCCTCGTCGGTCGGTGCGGCCGCGCTCGCGGTCGAGGCGTCCTCGTCGGGTGCGGGCTCGCTCGCGCTCGGTGAGCTCGTCGGCGCTGCACCGGCGGGGTCGTCCTCGCCGCCCCCCAGGCCCCGCAGCGCCAGCCAGCCCAGGAAGAGCGCGATCCCGAGCAGCGCCACGATGATCACCGTGACCATGGCCGTCTGTGCGCCGGTGCCGCGCTCCTCGGCCAGACCCCCGTCGTCGTCACGACGTGTCGCGAGTGCGGTGGCGGGGCCGGCATGCGCCTCGTCCGCCCTGGCCTGGCGTGCCTCCCCGCTGCGCAGCAGCCCACCCATCGTGTCGTCCTGACGGCCGGCGGTCGGGGCCCCTGCCGGCCCCGCCACCGCGCCGGACCCGGAGTCGTCGGCAGAGCGCGCCTCGGTGCGGTAGTACGGCTGGGGCACCTCGTCGGTGGCCTCGCCGGACGGCGTCGAGGGCCCGTCGTCGGCGTGGCTGGGGCGCGCGGCGGTCGCGGCCGCGGAGGCCCCGGCCGCACCCCGGAAGGCGTCCTCGGCCCGATGGTCACCCGGCCGCCCCGACCGGGGAGCCTCCAGCTCGCCCGGGCGTGCGGCCCGCACGATCTCCGAGGCCCACGGTGAGAGCTGGCGCACCAGCTCCCCCGGGGTGTGCGGCGCGGACTGCAGGTCGGCCTCCGACCCGTGGGCCAACCGGCACAGGGCGTCCAGGTCACCCGGGACGCCGGAGACCAGCTCCGAGGGCGCCGGCAGGGTGCCGTCGGCCAGCCGACGGGCCGGCCGGACGCCGGCCAGGTCCTCGCCCGGCCACCGGCCGGTGAGCGCGGTGTAGAGGAGCGAGACGAGGTCGGCGGCATCGATGAGGGAGGCCTCGTCCGCGGTGACGTCGTCGGTGCCCTCCAACGCCGAGGCGACCCCGACGCCCGACACCTTGACCGTCCCATCGGTCGTCCGCAGGACCGAGTGGGGGTTGAGGTAGAGGTGGTGCAGCCCTCGGCGTCGGGCCGACTCCAGCGCTGCGGCGCTCTCGCCGACGATCCGTCGGGCCTCCTCGGCCGGGAGCGGGTGCTGCTCGACGAGGGAGGCGAGAGACTCCGCCTCGGAGAGTCCTTCCTCCACGATCCAGCACAGCCCGTCCTGGTCTCCGACGTCGAGGACGCGGACCAGCCGGGGGTCGTCGACCGAGGCGACGCGGCGGGCGCCGTCGAGCACCGCCCCCGCGACGTCCGCGGCAGGCCCCTCCGAGGGCAGCACCGTGACCGCGACCAGGCGGCCGAGGGTGCTGTCCCGCGCGGACCAGTACTCCAACCCCCCGCCCTCACGCTCGGCCAGCAGCTCGTCGAGGACGTAGCGGTCACCCAGGCGGGTGCCGACCTCGAGCCGATCCATGCTGCTGTCCTCCCGTGGTCGCGGTTGTGGGCGCGGGCGATCGCGGTCCCACCCTAGTGTGCCGCCAGCAGCGCCCTGGTCCGGCGGCGCCGCGCCGGTGGGTGGTGTGCTGTCCGCCGGGCCGGCCGCCGCGGCGCCGCCCGGGACGGCTTGGCCGTCGTCCACGAGGCCGGCCCCGGCCGCGGGGGCGTAGCGACGCAGACCCGGGAGGCGCCGCAGGACCGGCGCCGCCACCTCGCCGACCTCGCGCACCCCGAAGCGGTGGGCCAGCAAGGCATACGCCGCGAGGAAGACGAGTCCGGCCACGGCGAGGGTGAGCGCTGCGCTGAGGAAGGCGCCGACGCCCTGGGGCTCCATCGAGGTGAGATCCGGCGGGGCCCCCGGGTCGAGGAACCGGACCACGACCCAAGCCGGCACCAGGGCGAGGGCCGAGGCTCCCGCCGCCCGCAGGTAGGTCGACCCGGTGCTGCGCAGCCCGAGTGCCGGGAGCCGACGTCGAGCCGCCCGCAGCCCCAGCACCGCCGCCGTGGTCTGGCCCAGGGCCTGACCGAGGCCCAGCACGACGGCGACCCAGGCCGGTGGGGCGAGGGTGGCCAGTAGGCAGACCACCAGCAGCACCGAGGTGATCGACACCTGGAAGAGGAAGGGGGTGCGCGCGTCCTCGAAGGAGTAGAACACGCGGGAGCACAGCAGGTAGACGCCGTAGGGGACGAGGCCGACGACCATGGCCAGGACGATCAGCGTCACGGCGCGGTGCTCGGCGGGGGTGCTCCCGAAGTAGACGACTCGGACGACGAGCGGGGCCAGCAGCATCATCCCCAGGGCGATCGGCACCATGGCGGCACCGAGCAGCCGCAACCCCCGGCTGGCGTGGTCGGCCATGGACTCCAGGTCCTCGGCAGCCGCGTCCTTGGACAGGACGGGGTAGATCGCGGTCAGGAGCGACAGCGCGATGAGGGAGTGGGGCAGCACGAAGACCGAGAAGGCGTAGGCATACGTGATCTTGCCCGGCGCGTCAGGGACCCGGTCGATGACGTCGCTGAGCAGGTTGGTGACGACGAGCATGCCGCCCTGGGAGACAGCCATGTCGGCGATCGCCCACCCGGCCATGACGGCCGCGGTCCCGAGCCCCACGCCGCGCAGACCCCACCGGGGCCGCCAGCTGAACCCGGTCGCGCGCACGGCCGGGATGAGGACGAGGGCCTGGACGACGATGCCGAGCGTGGCGGACCCGGCGAGCAGACCGATCATGCCGGCGGTCCACTCCTGCAGCGGGATGACCCCGGCGTCCGGGTAGCGCCGCATGAAGACCCCGATGCCCACGATCGCGATGATGTTGGCGATCGCCGGGCTCCACATGAAGGCGGCGAAGCGGTGGTGGGCGGCCAGGACCTGCCCCATGATCGTGTGGAGCCCGTAGAACAGCATCTGCGGGATGCAGAGGTAGGCGAACAGGATCGCGAGCTGGAGCTTGGGGTCGTCCCACGCCCACGAGAGGGCGTTGAGCTTGGTCACCAGCGGCGCCGCCGCCACGAAGAGGACCGTGGCCAGCACCAGGATCGTCACCGACAGCGTGATGAGCCGGTCGCTGTACTCCTGACCCTCCCGGCCGCGGGTCATGGCCCGGGTGAGCTGCGGCAGGAGCATGACGTTGAAGACTCCTGCGGCGAGGAGCAGGTAGATGGTGTTGGGGATGGTGTTGGCGGTCTCCCACACGCTGCCGGCGGGCGTGAGCACACCGATGGCGATCCCGAGCAGGGCCATCCGGGCCATGCCCAGCAGCCGCGAGGCGAGCGTGCCGGCGGCCATGACCGCGCTGGAGCGGGCCAGCGACGAGCTCGACCCGGCGGAGGAGGAGCCTGCGGCTCGGTCCTGGCTCATCGTCCCTCCTCCGGCCGGGTATCGCTGCGGCCGGAGGCACGGGGTCCGCGACGGACCGCGCGGGCCAGGCCCAGCACGAGCACGACGCCGGCCAGCCCGCCGAGCACCCAGTAGACCCAGATGCCCGTGGGCTGCACCCGCACCTCGATCGGCGCGGGCTCCCCCAGGGTCGTCCCGTCCGGGGTGCGCAACGTCGCGGTGAGCCGCGTCTCCCCACGGGTGATCGACCGTGCCTCGAAGGAGACCGAGGCGCGACTGTCCGCGCCGATGCTGACGGGGTCGGGCTGACGGATCACCTGCAGCCGCCCGTTGGAGGCCACCACCTCGAGCACGAGATCGTCCAGCGCGACACCGAGGTCGTTGACGACGGTGACGCTGATCTCGCCCTGGTCGGTGAGGAAGTTGACCGTGCTCGGGGTCACGGTGACACCCTGCAGCGCCGAGCGCACGTCCTCCCGCACCACGGCGCGGGCCGTGCTCCACTCCTCCTCGTGCGAGCGCCACCGGCTCGACCACAGCGCGGCGAGCGAGGCGCGCCACGACTGCGTGGCCGTCGTGTCACGGACCACCTCCTCGAGGTCGTCCAGCTCGCCGGCGTTGCGGGCCAGGGCGGCAGTGCGCTCCCGGTCCAGCGGGCTGCGGCCGGGCGCGAGCAGCTCGGCGAGGTCGCCCAGCACGGCTTCCTGCGGGTGCTCCCCGGTGAGCTGGACGGTGTCGCCGGTCCCGGCCCGCTGCACCAGCTCCTGGGCGGTGACCGAGCGCAACCAGGGCGCGGTGCGCCACCCCTCGCTCAGCTGGGCGAGGACCTCGGGAGGAGCGGGGGTGAGGCGGGGCGGGGCGATGACCAGCTCGCGAGCGGCACCCGGGTCCTCCAGGTAGGTGCCGAGGGTGTGCGCGAGCACCTGCTGGGCGGCTGCGCCCGATCCGCTCTGCTCGGCCTCGGCCTGGCTCCGGGCGACGAGCGCCGAGGTCCAGGAGTCGGCGCCCAGCCCCACCACGTCCTCGGGCTCCTCCAGCGGGACCGCGCCACGTCGCGGCGCAGCACCGCTGTCCGCCGTGAGGCTCTCGCGGGCGAGGAGCACCACGCCGAGACCGGGGGCGGTGTCGTCCTCGTCCCTCGCGCTCCGGAACAGGTCGGAGATCTGGGTCACCGCGTCGGCGTCCGGTGCCGGGTCCACCGGCCAGGCCACATCGTGCCGACCGCTGCTCAGCAGGGGCGCCAGGGTGTCCTGAGCCCCGGCGGGCGGGGTCGAGAGCAGCCTGCCGAGCTGGTCCTGGGGCGGTCGGTCCGCGACCATCCGGACGACGTCGGGGTCCTCGCTCGGCAGCCACCACACCTGGTCGTCCGGCAGCCCGGCCAGCTGGGTCCGCAAGGTCGCCACCGCCTGGTCGACCTCGGCCGCGGTGGCGGGGGCTGCCTCCGCCTCCTCGGTCTGGGCAGGGGGACTGGCGGACTGCGTCGTGGCCGGGTCGTCCGGGACGGGGGCCGGGACCGTCTCCGACGCCGCGTCGGTGACGCCGTCCGGGGCCTCCGTCGTCGAGGTGACCGCGTCCGGCGACGGTGCCGGGAGCGGGTCGGGCCCGGTGTCGGCGGGATCCGTCCCCTGCTCGGGTGGCGTGCGCAGCGCCGGTGCCGGCCGAGCGCCGACGAGCGTCGATGGGTCGACGACATAGGTGACGCCAGGAACCGCTAGGTCCGTGACCCAGCCGCTGATCGCCGAGTCCGGACCGACGGCGGAGACCCAGGCCTGCGCGTGGGTCTGCTCGGTCGGGCTGAGCAGATCGGGGTCCGGGGGGAGGGTGAGCGGGACCACCCACGAGGTGTCGAGAGGTTCCTCGACCTCCTCGCCACCCGCGCTGACGAGGGTGCTGCGCAGCCGGACCGGGTGGGCCGCGGCCCCGCCCGGCTCCCGCTCGTCCCCCGCGCTGATGACCAGCGGCAGCACCTGCGGGCCCTCCGGCAGGTCATTCGTCACCGCTGCGGGCACCGTCACGGAGAAGGGGACCGCTCCGGCCGCCGCGACCACCGGGCCCACGGTGTCGTCGCCGAGCGTCGTCGTCCGGTCGAGATCGAGCTCGTCGTCGAGCCATCGGTCGACCTCGCTGCGGGACGTCAGCGTCGTACCGGACACCGTGGCGGTGAGGCTGGTCACCCGGTGCGGGACGGCACCCTGGTTGACCAGCCGCCCGGTGAGCGTCAGCGGCTCGCCGGGTGTCAGCACCACCGGGTCGATCTCGTCGAGCACGATCGCGACGTCGTCCCCGGTGTCGGCGGGCAGCAGTGCGGACGGGGGCCGCGGGCCGCTCGCTGCCGCCGGTATGGAGCCCAGCGGGCCCGCGAGCAGCCCGGTGCACAGGGCGAGCACGGGCAGGGTCCGGGGAGGGACCGCCCTCGGGGCGCGAGCGGGGACTCTGGTCACGGAGGTCTCAGGCGCTCCGGGTGAGGCGTGACCACGCCTCGCGGGCGATACGCCGCTCGTTGGGGAAGGTCAGGGTGCGGTGCACCTCGTCCAGCGGTGCCCAGACCGCGTCGATGGCCTCGTGGTCCGGGTCGTTCTCGATGGTGAGATGCCCGCCCGTCGCCTCCAGGAGATAGTGGTGCACCATCTTGTGGATGCGGTGCGACGGTGTGGTGAACCAGTACTCGATCGTCCCCAGGGTCACGAGGACGCGACCCTCGATCCCGGTCTCCTCGGCCACCTCCCGCTCCGCCGTCTGCACCAGGGTCTCGCCGGGCTCCACGTGTCCCTTGGGCAGGCACCACTCCACCCGTCCCGAACGGTTGCGACGCGCGATGATGGCGATACGGGCCCGCCCGTCCACGACATCGATGACCACGCCCCCTGCGGATGTCTCGTTGACCGACGGCAACCGTCTCGCGCCCAGGTGCTGGCGCGGCGGCGTGGTGGTCATCCACCCACTGTAACGAGTGGGCCGGGCACGGAACGGGAGCGACGGCACCCGCGCACCGACCGGCCGACTACCCTGGATCCGATGTCCGCCACCCAGATCACGAGCGACGGCGCGCTGCTCCTGCGCGCCCTGCGTGAGCTGACCCCGTCGAGGGAGCTGCTCACCGAGGTCGGCGAGCTCTTCGCGGACGCCGGCCACGACGTCGCTCTGGTCGGCGGCCCGGTGCGGGACGCCTTCCTCGGGCGGACCTCGACAGATCTCGACTTCACCACGTCCGCCACCCCGGACCAGATCGAGCGGACGCTCGGTGGCTGGGCCGACACGACCTGGGACGTCGGGCGCGCCTTCGGGACCATCGGGGCCCGTCGGGCCGGGGCGACCCTGGAGTTCACCACCTACCGTGCCGACGCCTACGACGGGCAGACGCGCAAGCCGGTCGTGGCGTTCGGGGAGTCGTTGGAGGAGGACCTCGTCCGTCGGGACTTCCGGGTCAACGCGATGGCGCTGCGGCTCCCCGACCTCACCTTCGTCGACCCGCACGGTGGGCTGGAGGACCTGGCGCACCGCCGGCTGCGCACCCCGCACCGTCCCGAGGTCTCCTTCAGCGACGACCCGCTGCGGATGATGCGCGCCGCGCGCTTCACGGCGCAGCTCGGGTTCGTCCCCGACGACGACGTCCGGGAGGCGATGACCGACATGGCGCAGCGCCTCCGGATCGTGTCGGCCGAGCGGGTGCGTGACGAGCTGGTGAAGCTCATGCTGAGCGCGGACCCGCGTGCCGGGCTCGAGGTCATGGTCTCCACCGGCCTGGCCGACGAGGTGCTCCCCGAGCTCCCGGCGTTGCAGCTGGAGGTCGACGAGCACCACCGGCACAAGGACGTCTACGAGCACAGCCTCACGGTCCTGCAGCAGGCCATCGACCTCGAGGACGCGCCGGGAGCGGAGGACGAGGACGCGGTCCCCGGTCCGGATCTGGTGCTGCGTCTGGCCGCGCTGCTGCATGACATCGGCAAGCCGGCGACCCGGCGGTTCGAGCCGGGCGGAGGCGTCAGCTTCCACCACCACGAGGTCGTCGGGGCCAAGATGACCCGGGCCCGGCTCCGGGCGCTGCGCTTCGACAAGGAGACGGTGAAGGCGGTCACTCGCCTGGTCGAGCTGCACCTGCGGTTCCACGGCTACGGCACGGGCGAGTGGAGCGACTCCGCCGTGCGCCGCTACGTCACCGACGCCGGCCCGCTGCTCGGTCGCCTGCACAAGCTCACGCGCTCGGACTGCACCACCCGCAACCGCCGCAAGGCGGCTCGGCTGGCTGCCAGCTACGACCACCTGGAGCAGCGGATCTCCCGGTTGCGCGAGGAGGAGGAGCTGGCCGCCGTGCGACCCGAGCTGGACGGTCACCAGATCGGGGAGGTCCTCGGGATCCGGCCGGGCCCGGAGCTGGGCCGCGCCTACCAGCATCTGCTGTCGGTGCGGCTCGACCAGGGGCTGCTGGGTGAGGACGGCGCGCGCGCCGAGCTGCTGAGGTGGTGGGCGGAGCAGGAGCGCAGCAGTGGGTAGGCACAGCCGCGCCCGGCACGGCCAGGACGCACCGACACGGTGGACCCAGCGGCTGTCCGGCATCCCCTGGATCACCGCGGTGCTGCTGCTCACCCTCCTGGTCGGGGGATGGGACCTGCTGCGTCCCCTGACGTATGCCGCGGAGGCCACCGTCGCCGCGGGCCAGGAGCGGGTCGCCGACCAGGTCTCCGTCGGCATGACCGACCCCGACCTGGAGCGGGACGTCGAGCGGGCCGTCGAGCTGGGCCCCGACCTGCGGGGGAGCGTGCAGCTCACGGTCCGGCACGAGCAGGGCGACCTGCGCGTCCACGTCCGCGCGGAGGCGCCCGACCCGCGGCTGGCGGCCGTGGCGGCGGACACCGCGGCCGCGATGACCGTGCAGGGGCAACCGGACGAGCTGGAGCTGGTCGCGCCCGCCGAGGTGCCCACGGACCCGGTCGACCCCGGGGGGGCGGGCTGGCTGGTGCTGGCCGGGCTGGGTCTGCTGGCGGCGGCGTGGGCCGAGGGGACCCACCGGACGTGGCGGCGTCATCCGGTGGCCGGAGCAGGTGCCGAGCGACCGGTGGGTGCCCCGTGACCTCCGACCAGGCACCGCTCACCCGGACCCGTGCCAGGGCGCTGCACGCCGCGCGGCACGCGCTGCGGGTGCCACCCGTCCCTCGCGGCTTCCGCGCCGACATCGAGGGCATGCGCGCGCTCGCGGTGCTCGGGGTCATGCTCTGGCACGCTGGGGTGACACTGCTGCCCGGTGGTTTCGCCGGGGTGGACGTCTTCTTCGTCGTCAGCGGTTTCCTCATGACCTCCCTCCTGCTGGAGGAGGGGCGGGCCCGCGGGCGGATCGACCTCGCCAGGTTCTACGCGCGCCGCGCCCGCCGACTGCTGCCGGCCGCCCTCGCCGCGCTCGCCGGGACGGCGCTGCTCACGGTGGTCTTCCTCCCGCGTGGCCGGTGGGCTGAGGTGGGTGGTGACCTCGTGGCCTCCGCGACCTACGTCGTCAACTGGCGCATGGCGTGGCGCTCGGTGGACTACCTCGACCTGGAGCGCGCCCCCAGCCCGTTGCAGCACTACTGGTCGTTGTCCGTCGAGGAGCAGTTCTACCTCCTGTGGCCGGTGATCCTGCTCGGCCTCCTCGTGTATGCCGCGGGCCGGGCCCGCGTCTTCCGCGCCGCCTCCTGGGTCGTCACCCTGGCACTGTTCGGCGCCTCGCTCGCGCTGTCCTGGTGGTGGACGCTCGAGGAGCCGGCCGCCTACTTCGTCACCCCGACGAGGGTGCACGAGCTGATGCTGGGCGCGATCGTCGCGCTCGGGGCCCGTGCCTGGCCACGGTTGCCGCGGTGGGTGGCGGCGGTGGCCGGCTGGACCGGGCTGTCGCTCATCGTCCTCTCGCTCGTCGTCATCACGCGGGAGACGCTCTTCCCCGGCCTCTGGGCGCTGCTGCCGACGGGTGGCACCGCGCTGGTCCTGCTCGCCGGACCCGCAGCCGGGCGCATGGGGCCGGTCCTGCTGCTGCGCTGGTCGCCGCTGCAGTGGCTGGGGCGGCTGTCCTACAGCCTCTACCTGTGGCACTGGCCCTTCATCGCGGTGGCCGCCGAGCTCGTCCACGTCGGTCGGGGCGGTCCGGACACGCTGCCGGTGGGCTGGGGCCTGCTGGCGCTCGCGCTCGCCGTGGTGCCGGCCTGGTTGTCCTTCGTGCTGGTGGAGGACCCGGTGCGACGGCACGGTCGGCTGCTCGCGGCCCGCCTCACGCCCGGGCAGGCGACGTGGCGAACCCTGCGCCTCGGGCTGAACTGCACCCTGGCGGGGGCCGCGCTGGGCGTGGCCGTGATCGCCGTGGCGCCGCCCTCGCCGACGGAGAGCGCCGCCCGGTGGCGGACCCCGGCCGTGGTCGACGAGATGCGGTCCCCGGTCGGGGCCGACACCCTCGCGGTGGGGGTCGACGACCCGGCGACGACGCCGGCGCCGACGACGCCGGCAGATGTCCCGGTCGAGGCCGCGGCGGCCGGCAGCGGGGTGTCGGGCGCGCTCGGCGAGCCACCTGCCGTGGTCGAGGTGCCCCAGGAGGTGGGTGAGCCTGCGGTGCCGCTGGAGCAGGTGCCCGACGACGTCCCGGCGCTGGAGCCGGAGGACTGCTTCGTGGGGCTGAGCGGCACCCGCGTCGGGGTGTGCGAGGCCGGGGACCCGGACGGGACACGCACCGTGGCCCTCATCGGTGACAGCCACGCGAGCATGTGGATGACGGCGCTGGACCAGATCGGGCGCGACCGCGGCTGGCGCGTCATCGCCATGACCAAGTCGTCCTGCCCCCCGGCGCGCGGGCTGACCATCGAGCGCACCGGGCAGGCCGGGGACTACCGGCAGTGCAGCACGTGGCAGGACAACCTCGACGAGGTGCTCCTGGAGCAGTCACCGGATGTCGTGCTGCTCTCCAGCGCGTCCTACGGCACCACCGGGGCGGAGAAGGTGGCTGCCGGTCTGGGTCGGCGGATCGACATGCTGGACGAGGCCGGGATGCGCGCGGCGCTCATCCGGGACGTCCCCCGCGCGCCCTTCGACGTGCCGGCCTGCTTGCTGGAGAACCAGGAGGACGTGCCGCAGTGCTCCTTCGACCGGCAGGACGGTCTGGACGCCTCCGGCACCGGGCACGAGCTGCTCGCCGAGCAGCGCCCCGGGCTACCGGTCCTGGACCTCACCGCTGCCGTGTGCCCGGGCCGCACCTGCAGCCCGATCGTGGGGGAGGTCGTGGTCTGGCGCGACAGCAACCACCTCTCGGCCACCTACGTCCGCTCGCTGCGCGACGTCGTGGAGGAGCAGGTGATGCCGGTCGTGCGCACCGATCAGCTCGGGGAGACGGTCCGCGCCGGCGTCGAGGTCGGCACCGGGCGCTGAGCAGCGACCTGCGGCGCCGGACGCGAGCCCACCCGCCACAGGATCCAGGCCCAGGCCGCCGCGCGCAGCACGACGGTCAGGGCGTAGGCGTCCCCCGGGAGGCCACGTCCGGGGTCGCTCGCGAAGGCGATGTGCAGCCAGGTGGTGAGGAAGACCAGGCCCTCCGCGAGCGCCCAGAGGAGGTGCTCGGCCCACCGGATCGCGGCCGTCGCGAGGAAGGGCAGCACCCACAGCCCGCTCTGGACCGACACCGAGGCCGCGGTCAGGGCTACCACGAGGAGCATCAGGGCGGTGACCTGCTCGACGTCGAGCTCGGGCCGCCGGGACGCACGGAAGCCTACGACCAGGGCGACCACCCACCCCGTCACCGCCACGGCTGTCGTCACCCAGGTGGGGACGGTGGACCCGAGCAGCCGGGGGATCATCTGCAGCGCGCCGTACCCGGCGGGCTGGCCCCACCACAGCTGGGCGGCGGAGAGCGACTCGGGCTGCAGGGTGACGAGGGGGAGCAGCACGACCAACGCCCCCAGCACCGTCCCGACGAGTGCCTGGAGGGCGGGCAGGGTCTGCCCGCGGCGCACCCCGACCAGCAGGATGGCCGCCAGCAGCAGCAGCGGGAAGGGACGGACGAGCAGCGCCGCCCCCAGCAGCAGGCCGCAGACCCAGGGGCGGTCCCGTCGCCAGGCCCACAGCCCGAGGACCATGAGGGTGACCCCGAGCAGGTCCGTCGACACGTGCGCCAGGAGCACCAGCACCGGGCTCGCCGCCAGGTGCGCCGCCCGCCACGGCGCTCCGGGGGACAGGCTCACCAGGGCCAGGACGGCCGCGGCCACCAGCGGCACGCAGACGAGTGCCCAGAGGGTGAAGATCCACTGCTGCGCGGCGACGCCGTCGCCGGCGACGGGCGAGACACGGGCGAGGAGCCACATGACGGCCCCGGCGAGCGGGGCGGTGCCGGTCGCGGCCCCCTCGCCGACCCAGGGCAGGGCGCGCTCGGCGAGCGGGGAGCTGACGTGCACGACCGGCAGGTCGGAGTAGCAGGCGCGCCAGAACTGGTCCGGCGTGTTCCAGCCCTTCATCAGGCAGTGACCGGATCGCCACACGCCGAGCGACAGCGCGATCGTCCCCAGCGCCACCAGGGCGGCGGCCACCCCGGCCAGACCTGCTCCGCCCACGACGGCGAACCGGCCGAGCGGGCCCCCCAGCGCCCCGGTGGCCCGCGCGACCACCGGGTCCGACCAGGACGGGACGTCCCAGGGTGGATCGACGTGGCGGCGGTCCGGGAAGGGCGAGCGGTCGCTCACCCGGTCGGCGAGGGGGACGACCCCTCGGTCGGGTCGGGGCTCGTGGGGGTGGGCGCCGGGCTGGTGGGTGCGGGGGTGGTCGGCGCCGGGCTCGACTCGGTCGGCTCGGTGGTCGTCGGCTCCTCCGAGGTCGTCTCGGTCGGCTCCTCCGAGGTCGTCTCGGTCGGCTCCTCCGACGTCGTCTCGGTGGGCTCGGTCGTCTCCTCGGAGGTCGTCGGCTCCGGGGCCGGTGCCTGCGTGGTGGGGGCGGGGGTGCCGGTCGGTCCGCTGGTCCCCACCCGCGGGGAGAACTCCTGGATCTCCTCGCCCTCCATGGCCTGGCGCATGAACTCGCCCCAGACCTGGGCGGGGAAGGTGCCACCGGTGATCTGGTCGATCCCGGCCACGTCCTGCATCGGCACCGTGCCGTCGCCCTTGTACATCACGACCCCGGCCGCCAGCTGCGGGACGAAGCCGTCGAACCAGGCCGACACGTTGCGCTCGCTGGTGCCGGACTTGCCGGCGGCCGGCCGGCCGAGATCACCGGCCGACATGCCCGAGCCTTGCTTGACCACGTAGGTCATGGCGTCGGTGACGTCGACCGCGGCGTCACGGTCGACGGCCTTGGTGGTCTCCGGCTCGGCCTCGTAGGTCGTGTCGCCGGCGACGGTCTCCACCCGGGAGACGAGGTAGGGCGTGGCCCGCTCTCCCTCGGCGGCGAGGGTGGCGTAGGCGTTCGTCATCTGCAGGAGTGTCGGTGAGGCCGTGCCGAGCACGTTGGTCAGGTCGGTGTCCAGCCCCGGGGTGTCCTCCGGCAGCCCGAGGTCGACCGCTGCCTGCCGGGTCGCCTCCGGGCCGATCTGCTCGTTGAGCTGCACGTAGATCGTGTTGACCGACTCCGCCAGGGCGATCCGCAGGTCGATCACGCCGAAGCTGAGGTCGCGGAAGTTGTTGACCTCGAGGTCGCCGGTGTCGCCGAAGGACATCGGCGTCGGCCCCTCGAAGGTCTGGAGCGTGTCCACGCCCTCCTGCACGGCGGCCAGCAGCGTGACCGGCTTGAACAGCGAGCCGGCCTGGACCTGGGCGTCGGTCGCGGAGTTGAGCTGCGTCTCCTGGTAGTCCTCGCCGCCGTACATCGCGGTGACGGCACCGTCCCCGGGGCGGACCGACGTCAGCGCGACGGTGATGTCGTCGGTGCCCTCACCGGTGGGGCGGTAGAGCTCTACCGCCTCCGCGGCCGCCTCCTGGTGGTCCTGCTCGATGGTGGTCGTCACCCGGAGCCCGCCACCGTCGATCTCGGCGTCGTCGACGCCCAGCACCTCCTTGAGCTCGTCACGCGCCTCCTGGGCGATGTAGCCCTCGACGCCCTGGGCCGCGGTCGAGGGCTGCGGCTCCTGGATCTCGGGCAGGCCCAGCCCGTCGCGCTCCGAGGCGTCCAGCCAGCCCTCCTCGACCATCCCGTCCAGGACGTAGGCCACCCGCTCCTGCGCGCGCTCGTCGTTGCCCTCGGCGTAGTCCGGGTCGAACAGCGACGGCGCGTTGGTGACCCCGGTGAGGAAGGCACCCTCCTCCACGTCGAGCTCGGACACGTCCTTGTCGAAGTAGGCGCGGCTCGCGGTCTGGATGCCGTAGGCGCCCCGCCCGAAGTAGATCGTGTTGAGGTAGTTCTCCAGGACCTCGTCCTTGGCCAGCTCGTTGTCGATCTTGATCGCGATGATCATCTCGGTGAACTTGCGCTGCAGCGTCTGGTCCGCGGTGAGGTAGTAGTTCTTGACGTACTGCTGGGTGATCGTCGAGCCGCCCTGCAGGCCGTCGCCGGTCAGCGTGCGCCAGGCCCCCCGTGCGGTACCGGTGATCGAGACCCCCTCGTTCTCGTAGAAGGAACGGTCCTCGGCCGACAGCATGGCGTAGCGCACGTGCTCGGGCACCTCGGACAGCGGGACCGACTCGCGGTCGTAGCCCCCGGTGAACCGCGCCAGCTCGGTCTCGCCGTCCGCGTAGTAGAGGATCGAGCTCTGCGCCTCGGCGAAGTCGTTGGGCTCGGGGACGTCGGTCCGGGCATACGCCCACGCGAAGACCCCCACCGCCAGCAGGATCGCCAGCAGACCCAGGCCGGTGATCCACAGCAGGACGCGGCGGAGCACGCCACGGCGACCCGCGCGGCGCTTCCGGGTGCCGGACGGGCGGCGGGAACGGGGTGTGGTGCTGGAGCTGCTCACGCCCCCATTGTGCCCCGGTGCCTGCGGCCGCCCCGGAATGCCCGTGCGGTCGGCGGCGTTGGCAGGTCACGAGAAGGGGTGGCCCAGGTGGGCCGCCCGTGCCGTGTCAGCAAGGAGTCCTCATGTCGTCGGTGAGAGTGGCGGTCGTGGGCGTGGGCAACTGCGCCAGCTCGCTCGTGCAGGGAGTGGAGTACTACCGGGACGCCGACCCGGACGCCTCCGTGCCCGGCCTGATGCACGTGCGCTTCGGCGACTACCACGTCGGTGACCTGGAGTTCGTCGCCGCCTTCGACGTCGACGCCGCCAAGGTGGGTCAGGAGCTGTCCAAGGCGATCCAGGCCGGGGAGAACAACACGGTCACCTTCGCGCAGGTCCCGGACACCGGGGTCATGGTGCAGCGGGGTCCGACGCTGACGGCCTGGGCAAGTACTACGCCCTCACGGTCGAGGAGTCGCTGGAGGAGCCGGTGGACGTCGTGCAGGCGCTGCGCGACGCACGGGCCGACGTGCTCGTGTCCTACCTCCCGGTCGGCAGTGAGGAGGCGGACAAGTTCTACGCCCAGTGCGCCCTCGACGCCGGGGTGGCCTTCGTCAACGCGCTGCCCGTCTTCATCGCGAGCGACCCGGAGTGGGCGGCGAAGTTCACCGAGGCGGGGGTCCCCATCGTGGGGGACGACATCAAGAGCCAGGTGGGGGCCACGATCACCCACCGGGTCCTCGCCCGGCTGTTCGAGGAGCGCGGGGTGGCGCTGGACCGGACCTACCAGCTCAACGTCGGCGGCAACATGGACTTCAAGAACATGCTGGAGCGGGAGCGGCTGGAGAGCAAGAAGGTCTCCAAGACCCAGGCGGTGACCTCCAACATCTCCACCGCGCTCGCGGACCGGGACGTGCACATCGGCCCGTCCGACTACGTCCAGTGGCTGGACGACCGCAAGTGGGCCTACGTCCGGCTCGAGGGCCGTGCCTTCGGTGACGTCCCCCTCAACCTGGAGTACAAGCTCGAGGTCTGGGACAGCCCGAACTCGGCAGGCATCATCATCGACGCGATCCGGGCGGCCAAGATCGCCCTGGACCGCGGGGAGGGGGGCCCGGTCGTCGGCGCCTCCGCCTACCTCATGAAGAGCCCGCCGGTGCAGCTGCCCGACGACCAGGGCCGGGCCGAGGTCGAGGCCTTCATCCGCGGCTGATGGACGTGGGTAGGGTCGGGGAGTGCCCGCCGAGCCGCCCGATCCCCGCTCCAGCCCGCCCGGCGTGCTGACCGGACCGCACGCGGGTCCACGTCGCATCGTCGCCGTCGCCCGGTATGCCGCCGAGCTGGACGAGGCGGCGTCCCGGCTGCGTTCCCTGACCGACCACGGGCACCGGGTCGTGCTGGTGTGGGCCGAGGGGGAGCCGGGACCGTCGTTGCGTTCCTTCCGCGGCCGGGTGCGCGTCGGCGCGGCCGACGCAGGCGGTGCGCGACAGGCGTTGCGCCGTGTGCTGCGACCCGCTCCGGCTGCGTGGTGGCGTGACCGCGGGGTCCTGGCCCGGCGGCTGCGCGGCGACCTGCGCGCCCGACGCACCCTGCACGACGCCGACCTTTTGCTGCCCGTGGGGGCAGAGGCACTCCGCCTCTTCGGTCGGCCCGGTGCCGCGCCGGTCACGCTCCTCACGCACGCCGAGCTGGAGGCCACGAAGCGGCAGGACGAGGTCTGGGTGGGGCTCCGGCGGCGGGTCCGCGCGGGGGCCCACCGCCTGGACCCCGAGCTGGCGACCGAGCTGCTCGACCACGTCGGGCGCACGGGTGGTCGCGTGCCGGCACGGCACCAGCCGCTGCTCGTCCCGCTCGTGGAGGCCCTGCACGCAACCGGGGAGTATGCGCTCGCCCACCGGGTCGTCGGCTTCCTGCCCGAGGCCGCGCCCGGCGGTGATCCCTCGGAGGAGTCGGTGCGCCGTGGTCTGCGGCAGCTGGTCGAGATCTCCCGCTCCGGGCGGGACCAGCCCGGCACGGCCGACGCCGTCCGGTCGCTGCTCGCGGCCGCCGACGAGGAGCTGAGCACCGCGTCACCGGACGTCGAGACCGTCGCGCGGCTGGCCGGCCTGGCGCTGCAGCTGCTCTTCCACCGCGAGCTGCACGCCGACGGGGTCTCCTCCGCGCTGGTGACCGAGCCGGACGCCTACCTCGCCGACTGGCGCGCCTCGCGCGTCGGCCGGCTCCTGGCCGCCCCGGTCCCCCGGGCCCCGGTCCTGCACCGGGCCGCCGGACGGACCGCGGCGACCCGGGACTCCTTCAGGGTCGGGCCGCGGGTGGTGGTGGTGCCCGGTTCGTACCCGCAGTTCGCCGTCCCGGTCCGCCGCGCCCTGGAGGACCGCGCGCAGGTGCATCTCACCGAGCTGCGGACCCGGGACCAGCTGCGGGGGCTGGGCACGCGCCGTGAGCTGGTCCGCGCCCGGCTGGGCCAGGCCCTGGGGGAGGAGTGGGTGCCGGACTACGAGCTGCTGGAGGAGCTGGAGGCGGCCCACGCCCTCTTCGTCGACTGGGCCGACCGCGGGTCGATGGCGGCGGTCATGAGCGCGCCCGCCGGGGTCCGGGTGACCCTGCGCATCCACAGCATGGACGCCTTCTCCCCGTGGATCCACCTGCTCGACTGGAGCAGGGTCGATGTCCTGGTCCTCGTCAGCGACCACC
This sequence comes from Serinicoccus marinus DSM 15273, assembly GCF_008386315.1. Taxonomy (NCBI): domain Bacteria; kingdom Bacillati; phylum Actinomycetota; class Actinomycetes; order Micrococcales; family Ornithinimicrobiaceae; genus Serinicoccus; species Serinicoccus marinus. The sequence goes on along the minus strand of NZ_CP043808.1, from coordinate 3,394,028 downwards.
TGCGGCGGATGGTGCAGACCCTCCTCGGCGAGCGGTTGCGGGACACGCAGGTGCGGGTCTTGCCCAACCTCCTGGACCCGGCGCGCATCCCCACCGAGAAGGTCGAGGGCCATCGCCGCCGGCTCCTCATGGTCGGCTGGGCCCAGCGGGTCAAGGATCCGCTCTGGGCCCTGGAGGTCCTGGCCCGGCTCCGGGAGGACGACCCCGCGTGGACGCTGACGCTCGTCGGCACCGACTTCCCGGACGGCACGATCGCCTCGCAGCAGGAGTATGCCCGGGCGTTCCGCGACCGGATCACCCACGAGGACGTGCGCGGCGCGGTGCGCTTCGTCGGCTCGCACCCGGGATCTGGCGCCGCACCTGGCGGCGTCGGGTGTCGTGCTGTCGACGAGCCGGCGTGAGTCCTTCGGCCTGGCGCTGGTCGAGGGTGCCGCCTCCGGCGCCGTGCCGGTCGTCCGCGACTGGCCGGTCTTCGCCCCGCTGGGCGGGGCCCGGGGGCTGTTCGGCGACTGGGTCGTCGACACCGTCGACGAGGCCGTCGCCCGGATCCGGTCGGTCGCCGAGGAGCCGGGGTGGTCCGCGGCCTCGGAGCAGGCCCGCGCACTCGTCGAGCGACGCTTCACGGCAGGAGCGGCCGGCTCCGAGCTCGTCGACCTGATCCTGGGCTCCTGACCGGGGAGATCGCGCCGGGGCGGGACTTCCCCGGTCGGTGCTGCTCGGGTGCTGGTCACCGACCGTAGAAAGTCGTGCCGGGGCCTGACGTCGCCGGTCGGTGGTCAGCCGCGGGCGATCTCGGCCAGCACCTGCACCGCGGCCGAGGTGTGCTCCACCGGCGAGCGGTGCTGCAGCGGCTGGGCGTCGAGCACGGAGCCGGGCTCCACCATGCCCCACACGGAGGTGCCGCTGCCGCGGTAGTCGCTCCACTTGCTCGGCAGGAAGGGGTTGGTCGCGAGCAGCCCGTCGGTCACCGCGTCGCTGACGAGGAGCACGTCCATCCGGGTGCAGAGGGCGAGGAAGTCGAGGTAGCCCACGAACGGCCCGACGCGCACGCAGTCGCCGAGACCGCGGCGCTCCACCTCCCGCTCGACCTCCTCGCGCCGCCCGGCGAAGACGTGCAGGCAGACCTGCGACCGGAGCCGGCCCGGCAGCGCCTCCAGCGCGGCGAGCACGCTGCCCATCCCGCGGGTGGCGTAGAAGTTGCCGAAGTAGCCCAGGTGCCGACGGTCCGGGTCGAGCGGGTAGTCGGGGTCGGCCATCGTGTAGAACGACGGGGGCAGCGTCGGGTGCGGTGAGACCTCGCTGCGCCCCCGGACCCGTTCCACGAGCTGGTCGTCCTCGACCGTCTCGAGCATCAGCTCGCGCTGGTGCTCGTTGGTGAAGACGAGTGTGTCGGCGAGGGCGAAGGCGAGCTGCTCGGCCCACTGGAAGGAGTTGCCGGTCGTCGGTGGCCGGAAGCCGGCGCGCGAGATGCCCCCGCCGAGCACCTCCAGCAGCGGCCCGTCCTGCGCGGGCGCGTGCCGCACCGCCCCGGTGACGTCCCGGGACAACGGGTCGGAGAACTCCGCTGTCCAGCGCATCCCCGGGCGGAGCAGCGCCAGTCGCGCGGCGAGGACGTGGCTGGCGGTGAAGTGCGCGCGGCTGTAGAGGCGGGCGTACCCGGCACCCTCCCGGTCCCACTGCAGGGCCCGTTGGAGGCCGCGCTGGGTGAAGCCGGTGATGCCGCGCCAGGAGGAGAACAGCGTGGGGGACGGCAGCTGGTGGCGGCGGACCACGAGGTGGTCGGCGATGCTCGCCAGCCCGGGGTCGGTGCTGCGCTGGCTGGACATCTTGTTCTGCAGCACGTCGACCGACCGCCCCGCCTCGCGGACCCGCTTGGCGGCGACGATCGCCGAGGTGTCGACGTAGGGCGGGAAGCAGTAGGAGACGACCAGGTCCTCGGCGGGGCCCGACGAGGGGTGCTCGTCGGCGGGGTCGGGCGCCGCGGGGGTCGTCTCAGCCATCGCCCCGCACTCTACTGGCGTCCGCGAGCGCCGCGGCCGGGCCGCCCAGCAGGTCGAGCACGCGGTCGCTCCACGGCAGCGCCACCGGGCGGACCCCCGCGACGAGGTCCAGCGCGCCGGGCTCCTCCCGGTCGGGATCCGGCGAGGACCCCAGCCCGAGCCACAGGACGGCCCCCGGGTCGATCTCCTGGTCCAGCGTGGTGCTCCAGTCCGCTCCTGCGGCGCGGCTGAGCAGCCGCAGCTCGCGCCGTGCGGCGAAGGCCCGGTCCGTGGCGTGCAGCATCGTCAGGGTGCCGGCCTGGGTGGAGGGGTCCCAGCACGTCACCGCTGGTGCGCTGTCCGGCACGGGCTCCGGGCCGAGCAGGCTGGCCTCCGGGCCGGCGCACAGGACCGCCGGACCGCGGCGGAGCAGCAGCTCCACCTGCCGGCGGAGGCGCTCCGGCGCGGTGGTGCCGAGCCGCTCCGCATACGCGTCGAGCTCGGGCAGCGGCCCAGGCCGCCACGTCCGGCGCCCGCCCGACCCGGAGGAGAGCAGGGCCGAGCGCGCGCCCAGCGTCTCGGGCGGCGACGGTCCGTCCGGCAGGAGGGCGGCACCGCTCGCCAGGGTCGTCCCGTCCGTGCTTAACCAGGGGCCGAGCGCACCCACCGGGTCGCCGAGCACGAGGGACCCGTCAGGTCCGCCCAGGACCACGGCCCAGGCACCGGTGAGGGCTGCGGCCCGCGTGGCGGCGCGGTCGAGCGAGGGGTCCTCGACGACGAGCTGGTGCAGGAGGTCGGCGACCGGTGCCGGTCCGTCCCGTCCGTCCGGCAGGTCGCACGGCTCACCCAGGACCAGGGCGAACCTGCCCTGTCGGCCCGAGAGCGCCGCCGGGAGCGACGGATGCCGGTGCAGGCCGAGTGATCCGGGCAGCTCGGTGTGCAGGAAGCCGTCCGGGATGCTGGTGCTGGGCGATCTCCGGGCGACGAGGGCGTATCCCCAGGGCAGGCCGGGGCCCTGCGGTGTCGGGTCGGCGTCGTGCGGCCCTGCCGGGTCGGCTGGGCGCGGCGTCCGGCGCCACGGCAGCAGGTCGGTGAGGCGTCGCAGCCGGGTCGGTCCCGGAGGTGTCGGGGCTGCCACTCCCGGCCGGGCTGGCGAGGCGCGCTGCGGGGCCGCCGGTCCTCGGGCGGGCTCGCGGACACCCAGGTCGTCCAGGAGCCGGTGGAAGAGCACCTTGTCGCGACGCAGCGGGTAGGGCAGCGAGAGCATCGTCTCCAGCAGCCGCCGGTCGTTGAAGGGGAGCAGCACCCGGTGCCCGAAGTCGCCGTCGCAGAACTTCTGCCATCCCCAGCGGCCCATCCGCTGCTCCCAGTAGACGAGGTCGTAGGCGTCGTGGCCGAGCAGGTCGGCCTCCGACAGCGGCGCCTGCTCCAGGTAGTCCCCGTAGAGCTGCTCGGCAAGGTCGTCGTGCGCCCCTGGTCGCCCACCGGCGAAGATCCGCGTGAGCCACCGGGCGTCCAGCTCGTGCGGCGGGCGGGTCACCGCCTTCGTGTAGGTCGTGGCGATCTCGGCGCCGTTGCTCTGCAGCTGCACGAGGTCGGCGGGCAGGTCCGCCCACATCGCGTGGGCGGCGCCCCGAGAGGTGATCCGTGGGGCGTAGGTGCGCCGGCTCACGACGTCGAAGGTGCCCCCGCGCGGCGGCTGCCGCCAGCGCAGCACGCGGTGCGGCAGCCGGAGCTGCCCGGCGACGTCGCGGGCGCCCAGCACGTCCTGCACGGCGGAGTCGCTGCCGACCGCCTCGCGAGGGTTGACGTAGGTGAAGGCGAACCCGTCCCGCGCGCGCAGTGCCGGTGCCGCTGCCGCGGCGCTCACCCTGCTGTCCAGCCCACCGGTGAGGCTGACCGCGGGGCGACCCAGGTCGGCGAGCAGCCGGAGGTGCGCGGTGAGGCGCTCCCGGAACTCGGCGTGGACCGTCTCCACGTCCGGGTTCTCCACCCGGGGCTGCCACGGCCAGAAGCGCTCGTAGCCGGTGACCGGCCCGTCCGCGCCCACCCGTAGCCGGAGCATCGTGTTGGGCAGCACCGCCCGGACTCCCCGGTAGGCGGTCCGGACTCCCGGCAGATAGCTCACCCGGCCCGCCATCCGTTCCCGCAGCGTGGCGAGCAGGGCCTCGGCCTCCGGATCCACCTCGAAGCGGAGAGCATCGGCGACCAGCACGGGAGAGCTGCCGACGGCGGCCCGGTCGGCGGTCCGTCCGACGAGGACGGGCTGGCTCGCCATGGTGTCCGGGACGACGAGGAGCTCCGGGTCCGGCCCGCGCCCCGCGACCGCCTCCTCGCCGGTGCGGTCCGCGGTCCGCGCCACGAGGGTGAACCTGCCCCCGAGGTATGCCGTCTCCCGCACCAGGGCCTGCTCGCCGCCGGTCGCCCAGGTGTCGGCGAGCCGGCGCGCGACGGTGGGGCCGTCGTGCGTGCCGCGGGCGACGTCGACCGGGTGGCCGAGGAGGATGAGGTGCCCGCGGTGCGAGGACGCGCTCGCCGCGACGGTCCGGGGCTGCAGCCAGAGCGTCGCTCCAGGCAGGCTCACGGTGTCGCGGCGCCATCTCTCGACCTCGCTCGGCGCACCGTCCCGGCCGGCTCCGACGAGGAGCAGGTAGCCGTGCGGGTGGGTGCCCGCGAGGACCGCGGCAGGGTCGACGTCCACTCAGGCCAGCTCCAGGGAACGGGCGAGGACGGCGGCGATGCGCGGCCCCGCCTGACCGTCCCAGAGCGGCGGCACGGGCGTGGACCCGGGCGCCGGTCGGCCGGCCGCCAGGGTGCCCGCGACCGCGGCGGGCAGCTCGTCGTGGGTGGTCAACGTGTTGGTGCCGTGGGTGATCGTCACCGGTCGCTCGGTGTTGGGGCGCAGGGTCAGGCAGGGCACGCCGAGCACCGTGGTCTCCTCCTGGACCCCCCCGGAGTCGGTCACGACGACCGCGGAGCCCTGCACGAGCGAGAGGAAGTCGAGGTAGCCCAACGGGTCCACGGCCCGCACCGCGGGGTGGTCGGTCAGCCCGGCGGCGGCCAGCTTGGGACGGCTGCGAGGGTGCAGCGGGAGCACGACCGGGCACTGGTCGGCCACAGCGTGCAGCGACGCCACGACGGTGCGGGCGTAGGCCTCCTCGTCCACGTTCCCCGGACGGTGCAGGGTCGCGGCGACGTAGGACGACGCGTCCAGGCCGATCGCGTCGGCGACCCGGGCGGGGTCGAGCCGGTGCCGGTGACGCAGCAGGGTGTCGATCATGGGGTTGCCCACGAGGTGGACCGCGGCGGCGTCCACGCCCTCGGCCGCCAGGTTGTCCGCGGCGTCCTGGCAGGTCACGAGGAGCAGATCGCTGATCCGGTCGGTGACCATCCGGTTGATCTCCTCCGGCATGCGCCGGTCGAAGGAGCGCAGACCCGCCTCGACGTGGGCGACGGGGACGTGCAGCTTGGTGGCTACGAGCGCGGCGGCCACCGTGGAGTTGACGTCGCCGTAGACGACCACGAGGTCGGGACGCCGCTGCGTCAGCACCTGCTCCAGGCCCACCATGGCGGCGGCGGTCTGGGCACCGTGAGGTCCGGACCCCACCCCGAGGTCGACGTCCGGGCGGGGCAGGCCGAGCTCGGTGAAGAAGACCGTGCTCATCCGGTCGTCGTAGTGCTGACCGGTATGCACCAGGAGCTGGTCGACGTCGTGTGCGCCGAGCCCCTCGATCACCGGCGCCGCCTTGGGGAAGTTCGGTCGCGCGCCGGTGACGTGGACGACGAGCGGCCGCGGCCGGCTCGTGCTCACCGGTGCTCCCCGACCGGTCCCGCCCGGAGGTCCTCCGGCAGCCGGGCACCGATGGCGCGCACCAGGCGCTCGTCGAGCGGGTCCAATCCGTCTGCCCCCGCCCGCGCGAGGTGCCACAGCTGGTAATGGTCGACGATGCCCGCGACCCGCCGGGCGACGTGATCCTCCCAGCCCGCCGGCCCGCCGTGGCCACCACCCGCGAAGGCGGCGCGCGGCACGAGCAGCTCGAGGACGACGTCGTGACGCCGCGCCGCGGCGAAGACCGGCCGGTCGAGGACGAACAGCGGCCGGAAGGTCGCCAGCTCGGCCTGCAGCGCGGCGACCCGCTCGATCAGCCCCTCCGCCTCGGCCTCCTCCAGACCGGTCGCCAGCACCCCGACCACGGGCAGCCGCGAGACGTCGGGACCCGTGACGTGCCGGCCGCCCCGCAGCGGGACGTCGACGTGCCCGGCGCCGTGCCGGGGGGCGAAGACGCGCCACGCGAGGTCGGTGAGCGTCGGGCTGCGCCGCACCCGGGGCAGCACCTCCTCCAGCGCCAGTCGGTAGCCGGGGGCGCGTCGGAGCAGGCCCGCCAACCGGGCCATGCGCTGCTGCTGCCGACGCTGCGCGTCCGTCGCCGCGGTCATGCCGCGCTCGCCACGTCGAGGATGGCCGCCGCCGCGGCCGCCGCACCGTTGCCGGGATCGGCCGCCCTCGCGGCCTTTGCCAGCTCCGTCCCGTGGTCCAGGAGCTCGCCGACCAGTGCGCCCGCTCGGCCGCCGGTGAGCGTCGGGGCGCTCAGGGCCCAGCCGCGGCGGGCCGCCTCGTCCGCACGCCCCTCCTGGTCGTCCAGCGAGGTGTGGCGGTTCGGGACGAGGATCGTCGGCACGCCGAGCCGCAGCGACTCGTGGACCGAGTTGTAGCCCGCCGCAGCGATGACCAGGTCGAAGGCGCGGTAGTGCTCGGAGAGCGGGAAGTGCCGCACGAGGTGCACGTCCCCGGAGTAGGCGTTCTCGGCGATGGCGGGGGCGGTGACGCAGACCCCGATCCCGCGCTCGGTCAGCGCCGCGGCCGCCGCCCCGACCTCGTCACCGGTGTCGTTGATGTTGCCGGCGCCGAGCGAGACCAGCGCCAGCGGGCCGTGTTCCGGTAGCCCCAGCGCGGCCCGCGCGGCATCGCGCTCCTGCAGCTGGTGGGCGTCGACGAGCGTCACCGGCGGCACCCGGACCACCTCGGTGTCCGGCACCTGCGCGGTCGCGCCGCGGTCGGCCGCCGCGCACAGGTCGCCGGGCTCGAGGACCGCGTCGAACCAGGCGCCCTTCTCCAGCTGGTCGGTGTTGCGCCCGGGCCGCCACATCCCGCGCCGCGACCAGACGGCGCGGGTGCGCGGATGGCTCGCCAGGGCCGCGTCCAGCCCGGAGTAGGGGTGGGTCCCGTCGAAGACCAGCACGTCGGGGTCGACCCGGTCCAGGATCTCGGCGAGCTGGTCGGCGAAGAGCCGGCGCCAGGCGGCCGGTCGGAGCCCGGAGGACCCCTGCGAGACGAGGTACTCCCAGGGCAGCCCCTCGGCGCTGACGACCGGCACCGCCTGCGACAGCGACACGACGTGACGGTGGACGTCGTCGGGCATCCGTCGGCCGTACGCCAGCAGTCGAGTCAGGTGCCCCATCCCCGCGCCGTTGCTGGACAGCAGGAGCACCGACGACATACCGGCGATCATGGCACAGCGCGATATGCTCAGGGCGCGCGCGTTCGCACCCCACCCCCGTCTCGAAGGAGTCCTGCCACCGTGGCTGTCGACGCTGTCATCATCGGCCTGGGATACGTCGGCCTCCCGCTGGCGCAGGAAGCGACGCGGGCGGGGATGCGCGTGCTGGGATTCGACATCCACCAGGGGGTGGTGGACGCCCTCAACGAGGGCCGGTCGCACGTCGACGACCTCGCCGACGACGACATCGCGCAGATGCGTGACGGGGGCTTCGAGGCCACGACGGACGAGGCGCGGATCGCGGAGGCGGGGACCGCCGTCATCTGCGTGCCGACGCCGCTGTCGCCGGAGGGCGGTCCGGACCTGCGGGCGGTGGAGTCGGCGGTCGCCGCCGTGGCCCGCAACCTGGCTCCCGGCATGCTCGTGATCCTGGAGTCCACGACCTACCCCGGCACGACCGACGAGGTGGTGCGGCCCGTCCTGGAGGCCGGCGGGCTGGTCGCGGGCGAGGACTTCCACCTGGCCTTCTCGCCGGAGCGGATCGACCCCGGCAACGAGCGCTTCGGTGCCAAGAACACCCCGAAGGTGGTCGGCGGGCACACGCCGTCCTGCAGCGACGCGGCGGCCGACTTCTACGGCCGCTTCGTCGACACCGTGGTCCGGACCAAGGGCACCCGGGAGGCGGAGACCGCCAAGCTGCTGGAGAACACCTACCGGCACATCAACATCGCGCTGGTCAACGAGATGACCCGGTTCTGCCACGAGCTCGGCATCGACCTCTGGGACGTCATCGGGGCCGCCAGCTCCAAGCCGTTCGGCTTCCAGGCGTTCTACCCCGGTCCGGGCGTCGGGGGGCACTGCATCCCGATCGACCCCAACTACCTCTCCCACAACGTCCGGGCCCGGCTGGGCTACCCGTTCCGCTTCGTCGAGCTGGCCCAGGAGATCAACGCAGGTATGCCGGCCTACGTCGTCGGGCGGGCCCAGGACATCCTCAACTCCGCGGGCAAGCCGCTCAACGGCTCGACCGTGCTCCTGCTCGGCGTGACCTACAAGCCGAACATCGCCGACCAGCGCGAGTCGCCGGCGGTGCCGCTGGCCCGGCTGCTGGCCGCCAAGGGCGCCTCCGTGCTCTACCACGACCCGCACGTGCAGGAGTGGCACGCGGCGGGCGACTCGGTGTCCGGTCGGGTCGAGGACCCGGCGACCGCGGCCGGCGAGGCGGACCTGACGATCCTGGTGCAGAACCACCGGGGCTACGACGTGGACGCCCTCGCCGCCGCCTCGCAGGCCTTCTTCGACACCCGCGGCGCCGCCGCCGGGGGAGAGAAGGTCGTCCGGCTGTGAGCGCCGACCTCGGGCCCGAGCCGCACCACCAGCCGCTCGCGCTGGATCACGACGCCGCGGCCGACCTCGCGCGCCGCCACGGCATGGAGCAGGTCGCCACCCGGCCCACGCTGCGGGAGTACGTCGGCGAGATCTGGCGCTACCGGCACCTCATGTGGTCGCTGGCCAAGGGCGAGGTGATCAGCCAGCACCGGGACAACTACCTGGGCATCCTCTGGTCGGTCATCAACCCGATCATGCTGGGCGTCGCCTACTACCTCATCTTCGGCAAGCTGCTCGGCCTGGAGCGGGACGTCGACAACTTCGTCAGCTTCCTCACCATCGGGCTGTTCACCTTCACCTTCATCTCGGCGACGCTCACCTCCGGCGCCCGGGCGCTCATGGGCAAGGTGGGCATGATGCGCTCGCTGGCCTTCCCCCGGGTGCTGCTGCCGGTGGTCGTCGTGGTCTCCGAGTTCGTCAACAACATCCCCGCCTTCCTCGTGCTCGTGGTCATCGCGCTCATCAGCGGTGAGCCGATCACGTGGGAGTGGTTGCTCTTCCCGGTGGCCCTGCTGGTGGTGGTGATGATGGGCCTGGGGCTGGCCATGCTCATCTCCCGGCTGGTGCACGCCGTGCGCGACCTCAGCAACATGGTCCCCCTCGTCGTCCGGCTCATGCGCTACGTCTCCGGGGTCTTCTTCTCGATCGACGCCCGCTTCGGCGACCTCGACGGCGTCCCCGACTGGGTCGGGGCGGTGCTCGCCTACCAACCCGTCGCGGTGAGCCTGACGCTGGTGCGCGAGACGCTCATGGAGGGCTTCCCGGTCCGGTGGGAGACGTGGGCGGTCGCCGGGGCCTGGGCGGTGCTGCTCCTCGGCGTCGGCTTCGTCGTCTTCTGGGGGGGGAGGGCACGTATGGCCGCGCCTGAGCAGAGGCAGCCGCCCGGCGGGGCCGAGCAGGTGTCCGTCGAGGGAGAGCGGATCCCCTCGGTCGTCGTCTCGCACGTCGACATCAAGTACCGCATCTACGGCAGCCCGAAGAAGCAGGACCAGCCCGAGGACGAGGCGGAGTCCGCCCTGCGGCGGCTGTTCAGCCGCAGCACCCCCGGCCTGGGCGTCCAGGAGGTGCATGCGGTCAAGGACGTGTCCTTCGTCGCCTACCGCGGGGAGTCGATCGGCATCATCGGGCGCAACGGGTCAGGCAAGTCGACCCTGCTGCGCGCGGTCGCCGGGCTGGTGCCTCCGACCAACGGCACGATCTGGTTGGGTGGCAAGGCGGCGCTGCTCGGGGTCAACGCCGTCCTGCAGCGCAAGCTCAGCGGCCGCGACAACATCTGGATCGGTGCCCAGGCGCTCGGTCTCACCCCGGCCCAGGTGCGACGCCGGATGGACGACATCATCGAGTTCGCCGACATCGGCGACTTCATCGACCTCCCGATGAGCAGCTACTCCAGCGGGATGGCGGCCCGGTTGCGCTTCGCCATCTCCACCGCTGTCGTGCCCGACATCCTCATCGTGGACGAGGCGCTGGCCACCGGCGACGAGCACTTCCGCGCCCGGGCCACCGAGCGGATCGAGCAGATCCGGGAGCAGGCGGGCACCGTCTTCCTCGTGGCCCACAGCCGACGTCGCATCAACCAGCTCTGCACCCGGGTCCTGTGGATGGACGACGGGCGGCTGCTCGGCGACGGCCGGCCGTCGGTGATCAACGGCCTGTACGGTCGTAAGTACGGCAAGCACCGCCAGGTGTGGCGCGAGCGTTACGAGGAGATCAACCGGGTCATGCAGGAGCAGGGGGCCGACGCCGCCCGGGACCTGCTGCGCAAGTGGGAGCCGGAGGGCAACTGGTGACCTCCCGCCGGATCCTCGTCGTCACCGTCGTCCATCACCCGGAGGACGCACGCATCCGGCACCGCCAGATCGCCAGCCTCCTCGCCGCGGGGTGGGAGGTCACCTTCGCGGCGCCCTGGGCCGGGCACGGCGCGCAGCCCCCCGACGACGGGACGGTGCCGGGGCTGACGGCGCTCGACCTGACGCGCTCCAGCGGACGCCGACGGTTCGCCGCGCAGCGGGATGCCCGCCGGGTGATGCGCGAGCACGGCCCCCGGCACGACGTGGTGCTGCTGCACGACCCCGAGCTCGTGCCGAGCACCCTCGGCATCTCGCTGCCGCTCACGGTGTGGGACGTGCACGAGGACACCGCGGCGGTGGTCGACCTGCGGTCCTGGGTGCCGGCCCGGCTGCGCGGGCCGCTGCGCTCGCTGGCCTCGACGATGGAGCGCAGCGCCGAGCGTCGGATGGTCCTCATCCTCGCCGACGAGGACTACGCCCAGCGCTTCGCCCAGCCGCACCTGGTGGTGCCCAACACCACCCCGGTGCCCCCTGACCCCCCGCCTGCCGGGACGCCGGACGAGCAGGGGCGGCTGCGCGTGGTCTACCTCGGCAGCCTGACGCGGGAGCGCGGCGTGGGTGAGCTCGTGCGGGTGGGTGAGCAGCTGGCCGCCCGCACCGAGGGCCGCGCGGTGCTGGAGATCGTCGGTCCGGCGCACGGGTCGGCCACCACCGAGCAGCTGCAGGCGGCGCAACGCGCGGGCCATCTGGAGTGGTCCGGGTTCCTGCCTGCCGACCGGGCCCTGGACCGGCTCGACGGGGCGCTCGCCGGGCTCTCGCTGCTCCACGACGTGGAGAACTTCCGGCCGAGCATGCCGACCAAGGTGGTGGAGTACCTCGCGCACGCCGTCCCGGTCATCAGCACCCCGCTGCCCCGGGCGGTGGACCTCGTCGACCGCAGCGGTGCCGGCACGGTCGTCCCCTTCCACGACGTCGAGCAGACCGTCGAGCAGCTGCTGGCCTGGGTGGCGGACCCGGCGGCCGCGGCGGAGCTCGGACGGCGCGGGCACGACCTCGCACGCCGCGAGCTCGACTGGGGGGTCCACTCAGCGGAGTTCGTCACCGCCATGGAGCGGCTCGCTGGCGCCTCCCGCTGACCCTCGGTCGCGAGGGCGTACGCCTCGTCGTAGCGGGCCGCCAGCGCCCGCCAGGTGCGGTGCTCGCGCACCCACGAGCGGCCCGCGGCGGCGAGCTCGGCACGCCGCGCGGGATCCTGCCGGAGCCGGTCGAGCACCTCGGCCAGGGCGGCGGCGTCGCCTGCGGGGAAGGCCACGCCCCGCTCGGCGTCGCCGACGATCTCCAGCAGCGCGGGCAGCGCGGAGACCACCACCGGCAGCCCCATCGCCATCGCCTCGTAGGGCTTGAGCGGGGTCACGAGGCGGGCCGCCCGTTCGTCGATGCGCGGCACGACGAAGACGTCGAGCAGCGCGTAGTAGTCACCGACCTCCGCGTGCGGCACCTGCCCGGTGAGCACGACGTGCTCGGCGACCCCGAGGTCCGCGGCGCGCTGCCGCAGGGACTCCGCTCGCTCACCCCCGCCGACCAGCACGGCGGTCACCGGGATGCCCCGCCGGCGCAGCTGCGCGACCGCCTCGACCAGCACCTCCTGGCCCTCCCGCGGGTGGTCCAGGTTGCTGACGTAGCCGACCACGAAGGCGTCGTCGAGCCCGAGCCGTCGGCGCAGGTCGGCCCGCGGCGTCCGGGGGGCGATGGCCTGGTCGTCGACGCCGTTGGGCACCACCACGACCCGCGCCGGGTCGATCCGCCCGCCCTGCCCCGGGCGGTCGAGGATGTCCTGGCGCATCGACTCGCTGAGCGTGACCACCGCTGCCGCCTCGCCGAGGACCCTCGTCTCCAGCGCACGCCGTAACCGGTAGAGCTCGCTGTCGGTGGCACGCTCGACGTCCGAGGTCCACACCCCCTCGAACAGCCCCCGCACCTCGTAGACGACGGGTATGCCGGTGGCCCGGCCGACGGCGAGCGCCACGAGCGCCAGCTCGTAGCCCCGGTGGCCGGAGTGCGCGTGCAGGAGCGCGGGGCGGTGCCGCACGACCTCCGCCAGCAGCCGTCGCGCGAAGGCGTCCAGGTAGGCGTCCGCGCCCTCGCGGGCCGGGACCTCCTCCCGGGTGAGCCGCAGGTGCCGGACCCCCGCCACGGTCTCCACCGGGGGCGCCGGCTCGCCTGGGAAGTCCAGCGCGGTCGCGGCGAGGACGTCCTCGCCGCCCCGGGCGCGCTCGCCCAGCAGGTAGGCCGAGCGCACGGCATAGCCACTCGTGCGCTGGGGCAGGGACACCTTGAGCAGGTGCAGCACCCGGCCGGGCTCGGGATCCACGGGGGTGGGGGGCAGGTCGCCGGGCAGCCAGCCGGGAGAGAACTCGCGCAGCCTCCCCTCCTGCTCGGTGACCAGGGCACGCACGTGCGGACGGGGGTCGATCGCGGCCCATCGTCGCAGCACCTCCAGCCGCAGCGTGGGCTCCCCGGCGCGGGTGGTGGTCAGGGCCGCCTGCTGGAGCAGGGCGGCATCGGGGCGCCCGGAGCTCTCCGCCTCGTCCAGGGCGTGCCGCACGAGGGACATCGCCCCGTCGTGCCGGCCGGTCGCGCTCAGCTCCCCGAGGCGACCGAGGTCCCCGAGGACGGTGGACCGCAGGGCCTCGCGCGCCGACGCGTCCGGGGCCTCGGTGCGCAGGCTGCCCAGTCCGGGCACGACCCTCACCGGCGGGAGCTGTGCGTCGTGCCGCTCGAGGCGGTTCCGGACCCGGGCGCCCGTGTCGTCGTCCTCGACCAGCAGCGCGTGCCAGCGTCTCGCATCGAGCAGGTCGAGCCACGGCGCGTCGAGGTCGGCGGGCCGCACGAGGGCGACCAGGCGGCAGGAGCGGGGCAGGGCGAGCGAGGCCAGCACCGCCCGCTGGTCGGCACCGTCGACGAGCGCGACCTCCGGGTCCTGGTCCCGCAGCGCCGCGGTGGGACCGGGGTAGCCGGTCCAGGGCAGGCCCAGCCCGGCGCGCAGCCGCGCCTCGACCAGGGCGTCCGGGACGGTGTCACCGCGCAGCGAGGAGGGGATGTCACCGCTGCTCGGCGACAGCACGCGGACCGCGGGGGACAGGTTGAGGAGCGCCCGCAGGGACGGGCCCGATGCCCCGGCGGGCAGCAGCAGCACGCGGCGGGCCGCGCCCCGGCCCTGCGCCCGCTCCTCGCCGTCCGACCCTGCGTCGGTCGGGGTCGTCCCGGCCTCGGGCGAGGTCGCGACGCAGGGGGGCGGGTCGGTGAGGAGGCTCCAGGTGCGGCTGCCCGTCGGGGCGGGGTGCTCCTCGGGTGTGCCGACGGAGGCGTCGTGACCGGGGGGTCGCAGGCGCAGCGCCAGCGCGGCCCACCGCGCGGCGGTCTGCGGCTCGGCGTCCAGCACCTGGTCGGCCGCCAGGAGCAGGTCGGCCGCGGCCGCGAGCCGCTGGGCGTCGGCAGGCACCTCCCCGCCTCCCGCCAGGACCTCCCGGTGCAGGGTCCACGCCCGCAGCACCGGGTCCTCCGCGCCGAGCGCCGGCGCCAGGACGCTGAGCAGCGCGTCGCGCTGGTCGGTGTCGCGGGTCAGCCACGGGGTCGCCCGCAACCGCTGCCGCACCGGCCCCTGGGGCCGGGCGGGCCCCGCGAGCACCGCGATCGCGGTCATCAGCCGGTCGAGCGTCCCGGTCGGCAGCACCGGTCGTGGCGCGGCACCGAGCTGCGGCAGGGTGCCCAGCGCCAGCTCGGTGCACAGCCTCCGGAGAGCGGGCGTGCCCTCGAGGACCGGGACCTCGGCCGCGAACTGGTGCGCGGTCCGGGCGACGGCGCGCCCGCCGGGACCCAGCACGACGAGGACGTCGGTCTCCCGGAGACCTTCGCGGAAGCGGGGGTCGAAGCGGGTGGCGAGGCCGGCCCGGAGCCCGCGCGGGACCACGCGCTCGGCGCCGGCCAGCAGCGGGCGCCGCCACGACGAACGCGTGCGGCTGGCACGCAGCTCGTGACCCTCCACCAGGTCGGGGGCGGCCGGCCCGGTCCGCAGCAGCACGGCTCCCGGCAGCAGACCCCGCAGCAGGTCCAGGGCCTCGCGCGTCCCGGGGCTGGGCCGGCCGGTGACGAGCACCAGGGCCGAGCTGACGTCGCGACCGTCGGTCGCCGGGTCAGCGGGCACCGGTGACCTCACCGGCCTGCGCCGCCATCACGTCGAGCCCGGGCAGCGCCTCCCGGACCATCGTCTGCTCCCGCTCGTCCAGCCACGGGGCCAGCACCCAGCGGGGACGGAGGCCGAACCACGACGAGAGCAGGTCGGAGGCCCCGAGGAGATCCTCCGGCAGCCCTGCGGAGCCCGGGGTGACGTCCTCCGGTGCGAGCCAGACCTCGACGTCATCGGCGCGCACCCGGACCTCCTGGTCGCGCATGAGGGAGAGCACCGAGGGATCGAGCACAACCAGCCGTCCGGCAGTGATCCGGTCCAGTCGCGAGACAAGCCAGGCCTGCCCGTCGAGCAGCGGGTCGTCGAGGGCGCGGTCGAGCTCGGGCCGGCGCAGCTCGGTCGTGGCGCGCAGGTCCTGGTGCCACACCCCGGCGGGGGCACCGGGGGCCCCCTCGCGCAAGGCCCGCATCAGCCAGTCCCCGCCGCGGCTGCCGTGCGGCTGGGAGAAGGAGCCGAGGTAGGCGGTGCCCAGCCGGTCGGGGACGTGGTCGGCGGCAGGGAGATCCCGCACCCACGCGGCCGGGACGGGGAAGGGCAGGGTGGCCAGCTCGGCGTCCTGCACCCGCAGCTCGCCGGGCTCCTGCCGGCGGCGCCGGGCGAGCCGCCGGTGCCAGGCCATGAAGCTGGAGCGGAAGGCACGGCGCTCCGGTGCGGTCCAGGAGAAGGTGAAGTCACCCCGGGAGAGCGAACCCGAGCGCAGCCGCGTCACCGCCAGCGGCTCCCGGACGTCGACGATCGCCCCGTGCAGCCGGGCGACCCGCTCCGCGAACTCCGAGTCCGCGCCCTTGCGGATCGGCGCGAAGCCGCCGGTGCGAGCCAGGATGCTGCGGCGCAGCAGCAGCGAGGAGGCGTTCTCGCGGACCGCGCGGTAGCCGAGCCACTGGTGGGTGAGGTCGTCCTTGGCGCGCACCGCGCGGCTACGGGTCATCGGGGTGTCCGGTCCGGCCTCCTCCAGCGCCGCCACCTGGAGCTCGACGCGGGACGGGTGGGACCAGTCGTCGGCGTCCTGGAAGGTGATGAGGCTGCCGCGGGAGGCCTCGATCGCCGCCGCACGACCGAGGTAGGAGCCGCCGTTGCGGTCCATCGTCAGCACCCGGACCCGGGGGTCGAGGGCGGCGACCCGGGCGTAGGTCTCGGCGTGCTCGGGACCCGAGCAGTCGTCCACGACGACGATCTCGAGGTCGGCATACGTCTGCGCGCAGATGGACCGGACCGCGGTGACCAGGCCCTCGTCCGGCCGCCAGCTCGGCATGATGACGGTCACGAGCTCCCCACTCGCGGTCCCCGGTCGTGCCCCCGGGGCCTCGAGCCGGTCGAACGGGCTGCGGGCCTCCGCTCCCGCGGCCTGGCCGTCGGCCTGGAGGCTGGGGGCGGCCAGCCCGCGCTCGGTGAAGCGCTGCGCGAGCAGCTCGTCCCACCGCTGCTCGTCGGCGGTGGCCGTGGCCGGACCGTGCGGGTTGGCGAGGTCCACCCGCAGGTAGTGCTCCGCGTCCGGGTGGAGGTCCCGCACCGCGGGGAGCAGCGCCGCGAGCTGCTCGTGCCGCCCGGCGAGGAAGAGCGTCTGCAGCCCGGTGAGCCGTAGCTGCGGCCCGAGCCAGGTCAGGCCGTCGCCGGGCCAGAGCGCCTCGAAGACCAGGGCGGAGGCCAGTAGCTCCTCAGGGGTGCGCAGCATCCCGGCCCAGGCGAAGGCGACCCCTGCCAGCGCGCGTCGCCGTGCCGGGCGCAGCGAGTCCCCCGGAGGAGCACCCTTGGCGAGCACCTCCGCGAGCAGGCCCTGCGGGGACTGCCGGCCGCCGGTCGCGAGCTCGGCGAGGGCGTCCAGCCCGGCCCCCGACCGGGTGCGCAGCGTCTGGTGGAAGAGCGGGACGGGGTCGACCGCCCCTGCGCCGTGCCGCAGCTGCCAGGCGAGCCACGCCTGGGACGGGTCGTTGCTCTGGCTGGTCACGAGGGTCTGATGCTCTTTCTCACGGCAGTGCGTGGTGCCGGACCGCAGCGCCCGGCCCCGGGTACAGTGAACACCGTCTCGACCGGTGCCCGAGCACCGACACCCCCAACCCGCGCAGGAAGGTCGGCCGCGTGCCCGCTCGCCTCGTCCCTCTCGTCGGCAGTGCAGCCGGGATCGCCCTGGCTCTGGTCCTCGTGCTCGGGGTGGCGCTGGAGCTGCCGGTGCTGGCGGCGGCCGCCGGAGGGCTCCTCGGCGCCGCCATCCTCGCGGTCCAGCTGGACTCCTGGCGCCGGGTGCGGTCGATGCGCAACTACCTGCGTGACGAGATCCGTCGGGCGGCCGGCTCCGGGCAGGGGTCTGCCGCGAGCCCCGTCCCCGTCCAGCAGGCCGCACCGGCCGACGTGCTCGGCGCCGTGCAGGTGCTGCAGGCGCAGTACACCGGCCGGTTGGACCGGATGCAGGTCACGCTGGACGAGGCCCTGGCCCGGCTCGCCGCCGGTCGCCCAGCACACGACCACGACCCCCGGTGACCTCGCCCCGGTCCACCACGCAGGGGGTGGCGGCCGACCACGGGCGGATCGCCCGGCGGCGCTCGCGGGCGCTGGCCGCGACCGCGCTGCGGACCCGGTCGGTCCACGCCCGGGAGGTGCTGGCCGAGCTCGCCTGGCCCGGGCACACCCCGGCCGACCTGGCCGACTGGGCGACCCGGCCCTCGGACGCCGGCCCGCCACCCGGCGCGGACCCGCTCGGCGTGGCCGACCACGCGCGGGTGCTGGCGGTCCAGACCGGGGAGGCGGACGACGTCGCCGTCGCCCGGGGGCTGCTGGAGCAGCTGTTCGCGCCCGGATCGACGGTCATGGGCGGGTTGCGCCGTGAGCACGTCGAGATGCTCGCCCAGCTGCGGGTGCTCGGCGGCGACCCGGAGGGGGCCGTCCGGCTGGTGGCCGACCGCCGGGTCCGCCCTGGCGTGGCCTCCTCGGTGCGCGCCGACGCCCTGCACCCGCGGCTGAACCCGGCCGCCGCGGACCGGGGCCAGGACTGGGCGCGGGCCTTCTCCGCCGCCCTGGGCAGCGGACGGCTGGCCCCGGTCCTCCCGCCCCCTCCGGGATCGGCGCCGGACCTGGACCGGCTCGCGGTGAGCGGGACCGAGCCGGTGCGCGACTCCGGCCTGGTCACCGTGCTCATGAGCAGCTACCGCCCCGGCCCGGCGCTGCTCACCGCGGTGCGCTCGGTCCTGGCGCAGACCTGGGCCGACCTCGAGCTGCTCGTCGTCGACGACGCCTCGGGGCCGAGCCCCGGTCACGCGGCGCTGCTCGCCCAGGTCGAGGCCCTCGACCCGCGCGTCCGCGTGATCCGCAAGGCCGTCAACGGCGGCACCTACCGGGCGCGCAACACCGCGCTTCGGCAGGCGCGCGGGGAGTTCGCGATCGTCGTGGACTCCGACGACTGGTGGCACCCGCAGACGCTGGAGACCTGCCTGGGGCCGCTGCTCGCCGATCCCGGCCTGCTGGCCACGCGCGCCCAGGGGGTGCGGGTCAGCCCCGATCTCGTGCTCACCCGCCCGGGCTACCAGCCGCGCTTCGCCTCGGCCGCGACGGTGTGCTTCCGGCTGCGCCCGGTGCTCTCCCGGATCGGCTTCTTCGACCCGACCCGCAAGGGCGCCGACACCGAGTTCGCCCGCCGCCTGGAGGCGGCCTGCGGACCGGTGATCCGGGACATCGAGGAGACCACGACCATCCTGCGCGGCGGCGGCAGCACGTTGTCCTCGGAGGAGTTCGCCAACGGCTACCGCCACCCGGCGCGGCAGCAGTACAAGGCGCTCTACACCCCCTGGCACGAGGCCGTCACGGCCGGGGCGCAGCGGGCATACCTCGACCCGGAGCAGCCGCGGCGCTTCCCCGAGCCGCACCGCTGGAGCCGCCCCACGCACCCGCTGCTGCGGACCACGCCGGAGACGCTGGACCTGGTGATCGCTGGTGACTGGCGCAAGTTCGGCGGACCGCAGCGCTCGATGATGGAGGAGATCCGGGCCGCCCTCGACGCGGGGCTGCGGGTCGGGGTCATGCACCTGGAGGCGCTGCGCTTCATGTCGGCGCAGGACCAGCCGCTGGTCGCGCCGTTCACCGAGCTGGTGCGCTCCGGCGCGGTGAGCTGGGTGCAGCCGGACGACGACGTCGACATCGACGTGCTGCTCGTGCGCTACCCCCCGATCCTGCAGTACCCGCCTCGCCTGAGCCGCGTCGCCCGGGTCCGCCAGGTGCTGGTCATGGCCAACCAGGGACCGGTCGAGCCCGACGGCACCGACCAGCGCTACGTCGTCGCGGACGTCACCGGGCGCGCCCGCGAGCTCTTCGGCGCCCCGGTGACCTGGGTGCCGCAGAGCCCGACCATCCGACGCGTGCTGCGTGAGCAGGACCCCTCGGTCCCGCTCACCGACTGGGACAACCCGGGCCTCATCGACGCCGACGCCTGGGCGGTCCGACCGACCGCCCGGGCACCCGGTGCCGGCGGGACGGTCGTCGTCGGACGCCACTCGCGCGACGACCGGATCAAGTTCCCCACCTCCTGGGCCGCGCTGGAGCGGGGGTATGCCTTCGGCCCGGGGCACGAGATCCGCATCCTCGGCGGGGAGCAGACGGTGGAGGCGCTGCGTGCGGCGGCGGCCGACCGGGGCGAGCCGCCGCAGCTGCCCGCGGGGTGGCGGGTGCTGCCGGCCACGACCGAGGACGTGCGCCCCTTCCTGGCCGACCTCGACTTCTACGTCTACCTGGACAACCCGGACGCGCACGAGGCCTTCGGCCGCACCCTGCTCGAGGCCGCCGCCAGCGGCGTCCTCACCATCGCCGACCCCAAGCACCGGCCCACCTTCGGCGACCTCGTCGACTACGCGGCGCCCGGCGAGGCCCAGGCCCTGGTGGCGCGGTATGCCGCCGACCCGGCCGCCTACCGCGCCCGGGTGGAGCGCACGCTCGCGCTGGTGCGGGAGCGCTACGGCCGCTCGGGCTTCGTGGACCGGATCCGGCCGCTGCTGCAGGACGCTCCCCCGGCATCCGGTCCGGCGGCACCCTCGCCGCTCACCCTCCCGCTGCGCAGCGCGGGTGACGCCACCCGTGCCGACGCGCTCCGGGTGGAGCACGACGCGCTGTCGTCCGACGTGCTCGCCGCGTGGCTGGTCGAGAGGGTGCCCGACCCACCGGGCCCGGACTGGTCGCCGGCCGGGGTCCTCGACGGGGCTCCGGACGGGGTCCGCCGGGTGCGGCTGGAGCAGGGCGGTCTCGTCCTGGAGGCCACCCGGGACCGGGGGAGCCCCGATCGGCACCCGGGCAGCGGTGCCGCGAGCCTCGACGACGGCTCCCCAGGCACCGGCGCCACCGACGAGGAGAGGGCGGACGAAGGCCCCCGGGACCGGGCATACCGGGCCTGGGGCGAGCCACCGCCGGGCTGGACCTGGACGGCCCGGCCCCGCTGGGCGCAGCGCCCCGACGGCCTCGACGACCAGCACACCGCCGACCATCCCGACACCGACGGGGCGGTCGACCACGCCCCGGCACCCGTCCGCGAGGAGAGCCCATGAACCTGCGCCGCGAGGTCGTCAAGCGCGTCCCACCCCTGGCGAAGCGGGACGCCGAGCTGCGCGCCCGCAACCGCCGCATCCGGGAGCTGGAGCGCACCCGTGACGCCCTGGAGCAGCAGCTCGCGGACGAGCGGGACCGCGCCGCGAAGCTCGTCGACCCGGACGAGCTGGCGCAGCGCTCGAGCTTCACGCAGCACCTCATCACGCTCCGAAGGATGACGGAGGACCTGCGCCAGCTCGACCCCGAGCGGCGGCACCCGCTGCGGCACCTGCCGTTCAAGCTGCGCAACTACCGACTTGCGGCCAGCCACGGCATCCCGGTGCCGCAGGTCCTCGCGGTCTGGGAGGATGCCGCGCAGATCGACCTCGCCGAGCTGCCGGAGGAGGTCGTACTGAAGTCCGACGGCGGGGCCGGCAGCCACGGCGTGCTCCCGCTGCGGCGGCTCGCGGAGGGCCGCTACGAGACCATCGACGGCGTCCGGCGCCTGACCGGTGACGAGGTGCGCGTGCACTTCGTGGACCGGGCCTCCCGCGGTCGGATCAGCGGCCCCTTCTTCGCCGAGGAGGTGCTGCGGCAGCCCGGCGGGGGTCCGATCCCGGACGACGTGAAGATCAACGTCAGCTACGGCGAGGTGCAGCACGTGATGCTGCGCCGCGTGCCGCGCCACGGGCACCTGCGGTCGATGGGGTTCCGCTACGTCGACGCCGAGGGCGCCGACCTCGGCGCGGTGATGATCGGCCGGGACTCCGACGACAGCATTGCGCCGCCCGACGACCTGCCCGAGATGGTCGGGATCGCGCGTCACCTCTCCCGCGCCGTCGGGCTGCCCTTCGTGCGGGTCGACCTCTACGGCACCGAGCGCGGGGTGGTGCTGGGCGAGCTGACCCGGACACCTGGCGGTCGACAGCCCTTCAAGCCCCATCATGACGACGCGATGGGTCGCGGCTGGGAGCACGCCGCGAACCGGCTCGAGCTCGACCTCGTGGCCGGCCGTCCGCCGGGGATCCTCCACGGGCAGCACCCGATGCCCGAGCTCTACCCGCAGGGGCACGTGTCGCGCTCGGCGGAACCGGGTGCCTGGGCGCCGCGCATCGTGCCGTGCGCGCAGTGGTGCGGCCCGGGGCGGGGCTGACGCGGTGGCGGTGCCGGCGGTCACCGCGCATCCCCCGGCCGTGCCGGAACGTCGTCGAGCGCGATGTCCCGGGCGGAGGCCGCGGTGAGGCCCAGCTCGGCGAGCCCGCGGTAGAGGAAGGGGGTGAGCGAGCGGGCGTAGGTGTCGGTGATGTGGCTGCCCTGCCGGTAGACCAGCTGCCCGCCGATCGCCACCGGGCAGGTGTCCTCCTCGGGGCAGATCCACGGGTTCGGGTCGATCACCGGTGCCCCCGTGGCCTCGTGCACAAGCGCGAGGAAGGGCCGCCCGCTGGTGTCCTTCGGCCGGCGCTCGCACGCCAGCAGGTCGCGCGGGTGCTCGGCCGCGCACTCATAGGCCGCCTGGTCGGGGTGCGGGTTGTCGTCCACGACGACGACGTCGATCCCCGCATCGATCAGGGTGCGCACCCCTTCGACCATGCCCTCCTGCTCCGGCTCCTCGAAGCCGCCGGAGCCGATGACGACCAGGTGCGGCGGGTCGGCGATCAGCTCCTCGACCGTGGCGCGGCCGAAGGCGTTGCAGTCCTCGGCGACCGCACCGCGGACCGTCGGGGAGCAGGCGCTCTTGAGGTAGTACTCCAGCCGCCACGACTCCCGCAGCGCGATGGCGTCCAGGGCCGAGGCGTACTGCCCGAGCTTGGAGTCGCCCCACAGCGCGACCACCGTCTCCGCGTCGGGGTCGCCGTAGACACAGCTGGTGTCGAACATCGCGACGCCGTCCTGGATCTGGCAGCCGTGGTCGTAGTAGGTGGGCACGTCCTCGCGAGCCAGCGCGGGATCGGGCTGCAGCGGGCCCTCGGTGTCGTAGGCGGAGCGCGGGTCCTCACGCAGCTCCCACCGCGAGTCCCACGGGTCCGCGACCAGGGCCGCGGGGCCGGCGGTCGTCGTCTCGCCGAGCGTGGGCCGGGTCGCCCAGGCCACACCGGCGGCGACTGACAGCACGGCCATGCCCGTGCCGGCGGCCACGAGGGTCCGTCCGGGCCGGCCGGCGAGCCCGGAGCCGAACCGGACCGGGTCCTCCACCAGCACCCGCATGAGCGCGGCGAGCCCGATCGTGCCGAGGCCGACGAGGGTGAGGCCGACCGGCCCGAGCGCCCCGCGCTGCTCCTCCACCAGCACGAGCAGCGGCCAGTGGATGAGGTAGATGCTGTAGGACAGGCCGCCGAGCAGCACCATCGGCGGCAGGCCCAGCACCCGAGACACCAGGGTGGGGTGTCCCGTCGAGCCGGCCGCGAGGACCATGGCGCTGCCGAGCACCGGGAGGAGGGCGGCCGAGCCCGGCCAGGGTGTCGAGCTGTCCACCGCGAGGACGGTCGTCACGACGAGGGCGAGCCCCAGCAGGGCCATCACCTGGGCCACCCCGGGCGGCCACCGGCGCAGCGCGGGGACGGCGAAGGCGAGCAGCGCCCCGGCACCCAGTTGCCACAGCCGCGTCGGGGTGACGAAGTATGCCGTCGTCGGGCTCTGCGCGGTCGCCACCACGGACCAGACGAGGGAGGCGACGGTCAGGGTGGCGAGCAGCGCGAGCAGGACCCGGCGGGGGGCATACCGGCTGCGTGCGGCGAGCGTCAGCCCGAACAGGACGAGCAGCGGCCAGACGAAGTAGAACTGCTCCTCGACGGCCAGCGACCAGTAGTGCTGCAGCGGGGAGACCCCGGCGCCCTCGGCGAGGTAGTCGACGGACCGGGCGGCCAGGACCCAGTTGACGACGTAGAGGGTGGAGCCGAGGACGTCGGCGACCAGGTCCGGACGGGTGGTCGGGGACAGCACCACCCAGGAGGCGGCGAAGGTCAGGGCGATGACCACCAGGGCGGCCGGGAGGAGGCGGCGCGCGCGCCGGGCGTAGAACTCGCGCAGCGAGACCCGGCCGGTGCGCTCGACCTCCCGCAGCAGCAGCCCGGTGATGAGGAAGCCGGAGATGACGAAGAAGACGTCGACCCCGGCGAAGCCGCCGCCGAGGCCGGGCACGCGCAGGTGGTAGAGCAGGACCGCCAGGACCGCGATCGCCCGCAACCCCTCGATGTCGCGACGACGGTCCTGGCCCGTTGAACCACCCGATCGCGGCATGCCGCCCATCGTGCCAGGGACCGCCGGGGGTCCAGGTCGAGCAGGTCAGTCCCGGCCGTAGAGGTCCCGGGTGTAGAGCTTGTCGCCGAAGTCGTCGCTGTGCTCGTCCAGCCGGTTGGCGATGATGACGTCGGCCGCCTCGGTGAACGCCGGCAGGTCGCGCAGCACGCGGCAGCCCTGGAAGGTCTCGCCCTCGAAGGAGGGCTCGTAGATGACGATCTCGACCCCGCGCGCCTGGAGCCGCGACATGACGCCCTGGACGCTCGAGGCGCGGAAGTTGTCGGACCCGGCCTTCATGATGAGGCGGTAGATCCCGACGCGTCGCGGGTGCCGGTCGAGGATGTCGGCGGCGATGAAGTCCATCCGGGTCGTGTTGGCGTCCACGACCGCGGTGATGAGGGTCTGCGGCACGGTGCCGTAGTTGGCGAGCAGCTGCCGGGTGTCCTTGGGCAGGCAGTAGCCGCCGTAGCCGAAGCTCGGGTTGTTGTAGTGCGCCCCGATGCGCGGGTCCAGACCCACGCCCTCGATGATCTGGCGGGTGTCGAGCTGGCGGGTCACGGCATACGTGTCGAGCTCGTTGAAGTAGGCGACGCGCATCGCCAGGTAGGTGTTGGCGAAGAGCTTGATCGCCTCGGCCTCGGTGGAGCCGGTGAGCAGCACCGGCACGTCGTCGTGCAGGGAACCCTCCAGGAGCAGGTCGGCGAACTCCTGACCGCGCTCGGTGGTGTCGCCGACGATGATCCGGGACGGGTGCAGGTTGTCGTGCAGCGCGCGGCCCTCGCGCAGGAACTCCGGGCTGAACAGGATGGTGGCGCCGGGGTGCTGCTCGCGGAGGCCCTCGGTGTAGCCGACGGGGATCGTGGACTTGATGACGATCGCGGCGCCGGGGTTGATCCGGCGGACGTCCGCGACGACCGCCTCGACGCTGCGGGTGTCGAAGAAGTTGGTCACCGTGTCGTAGTCGGTGGGGGTCGCCACCACCACCCACTGCGCACTCGCGTAGGCCTCCTCGGGGTCGGTGGTCGCCCGCAGGTCCAGCTCGCGCGTCGCGAGGTAGTCACTGATCTCGGGGTCGTGGATCGGGCTGCGGCGCGCGTTGATCTCGGCCACCTTGGCGGTGTCGATGTCCAGCGCGCACACCTCGTGGTGCTGGGCCAGGACGACGGCCAACGAGAGCCCCACGTAGCCGGTGCCGGCGATCGCGATCTTCATGCTTCTCCCTCTGCTCGGTCCGGCACAGTATGTCGTGGCGCGGGTGAGAAGCCGATGAGGCGGCGCCCGGTGCGGCGTCGCGCAGGAGCCGCCCGGGACGAGGCAGGAGACGAGGTGCGGATTAGGCGGCGCGCGGCGGCGCCCGGTATCGTGGTCGGGTTCACCGCGGTCCGCGTCGCTCGGCGAGCCCTGCGGCTGTGGACAACTCCTGCACGGCTCACCGCTCGGTGGCATGCTGGCAGGGCAGCGGTGCGACGTATGACCCTCCTGTCACGGAGAGACCGTGACCGCTACAGACCGAAGGAGGTGGGTCTTCCGCATGCGTCAGTACGAACTCATGATCATCCTCGACCCCGAGACCGACGAGCGCACGCTCCAGCCCACGCTGGAGAAGATGCTCGCCGTCGTCGGCAAGGACGGTGGCTCCGTCGACGAGATCGACGTCATGGGCCGCCGCCGGCTGGCCTACGAGATCAAGAAGCAGGCCGAGGGCATCTACGCGGTGGTCAACCTCACCGCCGAGCCCGCCACCGCCCAGGAGCTAGACCGCCAGCTGGGCCTCAACGAGTCCGTCCTGCGGACCAAGCTGCTGCGCCGCGACGCCTGAGTCGCGACCCGGCACACCCCGAACCCCTGACCTGACCGACAGCAACGCGAGGAGCACCTGACATGGCCGGAGAGACTCCGATCACCGTCGTCGGCAACCTGACCGCCGACCCCGAGCTGCGCTTCACCCCCAGCGGTGCGGCCGTCGCCAACTTCACGGTGGCGTCCACCCCGCGGCAGTTCGACCGCCAGACCAACGAGTTCAAGGACGGCGAGACGCTGTTCATGCGGTGCTCGGTGTGGCGCGAGGCGGCCGAGCACGCGTCGGAGTCGCTGCACCGCGGCGACCGCGTCATCGCGACCGGCCGGCTGGTCTCCCGCTCCTGGCAGACCCAGGAGGGCGAGAACCGCACGGTCATGGAGATGCAGGTCGACGAGGTCGGTCCGTCCATGCGGTATGCCACCGCCCAGGTCACCAAGGCCCAGCGCGGCCAGGGTGGCTCCGGCGGCGGCTGGCAGGGTGGCGGCCAGCAGGGCGGTCAGGGCCAGGGCGGACAGGGTGGTCAGCAGGGCGGCTACTCCGGCGGCGGCAACGCCGGCGGGCAGCAGTCCGGGGGCCAGCAGGCCCCGGCCAACGACCCCTGGGCGACCGGCGGCGCCAGCAGCACCGGCGGCAACGCCGGCAACTCCGGCGGGGGCTCGGGCTGGGGCGGCGCGCCGTCCTACGACGAGCCGCCGTTCTGATCGGCCACCCTCCACAGCACCACCACGAACACACCCACCATCCCGAGCGATGAGCTCGGGCTCTCACGAAAGGGGAGAGCACCACGATGGCCAAGCCCGTCATGCGCAAGCCGAAGAAGAAGGCGAACCCGCTCAAGTCCGCCAAGATCGAGTCGATCGACTACAAGGACACCGCGCTGCTGCGCAAGTTCATCTCCGACCGCGGCAAGATCCGTGCCCGTCGGGTGACCGGCGTCTCCGTGCAGGAGCAGCGCCGGATCGCCGGTGCCGTGAAGAATGCCCGCGAGATGGCGCTGCTGCCCTACAGCAGCTCCGCCCGCTGAGCCCGGTCGCATCAGGAGCGCATCATGAAGATCATCCTCACCCAGCCTGTCACCGGCCTCGGTGACGCCGGTGACGTCGTCGACGTCAAGGACGGCTACGCCCGCAACTACCTGCTGCCCCGCAAGGTGGCGACCGCCTGGACCAAGGGCGGCCAGAAGCAGGTCGACTCGATCAAGGCGGCCCGCGACAAGCGGGCCGTGAAGAGCGCCGAGGACGCCGCCGCCGCCAAGGCCCGGCTCGAGGGCGCCGAGATCACCGTCGAGGCCCGCGCCGGGTCCGGTGGCCGCCTCTTCGGTGCCGTCACCCCGGGCGAGATCGCCGAGGCGATCGCCGCCAGCGGTGGCCCCGAGGTCGACAAGCGCCGGATCGAGGTCCGCACCCCGATCCGCAGCGTCGGCGACCACGCCGTGCACGTCCGCCTGCACGAAGACCTCGCCGCCGACGTCACCGTCAGCGTCGTCGCCTCCGCCTGAGCGGCCGGCTGCACGCGCAGCACACGCCGTACGGCCCCGTCTCCCCCGGGAGGCGGGGCCGTTCCGCGTCCGCCCGTCGAGGCGCCGCTCGCTGATCGCCGCCCCGTGACCGTGGAAGTCTCGCCATGGCGCCTTTCCCCGGTCGGGTAGCGGTCGGCGGGCGGGTGCGACCGTGGAAATGCTGCCGCGGCGCGCCTTTGCCGGTCGGCGTTGCCCTCGACAGCGGTTGTGACCGTGGAAATGCTGCCGCGGCGCGCTTTCGCCGGTCGGCGTTGCCTCGACAGCGCTTGTGACCGTGGAAGTGCTGCCCCGGCGCGGCAAGGGGGGGCGGGTGACCGTGGAAGTCTCGCCATGGCGCCTTTTCCCCGGTCGGGTAGCGGTCGACGGGCGGGTGCGACCGTGGAAGTGCTGCCCCGGCGCGCATTCCCCGGTCACCCGGCCCTCTGACGTGGTGCCGACCGTGGAAGTCTCGCCGGGGCGCACCTTTCCCGGTCAGCCGGCCTGTCCGAGCCGTCGTCGGGCCGCCTCGAGGGCGGCTCCGAGCTGCCGGAAGAACGGTTCCGGGGTCGTCCGCAGCCCCAGCACCGGGATCTGCAGGCTGACCAGCGTGCGGTCGCGGACCTGCAGGTCGTTGTGCCGGAGGGCGTCGTCGATGCCGGCCGTGCCCTGGAAGTGTTGGGCGCCGTGGATCTCCACGTGGATGCCGAGCTCATCCCAGAACACGTCGAGATAGACCCGGCCGTTGCGCCCGGTGCGCACGGCCTGCCGGGTCGGCTCGGGAAGACCGCGGCGACGGCACTCGGCGGCGAAGTCCAGCTCGTTGAGCGAGTGAGCCCCGTCGCAGACGTCCCTGATGACCTCGTCGAGCACTGAGGTCTCCCAGGTCCGCCTCATCTGCTGCCAGCGGACGAGCAGAGCGTCCGGCGCCACGAGCCGCTGCTGCACGGTCATCGCCACGAGGGTGGCCGCCTGCCGGTCGGTCCTGGCCCATCGCGCCGCGCGGACCACCGCGACGTCGGGTGGTGTGCGCCGAAGACCCGAGGTGATGCGCGGCCCCAGGTCGCGCAGGCGGTGGTGCCGGACCCCTTCCAGTCGGCGGACCGTGGCGTTGTTGGGCACGGCGACGTGGATGACCGGCTCCTCCCAGTGCTGCAGCCCGGCAGCCAGCAACGCCGTCGCGCCGTCCAGGACGCTGTGGGTGCCGGACTCCCAGACGGCCCACCACCACAGGGCACGGCCGCTCGGCACGTCCGAGGTGATGCAGAGGGTATGCGCTCCCGCCCGACTCCACGCGCCGTGGTCGATCTCCGTGGCGATCTGCCCTGGTGTCAGCCCGGCTTCCAGGAGCATCCGCCTCGTGACCACCCCGTCGTGCGGCTCGGCCAGCTCTCGCGCGAGCCGGTGCCGCCGGGCACGTTCGAGCCGCTGGGTTGTCCTGCGCTCGGCGCGCGTCGTGGGCATACCCCAGTCTGCGACGCACCGACGACGCCTCGCTGAACCTATCCACAGGCCACTCCTGGACCCTCGAAGCGTCGCCGCGGCAGCAGTGTCACGGTCGGCTGGGGGCTGACAGCGGCTGCTGACCGTGGATGCGCCGCCGGGGCGACACTTCCACGGTCGGCCTAGGCCTCGAGGAACGGCGCCAAGCCCGCCGGGGCACTGCCCCCTGCCGCTCACCGCTCGGCGCCGACCACCATCCACGCCTCGCCGCGCGCCCGCCGCCACATGAGCATCGAGCGCACGGTCATGAACCCGGTGAAGGCGACCCACAGCCAGATCAGCCCGGTCGTGCCGTCGACACCGCTGAGCCGGACCCCCAGCACCATCGGGAGGTAGGCCACGGTCGCCGCGGTCTGCGCCCACGCCAACCACCGGGTGTCGCCGGCGCCGATGAGCACACCATCCAGGATGAAGGCGATCCCGGCGATCGGCTGGCCGACCGCCACGACGAGCAGGGCCGCGGCCAGGGCGGCCCGCACGTCGGCGTCCTGGCTGAAGCCGAGCGGGATGACGCGGTGCAGCGCGACGATGAGCACGGCCAGGATCACGCCGAACCACACCGACCACCGCACCATCAGTGCTGTCGCCTCCCGCGTCCCCGTGACGTCGCTGGCACCCAGGGTCTTGCCGGTGAGCGCCTGGGCGGCGATGGCCAGCGCGTCGAGGGCGAAGGCGAGCGTGGACCATACCGTCAGCGCCACCTGGTGCGCCGCCAGCTGCTCGTCGCCCAGCCCGGCGGCCGACCAGGTGGTGAGCAGCAGCGCCGCGCGCAGCGCGATGGTCCGCACGAGCAGGGGTATGCCCCCCCGCGCCGCCCGCAGCACGCCCGCGCCGTGGAAGGTCAGGGACGACCCCAGCCGCCGGGCCCCGCGGACGACGACGAGGACGAGACCGAGCGCCATACCGGTCTGCGCGACGACCGTCCCGATCGCGGCGCCGGCGATGCCCCACCCGACCCCGTGCACGAGCATCAGCGAGAGCGCCGCGTTGCCAGTGAAGCCGACGACGGAGGCCACGAGCGGGGTCCGCGTGTCCTGCAGCCCTCGCAGCACCCCGGTCGCGGCGAGCACGACGAGCATGGAGGGTATGCCGAGGGCCGACCAGCGCAGGTAGGTCACCGCCTCGGCCACGACCGCATCGCCGGCGCCGAAGAGCTGGACCAGCGGCTGCGCGAGCAGAGCGGTGAAGGCGGCGCCGACCGCGCCGAGCAGCAGCGCGAGCCAGACCCCGTCGATGCCGGCGCTGACCGCGCCCCGTTCGTCTCCGGCACCGAGCCGGCGGGCGACGACCGCGGTGGTGCCGTAGGCGAGGAAGATGAAGATGTTGACCGCAGTGAGCAGCACGGCGCTGGCGACCCCGAGACCGGCCAGCGCGGCGGTGCCGAGGTTGCCGACGATCGCGGAGTCGGCGAGCAGGAAGAGCGGCTCGGCGACCAGGGCCAGGAACGCGGGCACGGCCAGGCGCAGGATCTCCCGTGCCTGACCGTGCCCGCCGTGCGCCCCGTCCTCGGTCACGAGAGCCGGGACGTGAGGCGGTGGTCGATGGTCAGCTCGCTGCCTCCTGGTCGTGGCCGCCCTGCTCGACCGTCTGGCCCTCGATGCTGTGCTGTCCGCCGTGCGAGACCTGGATCTTGCGCGGCTTGGCCTCCTCGGCGACCGGGAAGGTCAGGGTCAGCACGCCGTCGCTGTAGTCGGCCTCGATCCGGTCGAGGGCGACGCCGTATCCGAGGGTTAGTTGCCGGGCGAAGGTGCCGGCAGGGCGCTCGTGCGAGAGCCACTGCTCGACGTCCCTCTCCTCGCTGCGCTCGGCACGCAACGTGAGGGTCCGGTCCTCGACGTCGATGTCGATGGACGACGGATCGACTCCGGGCAGGTCGACGCGGGCGACGTAGCGCTCGCCGGTGCGGTAGAGGTCCATCGGCATCGCGGCGGCGGCCGTGGGCGGGGGTGCGCATCTCGGACATCAGACGGTCCATCTCGCGCAGCGGGTCAAAGCGGGTCATTGTGTCCTCCCTTGTCCAGTTCTGTCGAGGTGCGTTAGCACTCTCAGTAATAGAGTGCTAACGCCGGGACGTTTCGTCAAGTCCGTGCGGCGTGCGGGTCCACCAATTTTGATCCACAACCGGGGTGCCGCGTCGCCGCAGGTCACAGCCCTGATGTGACGAAAGTTCCGTGAGTTTCCACAGTGTTGTCCACACGCCGTGCTGGGACGTGGGGTGGGTTGTCCCCACGGCCTCCACACCGTGTCCCCAGGTCGTCCACACGGGGATGCTGCGGGTCGGTGACCTCGGCCGTACGGTAGGCCGATTGCGGGTCTGTCGGCGGTGGGTGCTGGACTTCTCGCACAGGTTGAGCACGTGCTGACGACGGGCGAGGAGGCGGTATGACGCTGAGCGAGATGGACGTCTACGGACCGCCGGACCAGGGTGCGCCGAGCGGCCCGGAGGACCGTCTTCCTCCTCAGGATGTCGCCGCCGAGCGCAGCGCGCTGGGCTCCATGATGCTGTCCAAGGACGCCATCGCCGAGTGCTCGGAGATGGTCAAGGCCCAGGACTTCTACCGCCCGGCGCACGAGGGCATCTTCGAGGCCTGCGTGGACCTCTACTCCCGCGGCGAGCCGGTCGACGCGATCACGGTCGGTGACGAGCTGACCAAGCGCGGCGACCTGCAGCGGATCGGCGGGACGGCATACCTGCACCAGCTCATCGCCGAGGTCCCGACCGCCGCCAACGCCGCGTTCTACGCCGAGATCGTCGCCGAGCGCGCGGTGCTGCGGCGGCTCGTGGACGCCGGCACCCGGATCGTGCAGATCGGCTACCAGGGGGGCGACGTCGAGGACATCGTCAACGCCGCGCAGGCCGAGGTGTATGCCGTCGCCGACAAGCGCGGGGGCGAGGACTACCAGGCGCTCGGCATGCTCATCGAGCCCACGATGGACGAGATCGAGCACGCGGCCGGGTCCTCGGGGGAGATGACCGGTGTGCCGACGGGGTTCACCGAGCTCGACGAGCTCACCAACGGCCTGCACCCCGGGCAGATGGTCATCATCGCGGCCAGGCCTGCTGTCGGGAAGTCGACCATCGCCCTGGATTTCGCCCGGGCCGCGGCGATCAAGCATCAGATGGCGACGGTCGTCTTCTCCCTGGAGATGAGCCGGACCGAGATCACCATGCGCCTGCTGTCGGCGGAGTCGGAGATCCCGCTGCAGAACATGCGCAAGGGCAACATGCGCGACCGCGACTGGACCCGGCTGGCCGAGACCCAGGGCCGCATCACCGACGCCCCGCTCTTCATCGACGACAGCCCCAACATGTCGCTCATGGAGATCCGCGCCAAGTGTCGCCGGCTCAAGCAGCGCAACAACCTCAAGCTCGTGATCATCGACTACCTGCAGCTCATGAGCTCGGGCAAGCGGGTCGAGTCGCGCCAGCAAGAGGTCGCGGAGTTCTCCCGCGCGCTCAAGCTGCTGGCCAAGGAGCTCGAGGTGCCGGTCATCGCGCTGTCGCAGCTCAACCGAGGGCCGGAGCAGCGGACGGACAAGAAGCCGCAGATGAGCGACCTTCGTGAGTCGGGCTGCCTCACCGCTGACACGCGCGTGCTGCGCGCCGACACTGGGGCCGAGGTCACGCTCGGTGAGCTTCACGAGCAGGGCGCGACCGACGTGCCGGTGTGGTCCCTCGACGAGTCCCTGCGGTATGTCCGGCGTCATCTCACCCACGTCTTCGCCACCGGGACGCGGCCGGTGTTCCGACTCACTCTCACCTCGGGCAAGACCCTGACAGCGACGGAGAACCACCCCTTCCTGGCCTACGACGGCTGGAAGGCCCTCGGCGACCTGCACGCCGGCGACCGCATCGCCGTGCCGCGCCACGTCCCTGCGCCGGAGCGGCATGAGCCGTGGGCCGACGACGCCGATGTGGTCTCCCTGGCCGACGATCTCGTCGAGGGTCGGGCGTCTCGGCTCCCGGACGAGGCGTGGTTCATGTCTAAGCGTCAGATCGCCGTGCTCGTCGCTGCGATGTGGTCCCGCGAGGGGCAGGTGGGTGTGAGCCCGCACGAGGAGCGACCCACGATCTCCCTTCCCGGGAACCCGTCGGTGCTCGATCAGATCGCCCGACAGTTGCTGCGCTTCGGAATCAGCACGGAGCAGCGGAGTTCAGTGGCGGGCGCCGTCCTGGGCGTTGTGGAGCGGGACGACCAGCGCCGCTTCCTCCAGGAGGTCGCGCCTCATGGCGACCTGGGGCCAGACGTGGCGGGGGCTCTCGCGCTGGTGCGAAACGGTGCAGGCCACGCCGCCGCGCCTCGGCTGTCGGAGCCTTCTCCGCTGTGGGCCGAGGTGGGCAAGGTCATGAGGCGTGAGGATGCTGGCTCGTTGAGCTCGGTGGTCGATGTGCTGGACAAGGAGGAGCTGGACCTCGCAGCCGTCAACGACGTGCTCTTCGGGCAGATCCAGTCGGTGGAGCTGGTGGGCATCGAGGAGGTCTACGACGCCACCGTGCTCGGTGGCCACAACTTCGTCGCCAACGGCATCGCGGTTCACAACTCGATCGAGCAGGACGCCGACGTCGTGATCCTGCTGCACCGCGAGTCGCTCTACGAGCGGGAGTCGCCTCGCGAGGGCGAGGCGGACGTCATTGTTGCCAAGCACAGGAACGGCCCGACTGACACTGTGGTTGTCGCATTCCAGGGCCACTACAGCCGATTCACGAATATGGCCAGCAACTTCTGAGCCTCATGCATGGCGACGGACGGTCAGCGCCCCGCTTCGCGCACCAGGAGCGCGACCTGCACCCGGTTGGTCACCGCCAGTTTGTCGAAGATGCGCGCCAGGTGGGTCTTCACCGTGGGCAACGAGAGGTGGAGCTGCTCGGCGATGTCCGCATTGGTCAGGCCCTGTGCGACCCGTTCGGCGATCTGAGCTTCCCGCTCGGACAATCTCGCCACCCGCTCCGTCCCTGGCGCGGGAGACCCTGCGGCCGAGAGCAACCGGTTGAGCGCTTCGGGCGAGAAGGTCATCGTCCCTGCAGCGGCCTGCCTGATCGCATTGACCAGTTGCCCGGGGGACGTATGTTTGAGCAAGAAGCCGGCGGCTCCCGCGCGCAGTGCCCCGAGGACGAACTCATCGGTCGCGAAAGCTGTCAACACGACCACGGCGGGAGCGTCGGGCAGGGCCCGGACCGCTGCGGTCGCCGCCACCCCGTCTCGGCGCGGCATCCGCACGTCCATGAGGACGACGTCGGGACGCAACTCGCGTGCCAGCTGCTCTGCCTCGATCCCGTCCCGCGCTTCCCCCGCGATGGTGATCTCCTGCGACCCCTCCAGCACGAGCCGAAGCCCCGCCCGGATGAGCGCCTCATCGTCGACGAGAAGGACCCTCAACTCTGCCACGGCAACCATGCTCGCACGACGAAGCTCCGACCCTGTGCCTCTGCCCGGAACCTGCCACCAGCCAACGCCACCCGTTCGTTGAGGCCGACCAGACCGACCCGTGATCCCCTCGCCGCAACGTCCCGGTCAGGCAGCGGGTTGCTGATCACCACGTGGATGCCGTCATCGACGGCTCCGTCGACGCGCACCGATATCGGCTGGCCCGGTGCATGTTTGAGCGCGTTCGTCAGGCACTCCTGGACGACCCGGTGCAGGTGGGACGTCAGCGTCGCGGGCGGCTCCTGAACAGGCATGGAGAGGTCTGTCTCGATCTGGGCTCCGGCCTCGACGACCTCCTCGAGCACTCGCTGGATGTCGACCATGGTGGGAGCGGGCAGCGCATCGGCGCCGTCGCTGCGCAGGACCGTGAGGGTATTGGCCAGCTCCTCCGAGGCCTCCTGGACTGCTCGGCGGATCGTGCCCATGGTCACCCTGACCTGTTCCGGAGTCAGATCGTCGCGGTACTCCAGCCCACCCGCATGCAGCGCGACGAGGGCGAGTCGGTGGGAGACCGTGTCATGCATCTCCCGGGCGATCCTGGTTCGCTCTGCCGTTCTGGCCTGCTCGGCGCGGGCCTGCTGGCCGGCGCGTGCGGTCGCCGCCTCACGTCGCAGCGAGTGCAGCAACGCCCGACGGCTGCCCTGATAGAGGCCGGTCACCACGAGGACGGTGGCCAGTCCCACCCCGGCGAAGGTGACCAGCAGAAGGTCACCACGTGGATATGCCTGGCTCTCGAGGAGAAGACCCACGACGAGGACGCCCATCAGGGCCAGGACGGCTGCGGCGATCCACGTCGGGCGACGCCGAGCCGACAGCGAGCTGACCGCGATGAGGGCTGGCAGGAACGCTCCCCCCGAGAAGGCCGAGCAGGCGATCACCAGCAGGCCCCAGCGCAACGCCCTACGCTCCCGCCGCGGATCGAGCAGCCACTGCGGCGGGCCGCTGTCGCGGTGCAGGACTCGGGGCAGCACGACCAGTGCGACGACACCGAGGACGATGTCCACGAGCATCAAGAGCACCGTCAGGTCATCCGACAGTCCTCGGTCGATCACGGTTCCCCACGACACGAGGGTTGCCAGTGGCGCGGCCACGACGACCCGACCATCAGCAGGAGCCGTCGCCGCGCGCCTTCGTCACGAGCGTGTGGGGTGTTCAGCTGCCCCATGAGCGGTGCCGGCATCATCACGGGTTCAGTGCTCGGCGCTGCCCATGAGTCCGGGCTGTCACCGTGAGGGGACTGATGCTGTCCGGGTTGAGTCTGAGGATGCTCGGGCTGGGACACGCGCTCAACGTAAGCGACCGGAGCTCTGCCGAGTGTCAGCCGATGGGATGAACTTCGTTGATCCCATCGGCGCCGGCTGGTGTACTCCTGCCTGATACCGGGACGACCACGACAATCCCATGATCGAAGAATGACGACTCAGATCCTCCCGACGACCTCCCCCGACGCTCCATCATCGGTTTCCGACGAAGACCGGGACGCGACCCAGAACGACCTGTCGTACCACCGTGTGGCACTGACCCACGCCCGCCCTCGTTGGTGGCGCCCGTTGCTGACCGTCGTGTTCTCGGGGGTCGCTTACGCCGTGCTGGTTTTCGCAACCGGCATCCTGACAATGATCGTCATCTACTTCGTCCCCTACCTGGAGCCCGCCATGACGGTGTGGGCGGAAACGGACACGTTCGACCTCGACACCCCCTCGGTCTGGTCCTGGGCTGCGGGATGCTCGCCCTGATGATCCCGGCCGTGGCTATCGGCCTGCGACTGGCCGAGAAGCAGTCGTTGGGCAGGCTCTCCTCCGTGGCCGGTCACCTCCGTGGTGCGCTGCTGGTGCCGATGCTCGGCCTGGCCGCCCTTGTCTTCACCCCGTACGTGGCAATCGATGCTCTCGTCCAATGGCACCAGGGCAGCCTCGACATCAGCATCACCAACCGCGCCCTGCTGATGATCACCCTGGCTCTGCTCGTCGTCCCCTTTCAGGCCGCAGCCGAGGAGTACGTCTTCCGGGGGCTGCCGCAGCAGGTACTCGGAGCGTGGCTGAAGAGCCCGTGGTGGGGCATTCTCATCCCGATCCCGTTCTTCGTCCTCGGCCACACCTACGACCTCTACGGGCAGGTCAACATCGGCGTCTTCGCCCTCGCCATGGGCATCCTCGTGTGGCGCACAGGTGGTCTGGAGGCGGCGATCGCGCTGCACGTCGTCAACAACCTGGTGGTCCTGATCGGTGACGTCATCGGGTTCTCGCACGCCACGACGCACGAGGTCTCCGTGGCGGCGTTCTGGTTCTCCAACGGCATCATCATCGCCTTCACCGCCCTGGCGATCACCTACCACCACCGGGTGACACACCGAGGCCGCGGATCTGAGGTCACACCCTGTGTGTAGGTGCGAGAACGGGGCGACCGGGAAAGACGCAAGCCCACAGATCGCCCGGGGTGGTCCCCACCGACCACGACGTGGTCGAGCAGCACGTCACTGATGCACGTGCGCCCGCTGCCCCTCCCGGTCGAAGATCATGACGACCTCGGCGGGCCCGCCGATCGCACGGATCGCGTGCGGCGTCATCGTGGAGAACTCGGCCGCCTCGCCGGTGCCGATCTCGATCTCCCGCTCCCCGAGGAGGAGGCGGACCCGTCCCTCGATGACCACGAACCAGTCGTGCCCGGGGTGCACCCGCTGGGCCGGCGCAGACGTGGTCGGCTCCAGGCGCATCTTGATGGCCACCGTGCGTCCGTCGGGTCGGCTCAGGGGCCACGTCGTGTGGTCGCCGGAGCTGTGCGGGGACGGGCGGATGACGACGTCCTCGTCGCCCGGGGTCTCGAAGAGCGCGTCCAGGCTGACGCCGAGCGCCTGAGCCAGCGGCACGAGCACGTCCAACCCGAGCGTGCGTTTGCCGGTCTCGATCCGGCTGATGGTCGAGGGGCTGAGGTGGGTGCGCTCCGCCAGCTCCTCGAGCGAGTACCCCAGGGTGCTGCGCAGGCTGCGCAGCCGGGTGCGGGCCAAGGTCTCGACGTCGGTGGCGGTGGGCATGGAATTATGATGTCAGAACTTGCGAATACCGCAAAAGGGTTCCCGCATGCCGCATGACGCGTCTACGGTGGAGTCATGACGATGCACGCACACCCCGAGCAGCACGACCACGCCGACCGCCCTCCCGTCGAGCGTCAGTGCGACGTCGCGGTCATTGGCGGGTCGGCCGCCGGCCTGACCGCCGCCCTGCAGCTCGCGCGGCAGCGGCGCACCGTGGTCGCCGTCGACGACGGGACCCCGCGCAACGCCCCGGCCGCCCACATGCACGGCTACCTCGGTCGGGAGGCCGCGGCGCCCTCCGAGCTGCTGGCGGTCGGTCGCGAGGAGGTCCGCGGCTACGGGGGTGAGATCCTCACCGGTCGCGTGCTCGCCGTCCGACCAGGGGAGGACGGTCGCTTCCGCGTCGAGCTCAGCGGCGGGCATACCCTCCTGGCCCGGCGGGTCCTCGCTGCCACCGGCATCCGAGACGACCTCCCCGACATCGAGGGGCTCGCGCCCCGCTGGGGGCAGGACGTCATCCATTGCCCGTTCTGCCACGGCTACGAGGTCCGCGACCAGCGCCTCGTCCAGATCGTCACACACGATGGCCTGCACCCGACCGCGCTGCTCCGCCACCTGACCGACCGGCTCACGGTCGTCCTGCACGACGTGGCGGGCGTCGACGAGGCTGTTCTCACCGCGCTCGAGGTCGCCGGCGTGTCCGTCGTGCGCACCGGCGTGCGGCGCGTGGTCACCGGGTCGGACGGCGCCGTGACCGGCGTGGAGCTGGTCGACGGGGCGCTGCTGGAGGCCGACGCGGTCCTCGTCGGCACCCGCTTCCACGCCCGCGTCGAGGCGCTGGCGTCGCTCGGGATCGAGGCGACCGCGCACCCGAGCGGTCTGGGTGAGGTGCTGCAGGTGGACCCGATGACCGGGGAGACCACGGTGCCCGGGGTGTACGGCGCGGGCAATCTCACCGACCCGTCCTTGCAGGTGCTGCCGTCGGCCGCCCACGGGAGCCGGGTCGGCGCCATCATCGCCTTCAGCCTCGCCGACGAGGACATACGCTCGGCGCAGCGCACCGCGGGCGAGGAGGGTGACTGGGACGCGCGCTACGGCACCGGGGAGCGGATGTGGAGCGGCAACCCCAACGGCACCCTCGTCACCGAGGTCAGGGGTATGCCGCCCGGCCGGGCTCTCGACGTCGGTGCCGGTGAGGGTGGCGACTCGTTGTGGCTGGCCGAGCAGGGGTGGGACGTCACGGCTGCCGACATCTCCGGTGCGGCGCTGGAGCACGTCGGGGCGGAGGCGGAGCGCCGTGGGCTCGCGGTGAGCCTGCTGCACCGGGACGTCAACGCTCCTGACGCCGTCGGTGGCGCCACCTACGACCTCGTCTCGCTCCAGTACGGCTCGTTCCTGCGGACCCCGGAGCAACGAGGCCTGCGCACCCTGCTGGGTGCCGTCGCCCCGGGCGGGACGCTCCTCGTGGTCGGCCACGACCTGTCCCCGATGCGCGAGCCCGTGGACCCCGCCGAGCAGACCCGCATGTTCGACCCCGAGGCCTATGTCGGTGTCGAGGAGGTCGCCGCAGCGCTCGCGACGCAGGGCGGGTGGACCGTGCAGGTGCACGCGACCCGTCCCCGCCCGTCCGGCGCGGTGTCGACGCACCACGTCGACGACGTGGTCCTGCGGGCGGTCAGGGCCGCAGCAACGCCTTGATCGCCCTCCGCTCGTCCATCGCGGCATACCCCTCGGCGGCCTGCTCCAGGGGCAGCTCCAGGTCGAAGACCCGGCCCGGGTCGATCTCCCGGTCCAGCACCAGACGCAGCAGGTCGGGGAGGTAGGCGCGCACCGGTGCGATGCCGCCGCGCAGCCCCACGTTGCGGTAGAACATGTGCTCCTGCGGGATGTCGGTCACGTGCGGGACGCCGACCCAGCCGACCATCCCGCCCGGCCGCGCGGACTGCAGCGCCTGCACGACCGAGTCCTGGGTGCCGACGCACTCGAGCACGGCGTCAGCGCCGATCCCGTCGGTCAGCTCGCGGACGGCGGCCACCCCCTCGTCGCCGCGCTCGGCGACGACGTCGGTGGCCCCGAACTCCCGGGTCAGCCGCTGCCGGTCCTCGTACCTGCTCATGGCGATGATCCGCTCGGCGCCCATGACGCGCGCCGCGAGCACGCCGCACAGGCCCACCGCGCCGTCACCCACGACGACCACGCTCCCGCCCTCGCGCACCCCAGCGCAGACCGCGGCGTGCCAGCCGGTCCCCATGACGTCGGAGAGGGCCAGCAGGCTCGGGACCAGGTCGTCGTCGGGCCGACCGGGGGTGGCCAGGAGCGTCCCGTCGGCGTTCGGGATGCGGATGCGCTCGGCCTGGCACCCGGCATACCCGCCGCCGTTCTGACAGTTGGCGTGCTGGCCGACCCGGCAGACCGGGCAGGTGTTGTCGCTGTGCAGGAAGCCACCGACCACGAAGTCCCCCGCCTGCACGGTCGACACCTGCGACCCGGTCTCCTCGACGACACCGACGAACTCGTGGCCGATGGGCCGGGGCTCGGCCACCTGCGAGATCCCGCGGTAGGGCCACAGGTCGGACCCGCAGACGCAGGCGGCGACCGTGCGGACGACGGCGTCGGTGGGCTCGGTCACGGTGGGGTCCTCCCGGTCCTCCACCCGGATGTCCCCCGGTCCGTGGATGACTGCTCCGCGCATGCTTCCTCCTGTGCTGCTGGTCCGTGCTGCTCGTCCCGGGCGGTCCGGCGGGTGCCGGCCGACCGTGGTGGACCGTACCTCAGACGCCTCGGCGGTGCCGTCCGACGGGCCCCCGTCACGGGGCGACCGTGCCCGGCCACCACCTAGGGTCGCCCCATGGCCCACACCTCCCCACGGCGCGCCGTCGCCACGATCGTCCTGGCGATGCTGCTCGGGACCTCGGTGTGGTTCAGCGCCAACAGCGCCGCCGACGGGCTGCGGGTCGAGTGGGGCCTGGACGCGGTGGGCATCGGGAGGCTGACCCTGGCGGTGCAGCTGGGGTTCGCGCTCGGCACCATCCTCATGGCGGTGTCCAGCCTGGCCGACCGGTTCCGCGCCAGCCGGGTCTTCGCGGTGTCGGCGCTGGCGGCCGGCCTGACCAACGCCGGGTTCGCGCTGCTGGCCTCGGACCTCACCGAGGGCATGGTGTGGCGCTTCCTCACCGGCGTGACCCTGGCGGGGGTCTACCCGCTCGGGATGAAGATGGTCGTCTCCTGGGACCCGGGCCGGGCCGGGGCGACGCTCGGGTGGCTCGTCGGGATGCTCACCCTCGGCACGGCGCTGCCGCACGGCATCCGCGCCGCCGGCGTGGGCCTGGACTGGGCCCAGGTGATGCTCACGTCCTCGGTCCTCGCCCTCGTCGCGGCGGCGCTGGTCCTGCATCTCGGGGACGGCCCGCACCTGCCGCGGGGGGCGCCCGGCGGGTTGCGCTGGGGCGCCGTGCTGCGCGCCTTCACGGTGTCCGACTACCGCTTCGCCTCGCTCGGCTACTTCGGCCACATGTGGGAGCTCTACGCCTTCTGGACCCTCGTGCCGCTGCTCGTCGCCGACGCGCTGGCCGACGCGTCGTCCGTCGGCGGCCTCGTCCCCGGCTGGTCCTTCGCCGTCATCGCGGTCGGCGCGGTCGGCTGCGTGGTCGGCGGCCGGCTGTCGTCCACCTGGGGCAGCGGGCGGGTCGCGGCGACGGCGCTCGCCGCCTCCGGGCTGGTGTGTGCGGCATACCCGCTGCTCTCGGACGGACCGACCTGGCTGGTGCTGGCGGTGCTGCTGCTCTGGGGCGTCGCGGTGATCACCGACTCCCCGCAGTTCTCGGCGCTCAGCGCCCGCACCTGCCCGCAGGACCTCGTCGGCAGTGCCCTGGCGATCCAGAACAGCCTCGGCTTCGCCCTCAGCGCCGGGTCGATCCTGCTGGTCTCCACCACGTATGCGGGCCTCGGCGCCGCGGTCGCGTGGCTGCTGCTGCCGTTCCCGGTCCTGGGGTTGCTGGCGATGGCGCGCGAGCGCCGCCACGGTTCACGACCCCGCATCCTGGCCTGAGGGTCCCGTCGCGGGTCAGCCCTCCGGTCGCCAGAGGGGGTGTGGTCGGCGATGACGTCGGCCACCGTGCGGGGCCGGCGACCGAGCAGCCGGCCCAGCGTCGGGTCGACCGCGGCCGCGTCACCCCGGCGCAGACCCACGTGCAGCACCGTCTGCACCAGCGTCTGGGTCAGC
This sequence comes from Serinicoccus marinus DSM 15273, assembly GCF_008386315.1. Lineage (NCBI taxonomy): Bacteria > Bacillati > Actinomycetota > Actinomycetes > Micrococcales > Ornithinimicrobiaceae > Serinicoccus > Serinicoccus marinus. The sequence continues at coordinate 3,352,912 of NZ_CP043808.1, read as the reverse complement.
GTCAGCCCGCCGACGGTCCGTGTGACCGGGTCCCCGCAGCCGGCAGGTCGCACCCACCCCTGGGCGTCCGCACCGCGCATGCGGCAGGCTGGGCCCCGTGTCGAGCAACCAGTCGGTCCGGATCCGCAGGGCTGTGACGCGGTATGCCGCGGGGCACGAGGCCCTGCGCGCCGCCACCGACTCCTACGTCTCGCTGGTCACCCAGCTGCTCGACGACGCCGGCATCAACTACCTGGCGGTGACCGGTCGGACCAAGTCGGTGGAGTCCTTCGCCGGCAAGGCCGCCCGGCGCACCAGCACCGGGCGGCTGGCCTTCCCCAAGCCGCTCACCGACATCACCGACCAGATCGGCGTGCGCGTGGTGACCTACGTGCAGGACGACGTCGACGCGGTGGCCCAGCTGCTCGACGCTCAGCTCGAGGTCCGCGACGACCGTGACATGGGCCAGGAGACCGCGGCCGAGGGCCGCTTCGGCTACGCCAGCCGCCACCTGCTCGTCGCCCTGGACGACGAGCGGGCCCGGGCGGCCGGCATACCCGCGGGGCGGCCGGCGTCGGTCCAGATCCGCACCGTGCTCCAGCACGCCTGGGCCGAGTTCGAGCACGACATCCGCTACAAGGGGTCGGTGCCGCAGGAGCACGCCCACGACTTCGACCGGCGGTTCACCCTCGCGGCCGGGCTGCTGGAGCTCGCCGACCAGCAGTTCTCCGCGATCCGCGACCGGCACCGCCGCGAGCTGACGTCGCCCCCGGACGTCGCGGACGACGACCCGCGGATCGGCGCCACCGACCTCGCCGCCTTCCTCGCCGGCCAGTTCACCGAGGCCGGGTGGTCGCGCACCGACCACTACACGTGGATCAGCGGCCTGCTGCTCGAGCTCGGCGTCACCTCGCTGGCCGAGCTGCGCGACGTGCTCCGCGACGTCGACGACAACGCGATCGACGCCCGGATGGGCTACCGCTACCCCCCGGGTGCGGTGCGCCGGCTCGACGACTCGCTGCTCTCGGTCTACGGGGAGCGATACGTCGGGCTGCACGGCAACGCCCACCGCCACGACCTGCTGACTGCCAGGCTGGCGCGGCTCACCGGTTGAGCGCTGCCAGACTGGCGGCATGCGCGCCATCGTCCTGTCCTCGGCCCGTGCGACGCCGGAGGTGCGGGAGATCCCGGAGCCGGTCCCCCCGCCGGACGGTGTCGTCGTGCAGGTGCACGCGACCGGGCTGTGCCGCAGCGACTGGCACGCCTGGGCCGGCCACGACGACATCGCCTTCCCGCATGTGCCCGGTCACGAGCTCGCCGGGGTCGTCACCGACGTGGGTGCGCAGGTGCGACGGTGGCGGGAGGGGGACCGGGTCACGGTGCCCTTCGTCTGCGGGTGCGGCCGGTGCCACTGGTGCCGCACGGGCCAGGCCCAGGTCTGCCCGGACCAGCAGCAGCCTGGGTTCACCCACGACGGGTCGTTCGCCGAGCAGGTGGCCCTGCACGCGGCCGACACCAACCTCGTGGCCGTCCCACCGACGATCGAGCTCACCACGGCGGCGAGCCTGGGGTGCCGGTTCGCCACGGCATACCGGGCCGTCGTCGACCGGGCCCGGGTGGCGCCCGAGGAGTGGGTGAGCGTCGTCGGCGCCGGAGGTGTCGGCCTCAGCGTCGTGATGGTGGCCCGGGCGCGGGGGGCCCGCGTGGTCGCCGTCGACCGCAACCCCCAGGCGCTCGCCGTCGCCGCCGGGCTGGGGGCCGAGCACACCGTCCTCGCCGACGGCACCGACGTCCCCGCGGCCATCCACGACCTGACCGGCGGCGGCAGCCACGTGGCCGTGGACGCCGTCGGCGGCGAGCAGACCTGCCGCGACGCCCTGCTCGGGCTGCGTCGGCGGCGGGCGCCACGTCCAGGTCGGGCTGCTGCCGGGGGCGGTCGGCCACCCTCGGGTCCCGCTGGAGCGGGTCATCGGGTGGGAGCTGACCTGCTGGGCAGCCACGGCATGCCGGCCGTCGACTACCCGGCGATGCTGGCTCTCATCGAGCAGGGCTCGCTCGCGCCCGAGCGGCTCGTCGAGCGCACGGTCGGGCTGCAGGAGGCGGCGGACCTCCTCCCGGTGTTCGACCGCGCCGTCGTCGCCGGGATGACGCTCGTCGACCCGCGCCGCTGACCCGCGCCGCTGACCCGCCGACCCCTCGGCCCGCTGCCGGAGGACGGTGCGTGGTCAGCCGTCCTGCTGCGGCTCGTTCAGCCGGGTGACCATGATGTCGAGTCCCTGCCGGGCCGCCAGCTCGGCCTGCCGGACCCGCTCGTGCATCTGGCGAGCCGCCTCGAGCGCCAGGACGGCGCGCCGCTCGGCCTCCCGACAGGCCTCGACGCCCTGCTCCCGCTCGCGCCGGTCGGCGGACCGGTCGTCGTGGTAGCGCTGGACCTCCGCCGCCGCCAGGTCGACGGCCCGGTCGACGAGGAAACGGTAGGACGCCCGCACCTTCTTCTCCGTGGTCTTGCGCGCGAGGCCGTCGACCTCCTCCTGCATCCCCTGTCGCATGAACGGCAACGGGTCCGAGGTGTAGGCCGCCTCCTGCACCGCCCGCTCGGCGGCGGCCAGCCGCTCCCGGGCGTCGGTCAGACCACGCTCGGCCTCGCGCACCGCGGCGGTGGCTGCCTCCAGGTGCGGTCCGAGGCGCGAGTCGAGGGTGTAGGTCAGCTGCTCGCGCTCTCCTGGGTCGAGCCCGTCCGCCACCATCGCTGCGCCTCCTTCGTGTCCCGGTCGCCCCACCTTCTCATCCAGGGGCGGTCGGGATCGACGCCCCTCGCGCCGGCGACCGCGGCCGCCGGGCTCAGAAGACCGGCTTGCCGCCCGTCACCCCGAGCACGGTGCCGGAGACGTAGCTCGCCTCGTCGGAGGCCAGGAAGACATAGGCCGCCGCGACCTCGACCGGATGGCCGGCCCGACCGAGCGGGGTGTCCGACCCGAAGCCCTCGACCTTGTCCGCGGCCATCGTCGAGGGGATGAGCGGGGTCCAGATCGGGCCTGGTGCCACGGCGTTCACCCGTACGCCGCGCTGCCCCAGCTCGGCGGCCAGGTTGACCACGAGGTTGTTGAGCGCAGCCTTGGTGGCCGCGTAGTCGAGCAGGTGGTCCGAGGGCGAGTAGGCCTGGATCGAGGTCGTGACGATGACCGACCCACCCGGGCTCAGCTCGTCGGCCAGCGCCCGCACCAGCCAGAACGGCGAGAAGACGTTGGTCGCGAAGGTCCGCTCGACCTGCTCGGGAGGGAACTCCTCGAGCAGGTCGTGGGTCATCTGGTAGGCCGCGTTGGCGACCAGCACGTCCAGCCCGCCGAGGGCGTCGACGGCGTCCCGGGCGACCTGCTCGTTGGTCTCCCGGTCCCGCAGGTCGACGGCGAACAGGTGGCAGGTGCCCCCGGTCTCCTCGACCAGCTGCCGGGTGCGCTCGGCGTCCGCCTGCTCCTGCGGCAGGTGCGCCACGGCGACGGCGGCGCCCTCCTTGGCGAAGGTGAGGGCGACGGCACGCCCGATCCCGGAGTCTCCGCCGGTGATGAGCGCACGTCGCCCCGGGAGGCGGTCCCGACCCGTCCAGGACTGCTCGCCGTGGTCGGGCTGCGGGTCGAGGTCGGCGACTGTGCCGGGCCAGTCCTGGTGCTGGCCGGGGAGCGAGGACAGGTCTGCTCTGGTCATGCTGCTCTCCTTGCGGTGAGGTGCTGACGGACGGGTGGTCGGCTCAGACGTCGCGGGCCCAGTGGCGCAGCGCGCCGCAGGCCTCGAGGAAGTCCTGGGGGGTGGCGGTCCCCAGGTCGTGGCAGGCCTCGTCGAGGCTGCCGTCGATGCCCCCGGCCCGCAGCAGCGCCTGCGCGCCGGGCAGGTGGCCGATGACCTTGTAGTGGCTGAAGGCGTCCGAGACGAAGTCACGGGTGGCGGGGTGCCCGGCGAGCTCGTCGGCGGCACCGTCCGCGCCGAGCAGCGCCACGGCGTCGAAGAGGACCGAGGGTGCTCCGTCGATCTTGTGGTCCACCGGTCGGCGCTCGCCGTCGGCGAGGGTGACCCCGCCGACCTTGAGGCCGATCGTCTCGACGAGGGCACCGCCCTGCTCGAAGGTCTCGCGCAGGCCGTCCAGGACCTCAGCGTCCACGCCGTCGGTGACGAGGATGCCGAGCTTGCGCCCGGCGAAGCTCTGCGGTGCCCGCGACATCATGCTCAGCGCCGGCGAGTCGGGCAGGTCGTGGTTCGGCTGCACGTGCGGCGGCGTCGCCTCCGGCAGGTCCATCCCCAGGCCGTCGGCGACCGCGGCGGCGAGTCCCTCGTCGACGTTGCGCAGGTTGGCCACCACGCGGGTCCGGATCTGCGGGATCTCGCACTTGGAGAGCTCGAAGACGAAGGCCATCCGGATGTGCTGCTGCTCGGTCGCGCTCTGGCTGCGCCAGAACTGCCCCGCCTGGGAGTAGTGGTCGGCGAAGGACTCCGGGCGGACGCGACGGGTGTCGCCGCTCTCGTGCCGGGGCACGCTGCGGTAGCCCCGCTCGGCGTCGGCCCGCGGGCCGGCCGCCGCCCCGGTGAAGGAGTTGGGCTCGTAGGTGGCGCGGCCGGACTGCGCGCCGGTCTGCATGTGCCCGTCCCGCTGGAAGTGCGCCACCGGGCACCGGGGCGCGTTGATGGGCAGCTGGGTGAAGTTGGGGCTGCCCAGCCGCTTGAGCTGGGTGTCCAGGTAGGAGAAGTTGCGGCCCTGCAGCAGCGGGTCGTTGGTGAAGTCGAGGCCACGCACGATGTTCTGGGTGCAGAAGGCGACCTGCTCGGTCTCGCTGAAGACGTTGTCGACCACCCGCTCCAGGCGCATGGTCCCGATGACGCGCAGCGGCACCTGCTCCTCGGGGATGATCTTGGTCGAGTCGAGTACGTCGAACTCGAACTGGTCGGCGAACTCGTCGTCGAAGGTCTGCACGGCGAGGTCCCACTCCGGCAGGTCGCCGTTGTTGATGGCCTGCCACAGGTCACGGCGGTGGAAGTCGGGGTCGGCCCCGTTGATCTTCACGGCCTCGTTCCACACCACGGACTGCAGGCCCTGGCGGGGCACCCAGTGGAACTTCACGTAGGTGCTGCGGCCGTCCGCGTCCACCATCCGGAAGGTGTGCACGCCGAAGCCCTGCATGAAGCGGAAGGACCGTGGGATGGTGCGGTCCGACATCTGCCACAGCAACATGTGCGTGGACTCGGGCATGAGGCTGGCGAAGTCCCAGAAGGTGTCGTGCGCGGACTGGGCCTGCGGCCAGCCGCGGTCCTGCTCCTCCTTGACGGCGTGGACCAGGTCGGGGAACTTCACCGCGTCCTGGACGAAGAAGACGGGGATGTTGTTGCCGACGAGGTCCCAGTTGCCCTCGTCGGTGTAGAACTTCGTGGCGAAGCCTCGCACGTCGCGCGCGAGGTCGAAGGACCCCAGGTTGCCGGCGACGGTCGAGAAGCGGACGAAGACCGGGGTCTGCTTGCCCGCCTCGGCGAAGAGCGAGGCACAGGTCAGGTCGGACAGGTCCTCGGCCGCGGTGAAGGTGCCGTGCGCGCCGTACCCGCGGGCGTGGACCACCCGCTCCGGGATGCGCTCGTGGTCGAAGTGGAAGATCTTCTCGCGCAGTGCGAAGTCCTCGAGCAGGGTCGGGCCGCGGTCACCGACCTTCAGGGAGTTCTGGTCGTCGGCGAGCGGCACCCCCTGCGCCGTGGTCAGGACCTCCTGGTCGGGTCCGGGCTGCTGGTGCAGCTCACCGCCCTGCCCCGGCTCGGTCCGGTCGGTGTAGAGCGGGTTGTCGGCGGCCTGGCCCGCGGTGCTGGGGCTCGGCGGGCGGGGCACCTCCGGCGCCGGGGGGTAGGACGGAACTGCCGGCTCGTGGCGGTGCGCTGCGGGGACGGTGGCGTCGTGGTCGCTGTGGCCCATGTCGGTCTCCTCGGTGGTCGGTAGGCACGCCCGACGGCCCGGTCGGTCGAGGGTGCGGGCCCTCGTCGACGCTAACCATCCTCGTGGGGTCCCGCGCGCTCATCCGCCACGGGCGGACGGGGCTAGGGGCGCGAGCCCTCCGGCCGGTCCTCGTCGCGCGGGCGCGGGCGGCCCTCGTCGCCCAGGGCCGCCTGACCGGCTTTGTCGCAGACGGAGCGGATCTGGCTGGTGTACTTCCCCGTCGTCTGCCGGTCGGCGAAGTCGGCGGCCTTGTCGAGGTAGGACCGCGTCTTCTCCGGGTCCTTGCGGGCGAAGCGGCGGGCCGCGTCGGCGGCGGCGCCCAGGGCGGCGATCTTGCGCAACGGCATGTCTCGTCCTCTGATCGGGTATGGCGGTCCTGTCACCGGCTCAATGTCCCGGCGCCGCTGATGTCTCCGCGCGACGCCCACGCCGCGCACCCGGCCCAGCCGCCCGTGGGCACGCCGCGCGGCCGGGGGCGCGGCTCCTAGGCTGGAGCCATGCAGATCGGATTCAAGCTGTTCGCCGAGAACTTCTCCCCCACCGAGCTCGTGCGGCAGGCCGTGGAGGCCGAGCGGGCGGGCTTCGACTTCGTCGAGATCAGCGACCACTTCCACCCCTGGCTGCCCGAGCACGAGCACTCGCCCTTCGTCTGGTCGGTGCTCGGCGCGATCGCCGCGTCGACGGAGCGCATCGGGCTGGCGACCGGGGTGACGTGCCCGACCATCCGTTACCACCCGGCGATCATCGCCCAGGCCGCGGCGACCACGCAGATCCTGTCCGGGGGGCGTTTCACCCTCGGGGTGGGGTCGGGCGAGCGGCTCAACGAGCACGTCGTCGGCCAGGGCTGGCCCGAGGTGCGCGACCGGCACCAGATGCTGCGCGAGGCCCTCGAGATCATCCGCCTGCTCTGGCAGGGCGGCTACCACTCCTACCGCGGGGAGTTCCTCACCCTCGAGGACGCCCGGGTCTTCGACCTGCCCGAGACGCTGCCGGACATCGTCGTGGCCATCGGCGGGCCGCAGGCGGCCCGGGTGGCCGCCCAGCAGGGCGACGGCATCTTCGCGACCGACCCGGACGCCTCGCTCATCGAGGCCTTCGAGCAGGCCGGTGGCTCCGGGCCGCGCTACAACGAGGTGCCGCTCGCCTGGGCCCCGGACGAGCAGTCCGCGGCCGAGTCGGCGCACCGGATGTTCCGCTTCGGGCTCGGCAGCTGGCGGGTCAACAGCGAGCTCCCCAACCCGCCCCACTTCGATGCCGCCACGCAGTTCATCACCCCGGACTCGATGCGCGAGGTCTTCGCCTGCGGCCCCGACGTGGAGCGCCACCTGGAGGTCGTGCGGCAGTTTGCCGACGCGGGCTTCGACCACCTGGCGCTCATCAACGCGGGGCCGGACGTCGACGGCTTCATGCGGTTCTTCAGCGAGGAGTTGCTCCCCCGGTTGCAGGGCCACTCGGCCGAGGTGTCCTGACCGGACAGGTCGGTACACCGAGGCGACGCCCGAGGGCGGGACGGCGGGTGGCGCGACCGCACCGATCTGCAGCCCGTTACTTCCCGGACCGTCCCCGCCACGTGCGTCACGTGGGCACCAGGCGAAGCACGCTGCAGGGATATGTGCACACTCCCGGGAGATAACGCGCGCGTGTGAACAGATCGCCGCAGCCTGTGGCTCTGAGGTCCGTGAGGCTGCAGTCGAGCGGCCCGGCGCCGTCCGCGGTGGCCCCACGCCGGCCGCGTCGCCCGGCGCCGGGCGCGGTCGTTCGGCGAGGCTCACCGGACCCGGCCGCTGAGTGGGAGACACCATGCCCCGGCATGCGCGACCGGGACCTCATGCCTCGATGACGCAGTCCTCCAACGGCGTGGAGCAGCACAGCAGCACCTTGTCGGCGGCGATCTCGCGGGGCCGGATGCCACCGCCGTGCCGCATGTCGACGCTGCCGGTGAGCAGCTGGCTCTTGCAGGTGCCGCACACCCCCTCCGCGCAGGACGAGGGCAGGCTCAACCCGGCCCGGGCGGCTGCGGCCAGGATCGTCTGGCCGGCGGCGCAGGGCACCTCCCGGCCGCTGCGCGTCAGAGTGACGGTATGCATCGCCGTCCCGGCGGCGTCCCCGTCGCCCACGCCCTCGTCGGACGCCGGGACGTCCGGCGCGGGTGCGTCGCCTGCCACCACGCCCCCGCTGGTGTCGAGGACGAAGGACTCCTGGTGGCACCGCAGCGGGTCGCACCCGAGCTCGGCCAGCAGCCCGCGCACGGCGTCCATGTAGGGCGCCGGCCCGCAGGTGAAGACCTCCCGGCCGGCGGCGTCGGGCACCAGCTCACGGAGCAAACCGGCGGTCAGTCGACCACGGGCACCACGCCATACCTCGTCCTCGCTGTCGCCCTCGCAGACCACGGCGACGCGCAGCCAGGGCAACGCCGCCTCCAGCTGCTCGAGCTCGCGGCGGAAGATGATGTCTGCCGGAGTCCGTGCGCTGTGCACGAAGACGACGTCGTGCGTGCCCTCGCTCCGCGCGAGCGTCCGCAGCATCGACATCACCGGCGTGATGCCGCTGCCGGCAGACAGCAGCAGGTGCGCGGCCGCCGGGTGCTCGTCGGTGCTGAAGACCCCCATCGGCCCGCTCACCCGCAGCCGACCTCCGGGCTCGAACCGGTCGTGCAGCCACCCCGATACCGGCCCCTGCCGCTTCACCGTCAGCGTGAGCGTACCGATCTGCAGCGGGGAGGAGGCGATGGTGTAGCAGCGGCTGAGCCACTGTCCGTCCAGGTCCACGGTGACGGTGACGTACTGCCCCGGCCGGAAGCGCAGCGCCGCGCCGTCCGGGACGCTCAGGGTGAGGCTGCGCACGTCGTGGGTCACCTGCTCGACCCCGACGCAGACGAGCTCCGCGTCGACCTGGTCCAGGTAGGCCGGCGCCCGCGTCCCACGGGTCAGGACCTCGGTCATCGCGCCAGCTCCTCGCGCAGCCGCGCGACGTACCACGCGACGAAGGACTCGACCTGCCGCTCGCTGGGTGAGTAGGGCCCGGGCACGTAGGCCGGGTCTCCCACCCCCTGCTGCGCCCGGGCGCAGAACTCGCCGTCCTCCTCGTTGGTGTGGTCCCACACCTCGGTGAGCCGCTCGAGGTCGTAGTGCTCGCCCTCCACGGCGTCCTCGTGCACCAGCCAGGTGGTGCGCACCAGGGTCCGGTCGGGGGCCAGCGGCAGCACCGCGAAGGTGACGACGTGGTCGGAGAGGAAGTGGAACCACGCGTTGGGCTGGGTGTGCACCGAGGCCCGCCCCAGCCGCGCCGTGTCGAAGTCGGCCAGGAGGCGGCGGGAGGCGACGGCCCCGTCGACGGTGTAGGACTCCCCGGCGCCGTCCAGCGCCTCGCGCTGGACCCGGAAGGCGGTGGACCGCTCCTCCTCCAGGGCCTCGACCTCGGCGAAGGCCATGCCCCGCTCGCGGCAAGCGGTCTCCAGCGCGGCCTCGGCCGCGAGGTAGCGCTCGTGGGCGGGCATGAGGCGGGCCGGGATCTTGTCGCGGTCGTAGCCCCAGGTCGGGAAGAAGGTGCAGGTCAGCTCGGGGTGCCCACCCTCGCAGTGGTAGCACTCCCGGTTGTTCTCTATCACCAGCTTCCAGTTGGCGTGCTCGATGAGGTCGTGCTGGGCCGCGACCTTGGTGCGCAGCGGCTGGTGCGGGTCGAGATAGGGAGCGACGGTCGCCGCCATCTCCTCCCAGTCTTCGGGCGGGTCCTCGGCGAGGCTGACGAAGACGAGCCCGGAGACCGTGCGCACGTGGACCCGTCGCAGCCCGAAGCAGGACGTGTCGAACGTCGGTGCCTGGTCGCCGGCGTGCAGCAGGGTGCCGTCGGTGGCGTAGGTCCACCGGTGGTAGCCGCAGACGATGTTGCCGACCGACCCGGAACGCTCGGTGAGCACCCGGAGCCCCGGTGCCGGCACACGTTGCGCAGCGCGCTCACCTCCTCGTCGTCGTCGCGCACGACGATGACCGAGTGCGGGCCGATGTCGACGGTGACGAAGTCGCCGGGCTCGGCGACCTCGGCCTCGGTCGCGACGAAGATCCAGCACCGTGCCCACACCGCCGCCAGGTCGGCGTCGTAGACCTCCTGGCTGGTGTAGAAGGGCGCGTCCAGGCTGAAGCCCGGCACCCGCCGGGCGACCATCCCGGCGAGGTCGGTGGTCCCGGTCGCTATCTGCGTGGGGGTGCTGGTGAGGGTGGTCGTCATCGGATCCTCTTTCGGGTATGCCGGTCAGATGGCCAGGCAGAGGCGGAGCGCGTCGTAGATCGCGGCGTGGATGTTGCGGCTGGCGACGGCGTCGCCGATCCGGAAGAGCTGGAAGCCCGAGCCGGCAGGGTGGGGCAGGCCGCCGCCCACCCCCACGAGCTGCGGCTGCACGGCGAGCAGCGCGTCGTGGTCGACCGCGCCGGCGTTGACCGACAGCGGCACGAGCTGGTGGTAGAGGTCGTCGAGCGGGAGGGTGCCGTGCTCCACCACGACCTGGTCGACCCGGCGCTCCACCTCGGCACCGGAGTAGTCGTGGCGCAACCGGGCGACGAGCCCGCCCTCGGGGTGGCGCGTGACGCCGACCAGACGGGTCGCGAGGGTGACCACGACGTCGTGCTCGTCGAAGGCCCGCAGGTAGGCAGGTGAGTTCATCCCCCCGACGAGGGGCGCGATCATCCGTTCGGGCGTGACGAACTCCACCCGGGCCCCGCGGCCCGCCAGCAGCTCGGCGGCGTCGACGCCCGGCTCGGCGCCGTTGTCGTCGTAGACGACCACGCTGCCACCCTCCCGCACCTCGCCGGACATCACGTCCCAGGTGTCACGCACCAGCCCGGTGCCCTCGAGCAGGAAGTCGTGGTTCGGCATACCCCCGGTGGCCACGATGACGACGTCCGGCTCCTCGGCGAGCACCGTCTCGACCTCCGCGAAGACGCCGAGGCGCAGGTCGACACCGGTGTGCTTGAGCTCACTGACCCGCCAGTCGACGACCCCGACGAGGTCGCGCCGGCGGCCCGGGCGCGAGGCCAGCTTGACCTGGCCCCCCGGGAGGTCGTCGGCCTCCAGGACGACGACGTCGTGACCGCGCTCGCCGAGCACCCTGCCGGCCTCGAGCCCGGCGGGACCGGCGCCGACGACGACCACCTTGCGGCGCACCGGTGCGGGCGGGACGACGTGGCTGAGCGTGAGCTCGCGCCCGGCCGCCGGGTTGTGCAGGCACTTGGCGTCGCCCGAGGCGTAGATCGCGTCCAGGCAGTAGTTGGCGCCGACGCAGGGCCGCACCCGGTCCTCCTCGCCGGCGGCGATCTTGGCGACGAGGTAGGGATCGGCCATCTGCGGGCGCGTCATCCCCACCAGGTCGAGCAGCCCGTCGCGGATCGCGTGCCGGGCGGTCGCCGCGTCGGAGATCCGCGAGGCGTGCATGACGGGGATGTCGACCTCACGGCGGATCTCCCCGGCGAAGTCGAGGAAGGGCGCGGACGGGGTGCCCATCGAGGGGATGACCCGGGCGAGCGTCGCGTCGCTCTCGATGGTGCCCTTGATCACGCTGAGCAGGTCCACGCCGTCCTGCGTGAACGCGCGCAGCGCGGTGAGCGCCTCCTCGCGCTGCAGGCCGTCGGGCCGGTCCTCGTCCATCGACATGCGGATCGCGAGGACCGGCTCCGGCCCCAGCGCGGCACGCACGGCACGGATGACTCGCCGGGGGAAGGCCATCCGGTGCTCGAGGGAGCCGCCCCACTCGTCGTCCCGGTGGTTCGTCGCGGGGGAGAGGAAGGCGTCCAGCAGGTGGCCGTAGCTCTGCAGCTCGATGCCGTCGAGCCCGCCCTCGACGCAGCGCTGGGCGGCGCTGACGTAGTCCTCGACGATGCGGTCGAGGTCCCACGCCTCGGCGACCTTGGGGAAGGCCCGGTGCGCCGGCTCGCGCAGCGGCGAGGGGAAGACCGTCGGCAGCCAGTCGCCGGTGTAGTTGCTGGTCCGCCGCCCCAGGTGGGTCACCTGGCACATGACGGCGGCACCCTCCTCGTGCACGGCGTCGGTGAGGCGGCGCATCCAGGGCACGATCTCGTCGCGGTGCAGCTCGAGGTTGCCGAAGGCGGGCGGGCTGTCGCGGGCGATGACCGCCGAGCCACCGATCATGGTGAGACCGACACCGCCTCGGGCCTTCTCCACGTGGTAGGCGAGGTAGCGCTCGCGCGGCAGCCCACCCTCGGCGTAGGCCGGCTCGTGGCTGGTGCTCACGACCCGGTTCCGCAGCCGGAGCCCCTTGATCGTGAAGGGGTCCAGGAGCGGGTCGAGGGTGCGCATACCGCGAGTCTGCGGTGCGGGTCCTCGCGCGCACCAGCGCCGGAAAATGCACGATGTCGTGCACACTGGCTGCATGATCGACCGGCGCCTGCAGGTGCTGCGGATGGTGGCCCAGCGCGGCACCGTGACGGGTGCCGCCGAGGCCCTGAGCTACACCCCCTCGGCGGTCTCCCAGCAGCTGCGGACCCTGGGCCGGGAGCTGGGGGTCGACCTGCTGGTGCACGACGGGCGCGGCGTGCGGCTCAGCCCCGCGGCGCAGGTGCTCCTGGACCGCACCGACGAGCTGGTGTCCCGGTGGGAGGAGATCCGCGCCGAGGTCGCCCGGGTGGCCGAGACCGGCGGCGGGGTGCTGCGCCTGGCCGGCTTCTCGACCGCCGCCTCGGCGCTCCTGCCCGAGGTGGCGGCGCGCGTCCACGCCGAGCTCGGCGCCGAGGTCCAGATCGTCGAGGCCGACCCCGAGGAGTGCTTCGAGCTGCTCCTCACCGGGCGGGCCGACGTCGCCGTCGTCGTGGCGCTCTCGACCCTCCCGCCCAGCACGGACAGCCGCTTCGAGCAGCGCCCGCTGGTGGAGGACCCGATCGACCTCCTGGTGCGTGCGGGCGATCCGCTGGCGAGCCGGGAGTCGGTGCCCCTGCGGGATCTCGCGGGGGAGCGCTGGATCATGGACCGGCCGGGGCGGCCCTACCACGAGCTGCTCCAGACCGCCTGCACCGGCGCCGGCTTCACCCCGACGGTCGCGCACTACGCCGCGGAGTGGGACACCGGCGCGGCGCTCGTGGGGGCAGGCCTGGGCATCGCGCTCGTGCCGCGCCTGGCCCAGATCCCCACCGCCTACCCGGTGGTCAGGGTGCCACTGCACGGTGATCCGGCTCCGGCGCGCTACCTGCGGACCGGCATCCGTCGTGGCAGCGCCGACCACCCGGGCATCGCGACCGCGCTCGGGGCGCTCCGGGAGGCGGCCGCCGCCCGCTGACCGCGCCCGGTCAGCGGCTCAGGCGGACGGCGGCGGGGGCGGCGGCGTGCGGCTGGTCGAGCCGGTGTCCCGCCCGTCGTCGACCGGGCGGTCCTGCGGGTCGCTCGCCGGGTCGCGACCGTCCCTCCCAAGCGCCGCCTGGCTCGCCTTGTCGCTGGCCGAGCGGATCTGCGAGGAGTACTTCCCCTTGGTCTGCCGGTCGGCGAAGTCGGCGGCCTTGTCCAGGTAGGACTGCGTCTTGTCCGGGTTCTTGCGCGCGAAGCGGCGGGCCGCATCCAGGGCGGCGCCGAGCGCGGCGGTCTTGCGGGGCATGCTCATCCTCTCGTCGGACTGCTCTGGAGGTGTGTCAACGCCCCGCCGGGTCAGAAGTTTCCCGCCGCTGCTGCTCAGGGCGGCTCGGGCGGCGCCGCGGCGGCGGGGCGGATCAGGCGGTCCGCGCGTAGGTCTCGCGGATCACGGCCACCAGCTCGTCGAGCCAGGCCGGCGGGTCCTGCCGCCACCAGATGAGGTGGACCGCCACGGTCGGCGCGTCCCGGACCCGGCGGAAGACCACCCCGGTGCGGGAGTACTGCGCCGCCGTCGCCTGTGAGGTCAGCCCGATCGCCCGGCCCGCAGCGATCGCGGTGAGCCACTCGTCGGTGCCCCGGACCTCGCGGTAGGACCCGGGAGCCTGCTGCGGGGTCCAGAGGTCGGGGGTCGTCGTGCCGGTGGCGACGTCGAGGGCCACGGTCTGACCCGCGTAGTCGGCCATCCGCAGGCTGCGGCGGCGCGCGAGCTCGTGCTCGACGGGCAGCGCCGCCATCCGTTCCTCGTGACCGAGCACCGCGCTCGCCAGCTGCGAGACGCCGGGGTCGCGGCGCACCACGGCGACCTCGGCGATCCCCTCGGTGAGCCCGGCGAAGCGGGTCGTGCTGTTGACGAAGGTCAGCTCCGAGCCCGGGTGCCGCCGGGCCCACTCCCGCTGCACGGTCGCGGTGTGCATGCCGAGCGCGGCCCAGGCGAACCCGACCCGGACCTCGCCACCCTCGTCCTGGGCCGCCCGCACCAACCCGGCGGCCTCGTCCTGCAACCGGCGGGCGTACGCCACGACGCGCCGCCCGGCGACGGTGAGGGTCACGACACCCGACCGCCACGCTGCAGCAGCCGCACGCCGAGCGCCTGCTCGAGCGCCCCCACGTGGCGCGAGACCGACGCCTGCGTCGTCCGCAGCGCGATCGCGGCGTCGGTGAAGGTGCCCTCGTCGACGACGGCGAGGAACGAGCGCAGGTCGCGCAACGACAGGTCGGTCGGAGGCATACGACAAGTGTATGCAGATCAGGACTCGTGCATTTCTCGTATGAGTCCGTGCGCCGGAGACTGCGGGTATGTCGGTGACCCAGCCCCCGCTCCCGCCGCCGTTCGCCCGCCCGCGTCGCGCACCAGCCCGCGCGACGTGCTGCTCATGCTCACCGCCGCGGGCAGCACGCAGGTCGGTGCCGCCTGGGGCAGCCACGCGTTCTCGGCGATCGGTCCCGCCGGGGTGGTCGCGGTGCGCCAGCTCGTGGCCTCCGCGGTGCTGCTGCCGCTCACCCGACCGCAGGTCCGGCGGCTGACGCGGGCCCAGTGGCTGCGCGTCGTCTGGCTGGCGGCGATGTTCGCCGGGATGAACCTCGGGCTCTACGCCGCGGTCGAGCGGATCGGCCTCGGTCTCGCGGTGACCCTGGAGTTCCTCGGCCCGCTGGCGGTGGCGCTGCTCGGCTCCCGGTCGGCACGGGACCTCGCGCTCGCGGTCGCGGCCGGGATCGGGGTCTACGTCCTCGTGCTGCCCGGCCCGAGCAGCGACTACCTCGGCGTCGCCTTCGGTCTGGCTGCCGCGGCCTGCTGGGGCGGCTACATCCTCGCCAACCGCGCGGTCGGCGCGGCGCTGCCGGGGGTGCAGGGGACCGCGCTCGCGACCGCGGTCTCGGCGACGGCATACCTCCCGGTCCTGGTCTGGCTCAGCCTCACCGACCGCTTCACCACCGCGGCCTTCGGGTATGCCGTCGTCGCCGGCGTCCTGTCGACGGTCGTGCCCTACACCCTCGACCTGCTGGTGCTGAGGCGGGTGCCGGCCGGGGTCTTCGGCATCGCGATGAGCGCCCACCCGGTGCTCGCCGCGCTCGTCGGGGTCGTCCTGCTGGGCCAGCTGCTCGCGCTGCACGAGTGGGTCGGCATGGCGGTCATCGTCGTCGCCAACGCGGTGACCATGGCTGGTCGGGGGGCGCGGCCCGACCCGAGACCCCGTCCGGCTGCCCGTCGCTGACCCGTGGGGCATGCTGGTGCCTCACCTTGCGACCCATCGGTGCCCCGGGGCACGCATGGGTCGCGAGGTCAGGCACCAGGCTGGGCACAAGCGTGCTCAGCGGGGACGGAGGAGACGGATCGATGCGACCCCTGACCGACGAGGTCACTCTGCACATGGACGCCCCGCCCGAGCAGGTGTGGGCGCTGGTCAGCGATGTCGCCCGGATCGGGGAGTTCAGCCCGGAGACGGTGGCGGGGCGGTGGACCGGCGGCTCGACCGGCCCGGAGGTGGGCGCGACCTTCGCCGGGAAGGTGGTGCGCAACGGCGTGGGGCCGACCTACTGGTCCGCCTGCCGGGTGACCCGGTGCCAGCCGGAACGGCTCTTCGAGTTCTCGGTCGGCACCACGAAGGTCGTCGTCAACAACTGGGGCTACCGGCTGCAGCCGTCGGGGGAGGGCACCGAGGTCACGGAGTACTTCCGGCTCGAGCCGATCCTGCCGCTGCGGCTCTACTGGGCCGTGCTTGGCCGTGCCCGCGGCCGCACCAACGTCCGCGGCATGCGCACCACCCTGGAGCGGATGAAGGCAGTCGTCGAGGCCTGACCCGGTGAAGGTGCAGGGATGGTGCCTCACCTCCGCCGTCCGAGCGACGGACGTGAGGCACCGTCCCTGCACCAAGGCCGCTCAGCCCAGGATCTCGCGCAGCGCGGCGGCGAACTCCTCGGGCTTGCCCGCGGGCTGCCCGTAGACCTCGCCCATGTAGCCGCCGTGGTCACCGGGCACGACCACGGCCTCCTGGCCGAGCGCCTGCGCCACCGAGCGAGCGCCGCGGGTGGCGAAGGTCTCCCCGGACTCCTCACCGACGGCGACCACGAGCCGGTCGCCCAGGGCGCCGAGAGCCTCCAGGTCCGGCTCGTAGGCGTTGCAGGCGGGCAGGTTGCGGAAGAGCGCGTCGTCGCGGGACCCGTCGTCGCCGGCGGGCATACCGAAGGCGGCCGGGTCGGGCGTCGGCTGCTGCAGGTAGGAGTCGTCGATCGGGCCGAGCACCATGACCAGGGTGATGAACTTCGCCATCGCCGCCCCGTGGCCGTCGCGCTCGTAGGTCGCGCGCAGGTCCTCGCACGCGGCCAGCAGCGGCTCCCGGTCGGGCAGGTAGGTCGCCAGCGGCGGCTCGTGCGCGACGACCCGGCGCACGTCCTGCGGGTATGCCGCCGCGTGCGCCAGCGCGTTGACCGCGCCACCGCTGGAGGCGAAGACGTCCACCGGTCCGCCGCCCAGCGCCTCGACGACACGGTGCAGGTCGGCGGCGTGCCGCTCT
The DNA here is from genome assembly GCF_008386315.1 of Serinicoccus marinus DSM 15273. NCBI lineage: Bacteria > Bacillati > Actinomycetota > Actinomycetes > Micrococcales > Ornithinimicrobiaceae > Serinicoccus > Serinicoccus marinus. The sequence goes on along the minus strand of NZ_CP043808.1, from coordinate 3,336,112 downwards.
GGGGTCAGCAGGTCGGTGGCGGTGGGGTTGCGACCCGCGCCACGCGGGTCGAGGGTCACGACCGGGCGGTCGTCGACCTGCTCGGCGAGCGCCTGGAAACCGACCGCGTCCATCGGCGAGCCGACGGCGAGCAGGACCGGGCGGTCCGGTGCGGCCCCGGCGAGGTCGCCGTGGACGTCGTAGGTGATGAGGTCGGCGCCCTCGCCGACGGTGCGGGTCTCGCTGCTGCGCTGTGCTGCGGTCATGGGTGCATCCTGCCGGTGTGTGGGACGTCGAGCGCGTCCTGTGCCGGGTGTGACACGCCTGCCGGCGCGGACTCATCGCTCGACGCGCACCGGCCCGGGACGGTTGACTGGGGCCATGAGCAGCGAGCAAGCGCAGACTGAGCAGCGCGTCGTCACCGCCAGCCGCGAGATCGAGGCACCGGCGGAGGTGATCTTCGAGCTCATCGCCGACCCGCGCCGCCAGCCGGAGTGGGACGGCAACGACAACCTCGACGAGGTGGTCGGCGGCGAGCGGATCCGGGCCGTGAGCGAGGTCTTCTCCATGCGGCTGACCAACGGCAAGGTGCGTGACAACCACGTCGTGGCCTTCGAGGAGGGCCGCCGGGTCGCGTGGCGTCCGGCGAGCGAGGGCCAGGACCCGGCCGGGCACGAGTGGGGCTGGCAGGTCGAGCCGCTGGGGGATGGTCGCAGCCGCGTCACCCACGTCTACGACTGGAGCGAGCTGACCGACGAGTCCCGCATGGACAAGGCGCGGAGCACGACCACCGACCACCTGCAGGCCTCGCTGGACCGGCTCGCGGAGGTGGCGGTCGCCCGCGGCTGAGGCCGACGGAGCAGCCCCGGGGCCGGAGCCGGGAGGACGGCGCACGACGGCGAGCGGGGGCGTCGCGGCGCGACGGTAGACTGGTGACGCCGCCGGCGGTGGGCGCCCGCCCGGACCGGACCAGCGGCATACCTCCCTGACACCACCGACGATCCTGCGAGGACTCGCCCTGTCCATGCTGCCTGCCCCCGCGCCCTCCACCACCAGCACCTCCGACCCGCACTCGGTGCGCGCCGCGCTGCGCTCGCCCGCCCGGCTGCGCACCGAGGTGCTCGCCGGCCTCGTCGTCGCCCTGGCCCTCATCCCCGAGGCGATCTCGTTCTCCGTCATCGCCGGGGTCGACCCGCGCGTCGGGCTCTTCGCGTCCTTCACGATGGCGGTGACGATCGCGATCGTCGGCGGCCGCCGGGCGATGATCTCCGCGGCCACCGGCGCGATCGCGCTGGTCATCGCACCGGTCGTCCGCGAGCACGGCCTCGACTACCTCATCGCGACCGTGCTGCTCGCCGGCGTGCTGCAGATCGTGCTCTCCCTGGCGGGCGTCGCCCGGCTCATGCGTTTCATCCCCCGGATGGTCATGGTCGGCTTCGTCAACGCGCTGGCCATCCTCATCTTCACCGCGCAGATCCCGCACCTGGTCGGCGTTCCCTGGCTGGTCTACCCCATGGTGGCCGCCGGCATCCTCGTCATGGTGGCGCTGCCCCGCGTCACGACGGCCGTGCCCGCCCCGCTGGTCGCGATCGTGGCGCTCACCACGCTCGCGCTCACCGCACGGATGGGGCTGCCGGACGTCGGCGACGAGGGGCAGCTGCCGGACAGCCTGCCCTCCTTCGTCGTCCCGGATGTCCCGCTCACCTGGGAGACGTTGCAGATCATCGCTCCGTATGCCCTAGCCATGGCGCTCGTCGGCCTCATGGAGTCGCTCATGACCGCCAAGCTCGTCGACGACATCACCGACACCGGGTCGGACAAGACCCGCGAGGGCTGGGGCCAGGGTGTCGCCAACGTCGTCACCGGCCTCTTCGGGGGCATGGGCGGCTGCGCGATGATCGGCCAGACGATGGTCAACGTCAAGGCCTCGGGCGCGCGCACCCGGATCTCGACGTTCCTCGCGGGTGTCTTCCTGCTGATCCTCGTCGTGGTCCTCGGCGACCTCGTCGCGTCCATCCCCATGGCCGCCCTCGTCGCGGTGATGATCATGGTCTCGGTCGCGACCTTCGACTGGCACAGCATCGCGCCGTCGACGCTGCGCCGGATGCCCAAGAGCGAGAACATCGTCATGATCGCGACCGTCGCCACCACCATCGCGACCCACAACCTGGCGATCGGTGTCGTCGTCGGCGTGCTCACCGCGATGGTCGTCTTCGCCCGTCGGGTGGCGCACTTCACGCAGGTGGTCAGTGTGCCGAACGACGACCCCGAGGTGGCGACCTACAAGGTCGTCGGCGAGCTCTTCTTCGCCTCGAGCAACGACCTGGTGCACCAGTTCGACTACGCCGGCGACCCGCGAAGCGTCGTCATCGACATGACCGACTCCCACATCTGGGACGCCTCGACCGTCGCGGCCCTGGACGCGATCGAGCGGAAGTATGCCGCGCACGGCACCACCGTCGACATCCGCGGCCTCAACGACTCCAGCCTCACCCGGCACCGGCAGCTCGCGGGGCACCTCGGCAGCATGTGATCAGCGGCGCGGTCGACAGGTCCGCCCGGCTCCGCGAGACTGAGGGGCGTCCGAGGTCCCTCAGGAGGTAGCCGCCGATGTCGTCGCCCACCCAGTCCCCGCCGGAGTCGCCGGCCGAGCCGACCGGCCCCGGGGGTGGGTGGTCGGCGATCCTCAAGCCGGTCTTCATCCCGGCCTCGGTCGTCATCTTCGGCCTCATCATCGCCACCATCGTCTTCGCCCGCTCCGCCGGCGACGCCCTGGAGAGCGCCACCACCTCGCTCAACACCGCCATCACCGACGGGGTGGGCTGGTGGTACGTCATCGCCGTCAACCTCTTCCTCGGCTTCGTCATCTACTGCGCGGTCTCCCGGGTGGGCCGGATCCGGCTCGGCCGCGACCACGAGCGGCCCGAGTTCGGGGTCGTCTCCTGGTTCCTCATGCTCTTCAGCGCGGGTATGGGGATCGGTCTGGTCTTCTTCGGTGTCGCCGAGCCGCTCTGGCACTACATCGCCCCGCCGGAGGCCTTCGGCAACGCGCCGGAGTCGATGGGTGCCGCGCAGGAGTCGGTCGGGCTGATGATGCTGCAGTGGGGGCTGCACCCGTGGGCGATCTACGCAGTGGTGGGTCTCGGGCTGGCCTACATGTCCTTCCGCCGTGGTCGCCCGCTCGCGGTGCGCTGGCTGCTCGAGCCGCTCATCGGGCGCGAGCGGGTCGAGGGCTGGATGGGGCATACCATCGACACCGTCGCGATCGTGGGCACCCTCTTCGGGGTCGCGACCTCCTTCGGCTTCGGCGTCAGCCAGATCCTCGGCGGGCTGGAGTTCCTCGGCTGGGCCGAGCGCTCGACCTGGCTCATCATCGGCCTCATCGGCGGCATCACCGCGGTCGCCGTGTGGTCGGTCGTGTCCGGCGTGCACAAGGGCCTGAAGTGGCTGTCGAACATCAACATGTCGGTGGCCGCCCTGATGGCCCTCACCGTCTTCGTCCTCGGCCCGACGATCTTCCTGCTCAAGGCCATCCCGCAGAACCTCGGGCAGTACCTCAGCCTGCTGCCCCAGACCGCCCTGCACGTCGGCCCGTTCTCCACCGACGGTTGGGAGGGCGCCTGGACCATCGCCTACTGGGGCTGGTGGACCAGCTGGGCGCCCTTCGTCGGCATGTTCATCGCCCGCATCTCGCGGGGCCGCACCATCCGCGAGTTCGTCCTCGGCGTCCTGCTCGCGCCGACGGCGGCGAGCCTGGTGTGGTTCACGATCTTCGGTGACGCGGCGATCCTCTTCCAGCGGGAGTCCGGCTCGCTGGCGACCGACGACGGCGAGGGCGGCCTGACGCTCAACAGCGACACCGCGCTGTTCCAGTTCTTCGAGTCAATGCCCGGTGCTCTCACCACCGTGCTGTCCGTCGTGGCGATGTGCGTCGTCATCCTCTTCTTCGTCACCTCCTCCGACTCCGGCTCGCTGGTCATCGACATGCTCGCCTCGGGCGGCAGCACCGAGACCCCCGTCACCACCCGGGTCTACTGGGCCGTGCTGGAGGGCGTCGCTGCGGCCGCCCTGCTCGTCGTGGGCGGTGACGTCGCCCTGACGGCACTGCAGACGTTGTCGATCTCGACCGCCGCACCCTTCTCGATCATCCTCGTCCTGGCGTGCGTCTCGCTGCTGCGGGCGTTCCGCCACGAGGTCGCCTCGATGCCGCACTACATGCAGGTCATGCCGAGCGGCACCCATGAGGAGTCCGACCTGGGCGAGGGCGGGCTGCAGCCGGCCACCCGGGGTCGTCGGCGCACCGTCCGCGAGGAGCTGGGGTCGGTGTCGTCCACCCTCGCCGGCTTCGAGCCGGACAGCACGCCGCACACCAACGGTGACGGTCGGGTCGTCTCCTACCGTCCGCTGAGCAGCAGTGAGGTCCGCATCGACGAACGCACCGGGCAGACCGAGGTGGAGCGGGTCGACGACCCGCTGGCCGGGGAGGTCTTCGACACCCCGGAGTTCACCTCGTCGCAGGAGTACCTCGACCAGGGCGGGTCGGCCCCGTCGCCGCAGGCCGATGAGGCGCAGGAGTCCGAGCCCGCAGCTCGGGGCGCCTCAGGCTGAGCCGGCGACCTCGCCCGGGTCGACCCAGGCGGTGAAGACCGGGAGGCGGTCCCACGGGCTGCCGTCGTGGAGCGCCACCGCCACGACGGCGTGCGGTCGGTCCAGGCGGACGTGGATCCGGCGGACCAGCACCTCCTGCTCCTGCGGCATCCCGGCCGCGCGGACCGCCATACCCGTCACCGCAGCCGCCTCGAAGCCGGTCGCGGTGTAGGCCGCGACCGCGCTCTGGCGGACCTCGCAGTCGGCCGGGCGCTCGGCGGGGAGCACGAACGCCTCGAGCGCCGCGGCCGCCGCCCCGAAGCCGGGGGCCGTGGTCAGGTCGTGGTCGCTCACGAGGCGCCACGGAGGCACCCAGCCGGTCCACTCCTCGATCACGTCCCGGAAGGAGGGGCGCGTCTCGCGGTGCTCGGTGACCGTCCAGGCGTGCCCGTCCCGGGTGACCTCGAGAGCGGCCGGGGCGCGCCGTGTGGTCATCCGCGCGGCCGCCTCGTGCGCGGCGGCGAGCACCTGCCCCCGCGGCACCTGCGGGTCGGCGATCACGCTGACGACCGCCAGCCCCGCGCCCATCGGTCGGCGCCCTCCTGGTCGGGCAGCGGCCCGTCCTCGACCCGGTCGGGCACCGACCACGCGGCGAAGTCCTCGGTGAGCCGCTCCGCGTCGGCCCAGTGCGCGACCGCCGCGGCGACCGCCGGGTGCGGGTCGTCCAGCAGCGCGGTGAGCGCCTCCACCGCCTCGTCGGCGGGCAGGCCGAGCGCTTCCTCGAGCGCAGCCGCGTCATCGGCCCGGGCCGGGCCGCTCCCGGCCACGAGGGCCAGGAGCAGCCAGGCGCCGAGCCCTGAGCACACGCCCGGCCCGGTGAGCACCTGCGCGTCGACCGCGACGGCATACCGGCGGACGGCGTCGACGACCCGGCTCGGATCTGCTCCCATCCCCCCCATCCTGGCACCCGTAGGCTCACGGTGTCGGACGTCAGGAGGAGGCAGCATGCGCAACCCGGTGCAGGACTATCTCGAGCAGATCGTGGCCCAGTGCGGCGACGCCGGGGGTGAGGTCGCGGGCTACATCCCCGAGCTCGCCGCGGCCGACCCCGATCGCTTCTCGCTGTGCCTCGCCACCGTCGACGGCCAGGTCTACGAGGTCGGCGAGAGCGACCACCGCTACAGCATCCAGTCGATGTCCAAGCCGTTCACGTATGCCCTCGGCCTGCACGACCAGGGGATCGAGGCCGTCGCGCGCAAGGTCGACGTCGAGCCCTCCGGCGACGCCTTCAACGAGATCAGCGTCTCCCCGGACACCGGGCGGCCGAAGAACCCGATGATCAACGCCGGGGCGATCACCGCCTCCTCGCTCGTCGCGGGCGACTCCGGGGACGAGCGGTTCGCGCGGGCGGTCGAGTGGTACGGCCGCTTCGCCGGGCGGGAGCTGGAGCTGGACTCCTCCATCTACTCCTCGGAGCTGGGCACCGCCCACCGCAACCGGGCGATCGCGCACATGCTGCGCGAGTTCGGGATCCTCGAGGGGGATCCCGAGGAGGTGCTCGACCAGTACGTCCGGCAGTGCTCGGTCGCCGTCGACACCCAGGACCTCGCGCTCATGGCGGCCACCCTCGCCAACGGGGGCCGGCAGCCGCGCACCGGGGAGCAGGTGCTGGACCCCGCGCTCGTGGAGCACGTGCTCTCGGTGATGACGACGTGCGGCATGTATGACGCCGCCGGAGACTGGGTGACGGCCGTCGGGATGCCGGCGAAGAGCGGGGTGAGCGGCGGGATCATCGGCGTGCTGCCGGGCCAGGTGGGGATCGCGGTCTTCTCGCCGCGGCTGGACCCGCACGGCAACAGCGCCCGCGGCGTCGCGCTCTTCGAACGGATGTCGACCGACATGGAGATGCACCTCATGCACGTCAGCCGGGGCTCGCGCAACGCCGTGCGGAGCAGCTACTCGCTGGCCAGCGCCCGCTCCAACACCCACTGGCAGGGTGCCGACGAGGAGGTGCTGGACCGGGTCGCGGACCGGGCGGTCGTCTACGAGCTGCACGGCGACCTGCTCTTCGCCGGGGCGGAGAAGATCGTGCGGACCGTCGTGGAGGACGCCCCCGAGCTCGCGGTCTTCGACTTCACGCACGTCAACGACATCGCCGACGTGAGCCGGCTGACTCTGCTCGCGCTGCGCGACCGGCTGCGTGAGGAGGGCAGCGAGGTGATCGCGGTCGACCCGAGCGGGGTGATCCCCGACCCGGCGGAGGGCACCGACGAGGCCTCGCCCCGGTTCACCGACCTGCCGTCGGCGATCGAGTGGTGCGAGCAGATGCTCATCCGCACCTACTGCGGCCCGCGCGAGGAGCCCGACCCGGTGGAGGACCACCCGCTCATGCGCGACCTCGACGAGACGGGGCGGGCCGCGCTGGATGCGGCGATGACCCGGCAGGTCGTGCCGGCGGGGGAGGTCGTGCTCGCGGAGGGCACCGACTTCGCCGGGATCCACGTCATCGTGCGTGGTCAGGCGGTGGCCCAGGACAGGGGGCCGGACGGCGAGGTGACGACGCTGGTCCAGCTGGGGCCGGGCACGTCCTTCGGCGAGCTGGCCCTCGGCACCCGGGACCGGCAGGAGACGACGATCCGGGCCGAGACGGAGCTGGAGCTGCTCGTGCTCTCGGCGGCGGACCTGGAGCGGATCACCGCCAAGGACCCGGCGGCGGCGCTGCAGATCTGGCGGGCGATCGCCCGCGACGGCTACCGCGTCGCCGACCGGGCGCTGCGCCGCAGCGCCGTGCGGGTGGGCTGAGGGCCCGGAACCCGGTGAGGGCCCGACCGGCCATCGCGTCGATATGTTGTCCACAGGATGTGCACATCCTGTGGAGAACGACACCGGTGTAACTCGCCGGTCGCGGGAGGCCGGACGCAGCGCGGCGCCCGGACCGGCATACCCTCCGGTGTGCCGTCGGGGAGCACGTCAGTGGTGACGCCCACCGATGCCTCGCCGCCCGGTCACGGGCCCGACCCACCGCGAGTCTCAGCACCCAGGGCACCACGATGCGGGGATATGTCCGGATGCCGGGGCTATGACCCCAGCATCTGAACATCTCTCCGCAGGCGGGGGACGGTGGGGCGAGAGTGCCTGGGGTGGCGAGCTGCGCGGGCCTGTGGACAGCCGCCGAGAAGGGCGTCCGGTTCGGGCATGCTGGGCCGATGCGGGGGGACATGGTGAATCTGCTGGACGGTCTGGGGCACGTCGCTGCCACGGCCAATCTGGCGGCGTTGGGGGTGGGGCCGCGCGAGACGCAGGCGATGGTCGCGGACGGGAGCCTGGTGCGGCTGCGTCGGGCCACCTTCGTCGCTGGACCGGTATGGCGGGCAACCGCGCCGTGGGCGCGTCACGAGCTGCGGGCGAGGGCGGTGCTGCGGGGGCTCGGCCCCGGCGCTGGGGTGGCGTTCGGCCTCCACAGCTCGCTGACCGTGCAGGGGGTGGGCGTCCACGGGGTCGATGACCGCGCTCACTTCTGCCGCACCGATGGTGGCCGCTCCTCGCAGGATGCCGTGATGGTCATGCACCGTCGGGTGCCCCGGGAGTTCCTCGTGGATCTCGAGTGGGGGCCCGCGGTGACGCTGGCCCTGGCGCCGTTGCAGGTGGCGGCCCGCTTCGGGGTCGAAGCAGGCTTGGTCAGCGCCGATGCGGTGCTGCGCGATCGGCGGGTCACCGTTGCGCAGCTGGAGGAGGCGTTGCCGGTCCTCGGTGGGGGTCGGGGCTATCTCTCCGCCGCCCGAACCGTGGCGCTGGCCTCGCCGTTGAGCGAGTCGGCCGGCGAGTCCCGTTGCCGCTGGGTGGTGCTGACCCTGGGCCTGCCGTTGCCGGAGCAGCAGGCGGAGATCGTCGACGGTGATGGCCGTTTCGTGGCTCGGGTCGACTTCCTCTACCGGGCCGAGAAGGTGGTCGTGGAGTTCGACGGGATGCAGAAGTACGACGACCCCGCAGCGCTCCGCCGCGAGAAGCTCCGGGAGGACCGCCTGCGGGAGCTGGGCTACGAGGTCGTCCGGCTGACCTGGGCCGACCTGGACGACCCTGCCGCCGTGGCCCGCAAGGTCAAGGGCGCCTTCGCGCGGGCCCGTGCCCGTCGCCGCTGAGGGTCGCCCCTCGCCACCCCTTGCGGCCGGGCGGCATACCTCGGATCTCACCCGTCTCGTGGGCACCACGCTGCGGAGGTATGCCCGTCCGCGGGGGTTATAGACCCCGCGGATGTGCACATCTCGGCGGGACGTGACGCGTGTGACCGCGGGGGCTCGTGGGTGAGCCTTACCAGGCTGGTGTCGCGTCTACCCTGGTGAGGCAGGCATACCTCCACCGGAAGCGAGCGATGGACCCACCGCAGCACAGCCGTGACGGCAGCGTCCACGTCACCGACGAGCGGATCAACACGATCTCCCACCTCGTCGGCTCCTGCTTCGCGCTGCTCGGCGGCGGGTTGCTCGTGGCGCAGGCCGGCGCCGAGGGCGACCCCTGGAAGGTCGTCGGGCTGTCGATCTACGCCGCGTCGCTGCTCACGCTGCTCGTGGCGAGCACGCTGCACCACGGGCTGGACCTCAGCGTGCGCACCAACGAGGTGCTGCGCACGCTCGACTACACCTCGGTCTTCTTCCTCATCGCCGGGACGGTGACGCCGCTGGTCCTGGTGCTGGACCGCACGGTCTTCGGCTGGACCGTCCTCGGCGCGGTCTGGCTGATCGCGGCGCTCGGCATCGCGGCCCGCTCGGTCTGGCGGGACCTGCCCAAGTGGGTCACGAACACGCTCTACATCGTGCTCGGCTGGATGCCCGTCGTGCTGGTCCTCGGCGGCCTCAGCCTGCCCCTGGGTGCGCTGGCGCTGATGGCGGCCGGCGGCGTCGTCTACAGCGTCGGCTTCGTCATCTTCATCCTCGAGCGGCCCAACCCGGTCCCGGGCGTCCTCGGTTTCCACGAGATCTGGCACGTCCTGGTCGTCATCGCCGCGGCGCTGCACTTCCTGCTCATGTACCTCTACGTCCTGTGACGCCCCGGCTCCGCACGGTCCGGCAGCACCGGGACGAGCGCGCCCACGTCCTCGTCCTGCACGGCGGCCAGCAGCACAGCACCGAGCCGACGAGCTGGCGCCAGCTCTCGGTCCTGCGGAGCCGCCTCTTCGCCTCCGCCATGGCGAGGGCCGGCGCCCGGCACCGGATCGGCGTCTCCTTCCTCCGGTATGCCCGGCGCGGCTGGAACGACGGCGCGCCGCTGCGGGACGCGGCCTGGGCGCTGGAGCGGGTCAGGGACGAGCACCCGGGCACACCGGTGGGGCTGCTCGGCTACTCGATGGGCGGCCGGGCTGCGCTGCGCCTGGCCGGCGAGGTCGACGCCCTCGTCACGGCGGCCGCCTGGGTGGAGGAGTCCGACCTGCTGCTGCTGCGCCCACCGGCCAGCGGGCGCGCGCTGCTCCTGCACGGCACGGAGGACCAGCTCACCTCGCCCGAGGGTTCGCTGCGCGCCGCCGAGCGGCTGCGTGAGCTGGGCGCGGAGGTCACCCTTCGTGCCGATCTCGCCGACACCCACGGCATGATGCGGCACCGGGTGACCTGGCACCGGCTGGCCACCGCTCACCTCGTCGACGCCCTCACGACATCGGCATGCGCGCCCGGAGGTCGCGAGGCAGACTGAGGGGATGGAGCACGACACCGGGGGAGTCAGCACCCTCTCCACCAAGATCGTCGTCAACGGCACGCCCCAGGAGCTCACCCACGACGTCCGCACCACGCTGCTGGACGCGCTGCGCGACCACCTGGGCGTCACCTCGGCCAAGAAGGGCTGCGACCACGGCCAGTGCGGCGCCTGCACCGTCCTCGTCGACGGGCGACGCGTGGTCTCCTGCCTGTCGCTCACCGCGTCGCTGGACGGCACCGAGGTGGTCACCGCCGAAGGGCTGGGGAGCCCGGAGGACCTCAGCGACCTGCAGCAGGCCTTCGTCGACCGCGACGGGCTGCAGTGCGGCTACTGCACGCCCGGGCAGGTCTGCTCGGCGCAGGCGATGCTCGCCGAGGCCGCGGCTGGTATGCCCAGCCACGTCACCGACCCCTCGGCGCTGGCCGACCCGGACGCCGCCCTAGAGCTCAGCGACGCCGAGATCCGCGAGCGGATGAGCGGCAACCTGTGCCGCTGCGGCGCCTACGTCAACATCGTCGCCGCGATCCGCGACACCGCCGCGCAGCGCGCCGCCGCGACCGGGGCCTCCGAGGAGGAAACGTCGTGAGGCCGTTCACCTATGAGCGGGCGAGGAGCGTCGCCGACGCGCTGCGCCGCACGGTCGGCGCCACCGACGACGGGGCGAGCGCGGCATACCTGGCGGGCGGCACCAACCTCATCGACCATCTGCGCCTGGGGATCCGCGAGACGGACCGGCTCATCGACGTCAGCCACCTCGACCTCACCGAGGTCACCGAGCTGGAGGACGGCGGGCTGCGGGTCGGGGCGCTGGCGCGCAACGCCGACGTCGCCGCGCACCCGCTCGTCCGTCGACGCTTCCCCGTCGTCAGCGCCGCGATGCTCGCGGGGGCCTCCGGCCAGCTGCGCAACATGGCGACCATGGGCGGCAACCTGCTGCAGCGCACCCGGTGCGTCTACTTCCAGGACCCGAGCACCCCGTGCAACAAGCGGGAGCCGGGCTCGGGCTGCTCGGCGATCGAGGGGCTGGGCACCTACAACGCCCTCATCGGCGCCTCCGACGCCTGCGTCGCGGTGCACCCCTCCGACCTGTGCGTCGCGCTCGCCGCGCTGGACGTCACCGTCGTCGTCGAGGGACCGCTCGGCGAGCGCCGGATCGACTTCGCCGACCTGCACCGCCTCCCCGGCGACCACCCCGAGCAGGACACCACGCTGGACCGCAGCGAGCTCATCACGACGATCGAGATCGCCGGTCCCGGCTTCGCCGGGCACTCCCGCTACCGCAAGCTGCGCGAGCGCGCGTCCTACGCCTTCGCCACGGTCTCCGTCGCCGCCGCGCTCGACGTGCAGGACGGCCGGGTCGCGGACGTGCGGCTCGGGCTCGGCGGGGTCGCCCACAGGCCGCACCGCGCCCGGCGCGCCGAGGACGCCCTGCGCGGCGGCCCGGCCACCCACGAGGCCTACGCCGCGGCGATCGCCGCCGAGCTGGAGCAGGCCCGCCCGGTCCCGACAACGCCTACAAGGTGCTCCAGCTGCAGCGCGCCGTCCCGGCGGTGCTGGACGCGCTGACCGAGGAGGACGCATGAGCGATGCCGCGACCGAGCAGGGCCGGGACCGCGCTCGGGTCGACGCCCCGCTCAAGGTCGCAGGTCTGGCGCCCTACGCCTACGAGCACGAGGTCGGCGAGGCGCTCTTCCTCGCTCCCGTCCTGTCCACGATCGCCGCCGGCGAGATCTCCGGCATCGACACCGAGGCGGCGAGCGCGGTGCCCGGCGTGCGGCTCGTCCTCACCCACGACAACGCCCCGCGCCTCGCCCTGCCGACGCTGCCCACCCTCACCGTCCTGCGCAAGCCGCGGGTGCGCTACCGGGGGGAGATCGTCGCCGCGGTGGTCGCCGACAGCCTGGAGACCGCGAGGTATGCCGCCTCCCTCGTCCAGGTCGACTACGCCCCCGGCGAGCCGGACGTCCGGGTCGACGAGCACGGTCGGGACGTCCGGTCGCTGCGACGGGTCATGGGGATCTACCCAGGTCAGCACACCGTCGGCGACGTCGACGCCGCCCTGGCGGGGGCGGCATACCGGGTCGCGGGCGACTACGCGACCCCCACCAACCACCACAACCCGATCGAGCCGCACAGCGTCGTCGCGCTCTGGCACGAGGAGCACGATCGGTGGGCGAGGCTGCAGCCGCGCACGACGCGGCTCACCGTGTGGGACAGCAACCAGGGCGTCGTCGCGCCGCAGGGCGTGCTCGCGGGCGCGTTCGGGCTGCTGCCGACCCAGGTCGAGGTGGTCTCGCCCTACGTCGGCGGCTCGTTCGGCACGAAGGGTATGCCGCACCCGCACCTCATCGTCACGGTCATGGCGGCGCGGATGCTGCCCGGGCAGGCGGTCAAGCTCGCGCTCACCCGGCCGCAGATGTTCGCGGGCACCGGCTACCGTCCCGAGACCCGGCAGCGGGTGGCGCTCGCGGCCGACGAGCAGGGGCGGCTGCAGGCCATCGAGCACGACGTCTTCGCCCCCGTGTCCCGGGTCATCCCGTGGATCGACCCGACCGCCGGTCCGAGCCTGGCGATGTATGACTCCGCCACCCGTCGCATCGGCTACCGCGCGCAGCACCTCGACATCGCGCCGGGCACCTTCATGCGCGCGCCGGGGGAGTACACCGGGATGTTCGCGCTGGAGACGGCGATGGACGAGCTCGCCCGGGAGGCCGGCATCGACCCGGTCGAGCTGCGGCTGCGCAACGAGCCGGAGGTCGACCCGGAGTCGGGCAAGCCGTGGAGCAGCCGCCACGTGAGCACCTGCCTCACCGAGGGCGCCCGGATCTTCGGCTTCGAGCAGCAGCGGGAGCCGGGCGGTCGGCGCGAGGGCGAGTGGCTGCTCGGGCAGGGCCTGGCGTGCGCGGCCTTCCCGCAGATGGGCATGGGCCCGAGCCTGGCGCGGATCACGTATACCGGCGGGCGCTACGTCGTCAGCATGCAGGCCAGCGACATCGGCACCGGCGCGTGGACCGTGCTGGCGCAGATCGCCGCGCAGGCGCTGGACGTGCCGCAGGACCAGGTCGAGGCGCGGATCGGCACGACCGACGCGCCCTATGCGATCATCGCCGGCGGCAGCACGGGCACCTTCGGGTGGGGCTCGGCGGTGGTCGAGGCGGCGCAGGCCTTCCGGGAGGAGCACGGCAGCGCGCCCGCCGAGGGCGCCACGGCCCGCGCGCGCACCCGGATGCCCAAGGGGGTGGGGCGTGACCCGGATGGCCTTCGGCGTGCACTTCGCCGAGGTGGCGGTGAGCGAGGTGTCCGGCGAGGTCCGGGTGCGGCGCCTCTACGGCCACTTCGACGGTGGCCGGATCATGAACCCGCGCACCGCGCGCAGCCAGCTCGTCGGCGGCATGACGATGGGCCTGTCCGGTGCCCTCTTCGAGGAGTCCTACCGCGACCCGCGCTTCGGCCACGTCGTCAACGCCGACCTCGCGGGCTACCACGTGGCGGCGCACGCCGACGTCGTGGACATCGAGGTCGGCTGGGTCGGCGAGCCCGACCCCTGGATGGGCGCGACCGGCGCCAAGGGCATCGGCGAGGTCGGGATCGTCGGGGTCCCGGCCGCCATCGCCAACGCGATCTTCGACGCGACCGGGGTCCGGCTGCGCGAGCTGCCGTTCACCCCGGGGCGGGTGCTCGAGGCGTGGGAGGCGGCGACGTCGACCTCCACGCGATGACCGGACGCCGTCGCACCACGTCGGGCGGGGGGGACGCGCGACGCCTGCTCGTCCTGACGCTGGCCACCGCCCTCCTCGGGACCACGGCGGCCTGCGACGCCGGGCCGCAGGGGAGCCCGGAACAGGTGGCCACCGACCTGGCCGCAGGGCTGGAGAGCGGTGACCTCTCCGCGGTGTCGCTCGTCGACAGCACCCCCGCGGACGCGACAGCCCAGCTGGAGCGCGCGCACGCGGGCCCGGGGGAGGTGCCGCTGTCGGTCGAGGTGGTCGAGGTGGTCGAGGTGGAGGAGTCCGGGGACGTGCCGCAGGCGCAGGGGCGGCTCCGGCTGACGTGGGACCTGCCGGGGGAGGGTGAGGACCTCGCACGAGAGGTTCCGGTGCGGAGCGTAGCGAGGCTCGCGGCCCCGGCACGGCGGGCGTCCTCGGCGCGCAGCGAGAAGGCGGCCACCTGCTCCAGCGAGGTGACTTCGACGAGTCCGACCCCGGTGCGCAGCCGTGTGCCGACCTTGACCCGGGGACGGTCCCACCGGCGGAAGGCCAGGCGACGTCGCCAGCCTTGATCCCCGCCAGCTCGGCGGGGCGGATCATCATCGGGCGGCGGCTGCTGGTCGACCGGCGTCGGTCGCGGCCAGCCAGTCGACCAGCGGACGCACCTGCTCCCAGCGCTCACGGACCTCGTCGACGAGCCGGGGCGTGGTGACGATGTCGCCGTTCTCGACCCACCGCATGCCGGCGAGGTCCTTGTGCCGCAGCAGCTCGATCCGCTCGTGCTCCCGGTCCCACCCGCGGGGCGCCGTCCTGACCCGCTCGCCGCTGATCTCCCAGTCCCCGCCGCGCAGGTCGGCCACGATCTGCTCGAGCTGCTGGCCGGTCCCGGGCGAGTCGACCGCGGCGCGGTAGGCCTTCAGCCGGGGAGAGTCCATGTGGTAGCAGCCGCCGCCGAGCAGCAGCCCGTCGGCGGACACCTGGACGTACCACCCGGTGGCCTCGGCCGTCTGCACGTAGGCACCCTGGTGCGTCTTGTAGGGGCTCTTGTCCTTCGAGAAGCGCACGTCGCGGTGCGGGCGGAAGAGCTTGGCCTCGCCGAACTCCGGCGCGAGCGCCTCGGTCAGCGCCACCAGCGGTGCCCGGACGTCCCGCTCGTAGTCCTCCTTGTGCGCGGCCCAGAACTCCTTGGTGTTGTCCTCCTCGAGCCGGGCGTAGAAGTCGGTCGCGGCGTGCGGGATGCCGGTGAAGGAGGACATGGGTCCAGTGTGCCCGCACGAGCGGCGCGGCGGCAGGCTGACAGTGAGTTATCTGTTCCGATAACATCCTCGCCATGGATGTCGACCTGGACGCAGTCCTCGCCTCTGCAGCTCGACTGCAGCAGATGGTCCCTGAGGCCGTCCTCGTCGGGGGGACCGCAGCTGCCCTGCACGCTGGGCACCGTCTCTCCTTGGACCATGACCACGTGCTCAGCGATCTGTCAGAGCGGTATGCCCAGGTGGTGGAGGCGGTGGAGGCGAGCGAGGGGTGGGTCACCAGTGTTCGCGCAAGCACGCCGCCGCTGACGTTGCTGGGCTCCCTGGACGGGATCGAAGCGGGGTTGCGCCAGCTGCGTCGCACCCGCCCGCTCGAGGTCGAGGAGGTCCCCGTCGGCGGTCGCGTGGGAACGGCGGTCCGCGTCCCGCCCCTTCCGGAGATGCTGCGGATCAAGGCATACCTCGTGGTGCAGCGCAACGCGGTGCGCGACTACCTGGACACCGTGGCGCTCGCCGACCGGCTGGGGCTCGGCGAGGCCACCAGGGTGCTGGTCGGCATCGACGACTACTACGCCGACCGCTCGGGCGAGGCAGACTCGGTGCTGACAGCGCTGGTGGAGCGACTGGCCGCCCCGCGGCCCCGCGACTCTCGGGTGATCGAGCAGCTCGGCAGCTACCGGGGTCTGGATGCGCGATGGCACGACTGGCACGCCGTCGAGAGCGTGTGTCAGGAGTTGTCCGACGGGCTGCTCCGGGCGGTGGAACCGTGACGGCCCGTCCTGCCCGCAATGTCGAGGTCGACCCTGGGCAGCCGATGGACACCTGGCCCTACGAGGCGGTCATCGCACTGCTGGAGCGTGGAGGTGTCCGTGACTGGGCCAGGATCACGGCGCGCATCCGCCAGGACCCGTGGGGGCCGGTAGCCCGTCAGGTGGAGGACTACCTCGACTATGCCGATGCCTCGGGAGTCACCGTGCTTCTGGGTCGCGCGATCGACACTGCCCGCGCCGAGGCAGCGGCCGCGGAGCGTGCGGAGGTCCGCGACGAGGTCACGCGCCTGATCCGGGCGAGCGGTCTGACGGCGGCGGACTTCGCCCGCCGGATCGGCACGTCCCCCTCCCGGCTGTCGACCTATCGTTCCGGCTCGGTCGTGCCGTCGGCCGCGCTGCTGATGCGTATGCGGCGGGCAGCCGGCGCCGCGACGTCGAGGTAGGGGCCGCTCAGGCGCGATAACCCTTCGCGTCCTGGTCTGTGTCGCGCCAGGCTGGGCGCCATGACGACGAGCGACCTGTGGGACGAGGCGACGGCCGCGAGCTACGACGAGGCCTCCGCCGCGATGTTCGCGCCGGACGTGCTCGACCCGACGGTCGACCGGCTCGCCGAGCTGGCCGGTGAGGGTCGCGCGCTGGAGCTGGCCATCGGGACCGGGCGCGTGGGCATACCCCTGGCGGAGCGGGGGGTGGAGGTCGTGGGGATCGAGCTGTCCGAGCCGATGGCCGAGCAGCTGCGTCACAAGGCGCCCGACCTCCTGGTGACCATCGGCGACATGGCGACCACGCAGGTCGAGGGCACCTTCGCGCTGGTCTACCTCGTCTTCAACACCATCGGCAACCTCACCACGCAGGACGAGCAGGTGGCGTGCTTCGCCAACGCCGCGCGGCACCTCGGGCCCGGCGGCCGCTTCGTCGTCGAGGTCGGGGTGCCGGCGCTGCGGCGGCTTCCGCCCGGCCAGGTCGCGATCCCCTTCGACGTCTCCGCCGAGCACGTCGGGCTCGACACCTACGACCCGGTGACGCAGCAGGCGATGTCGCACCACTACTCGCGCGAGGCGGAGGGGTCCTACAGCTACTGGCCGCACCACTTCCGCTACGTCTGGCCCAGCGAGCTCGACCTCATGGCCCGCCTGGCGGGGCTGCGACTGGAGAGCCGGACCGCGGACTGGCGCGGCGCGCCGTTCACCGCGGAGAGCGAGAGCCACGTCTCGGTCTGGCGCGCCTGATCCGGGCGGTTCCACGGGGGAGAGCACCGGTCGTCTGCGACGCTGAGGGTATGCCGCTCGCCCCGCACCTGCTCGACCTCGCCGATGCCCTGGTCCCGGCGCGAGGGTGCGCGCTGCTCGGCATCGCCGGGCTGCCGGGCTCGGGCAAGACGACCTTCGCGCTGGACCTGGTCGCCGCTCTCGCGGAGCGGCACGGGTCAGGCCACGTAGGGCACGTGCCGATGGACGGCTTCCACCTCGCCGACGCCCAGCTGGAGCGGCTCGGGCTGCTGGACGTGAAGGGAGCCCCGGAGACCTTCGACGCCGAGGGGTATGCCGCGCTCCTGGCCCGCCTGCGCGACGACACGACCGACCCGGTCTACGCCCCCGGCTTCGAGCGCACCCTCGAGCAGCCGGTGGCCGCGGCCCTCGTGGTGCTGCCCGCGGTGCGGCTCGTCGTCACCGAGGGCAACTACCTGCTGGACCCGCACCCGCGCTGGCGGACCTCGCGGGCCCGGCTCGACGCGGTCTGGTGGGTCGAGGTCGACGAGCAGCTGCGGCAGACCCGGCTGGTCGAGCGGCACGTCGAGTTCGGCAAGAGTCCGCAGGAGGCCCGCGCCTGGGTCGAGCGGGTCGACGAGGCCAACGCCCGCGCGATCCGGGACCGGTCGGACGCCCCGGACCTGGTGGTGCAGGCGGGCCCGGACGGGACGTGGGTCGGGACCGAGGGGTCCGTCGGCGCTGCTGGCTAGGCTCGGGCGTCACCGGATCACGAGGAGGCCGCATGAACGCCAGGAGGCCGCTGCGGGGGGTCGCCACGCCGAGCTACGTCGCCGACGACGTCACCCAGGCCCGCGACTGGTGTGCCGAGCGCGACCTAGCGCGGCTGGGCCTGGTCAGGACCCGGTCCGCTCCCGGTGGCTGCAGCCGGGCCAGCAGCATGGGCGCCGCATCCCCTCCTGCAGCTCCTCCCGGGTCCGGCGGATCCGCCGGGCGCGCGTCCGGTCCTGCTTGGCGTCCTCGACCCAGCAGATGAACTCGTTGCGGGCCAGCGGCGTGATGTCGAGCCACGCCTCGAGCGCGTCGCCGTGGTCGGTCAGCTCCGCGCGCAGGTCGTCGGGCAGGTCGTGCACCGCGCCGCCGGGCACCGTCGTGGTCGCCATGGTCCCGACTGTAGGGACTGCGCAGCGCAAGCGCGACACCCCCGAGGGGACGGATCCGCTCAGCGGGGCACCGCCTCCGCGACCGACGCGGCGACGGCTCGGGCGACGTCCGTCGCGCGCGACTCCGGCATCCGGGCATACCCGATGACGAGCCCGGGTCGCGACGCGGCGAGGTAGTAGTCGCTCAGCGCCTCCACCCGTATGCCGCGCTCGAGCAGCCGGGATGCCGTCGCGCGGTCGTCCGCGGCCGGGTCGGCCAGCAGGAGCACCAGGTGCAGCCCTGCCTCGACGCCGCTCACCCGCAGGTCGGGCAGGCGGGCCGAGAGCGCGGCCACGAGCGCGTCCCGCCGGGCGTGGTAGAGGCGTGCGGCCCGAGCCAGGTGACGGCCGAGCGCTCCGGTGTCGATGAGGTGGGCGAGCGCACGGGCCGCGACCGGTGAGGCTCCCAGCGACAGGCTGTCCTGCGCCTCGCGCACCGCCGGCAGCACCAGGCTCGGCGGCACGAGCCACGCCAGCCCGAGGTCGGGGGTGAGGATCTTGCTGGCCGTCCCCACGTAGGCGGTGCACGCGTCGGCGCCCCGGATCGAGCGCAGCGCGGGCAGCGGCGGCACGCCGTAGCGGAACTCCCCGTCGTAGTCGTCCTCGACGACCAGCTGGCCCCACGCGCGGGCCCGCTCCACGAGCTCGACCCGCCGCGCGACCGGCATCCGTGCGCCCAGCGGGTAGTGGTGGGCCGGCGTGACGTAGACGGCAGCGTCGCTGTCGTGCAGGAGCGCCGGGTCGAGCCCGTCGTCGTCCACCGGGACGGGGCGGACTCGGGCGCCCTCCTGGACGAACGCGGCCCGCGCCCGGCGGTAGCCGGGGTCCTCCAGTGCCACCGTCCGGTCGGCGAGCCCGGCCGCGGCGCTGAGGATGCGGAAGGCCGCGCTGGCGCCCGGGACGACGACCACCTCGTCCTGGCTGACCACCAGCCCGCGCATCCGGCGCAGGTGGTCGGCCAGGGCGGCCTCGAGCTCGGGGTGCCGGGCTCGGCTGAGCGCCTCGGCACCCGGTGTGCCGTATGCCCTGCCGCCACGCCGCGCGCCAGTCCCGGTCGGAGATCAGGGCGGGCTCGGGGTGGCCCGGGCGGAGGTCGAGCGCGCCCGCGGCCGACCGGACGGGCCTGCTGTCCGCCTGCATCTGCGACCGGACACCCCGTCCGTCCGCGTCTCCCTCCGACCGAACACCCCGTGCGTCCGCCGTCTCCCCGGACCCGCGCGGACGGACGGGGTGTCCGGTCGGGTCCGGCCGGTGTGCCGCGCGGGCCGCGACGTCGGCGCCGGGCAGGACCACCGTGCCGCTGCCCCGGCGAGCCTCGACGTAGCCCGCGGCCGCCAGCTCGTCGTAGGCATGGACGACGACGCCGCGGCCGACCCCGACCTGCGTGGCCAGCGCGCGGGTCGAGGGAAGCGCGTCCCCCGGCGCGAGCTCACCGCGGGCGATCGCGGTGACCACGGCGCCGCTCAGCCGGTGCGGCAGCGACCCGTCTCCGGCCTGGACCGAGATGGGCCCGGGCCACCGGACGGAGGGACGTCGGGCGGTGGTCCGGGTGACGGGCAGGGGCATACCACTGAGTCTAGAAGTGGTCCGCCGATTCGTGCGCGGAGTGGATCTGGTGCAGGACCACTGACGGGGGAGGGTGGAGCCATGACGGACCTGTCGACCCCGACCCGCAAGCCCGAGCGCTACACCGACGACCGCGCCCGCCTGGACGAGCTGCTCGACGAGGTGCCTGTCGGCGTGTTGGCCACCGTGGTCGACGGTCTGCCGTGGACGGTGCCCCTGCTCATCGCCCGGGACGGCGACCGGGTGCTCCTGCACGGTTCCACCGGCGCCGGTGCGCTGCGGCACCTGCGGGCCGGCGCGCCCGTCACGCTCACGGTCATGTCGATGGACGGGCTGGTCGTGGCCGAGAGCGCCTTCGACTCCTCGGCGAACTACCGCAGCGCCGTGCTGCGCGGGACGCCGGTCGAGCTCACCGGGGAGGACGCCCGGGCCGGGCTGGACCGGCTGACCGAGCGGCTGCTGCCCGGGCGCACGCGCGAGGTGCGCAGCAGCACGCGGCGCGAGCTCGCCGCCACGACGTGCCTGGCCCTGCCGATCGAGCAGGGGGCGTGGCTGTTCAAGGCGCGGACCGGCGGCACCGACCCGGCGACCGACGCCGACGTCTGGTCCGGGGTGGTCCCGCTGCGCGTCGTCGCGGGTATGCCCGAACCCACCCCCGGCGTCACGGCGCCGGTGCCGCCGTCGGTGCAGGCGGTGCTCGACGCGCACCCCGCCACCCCGGTCAGCGCACCACCGCGCTGACCGCCTGCTCCACGGTGGGGAGCACGTCGTCGACGGTGAAGATCGTGCCCGGCGTGATGAGCTGGACGCAGATGCCGTCCAGGACGCTCAGCACGAGCCGCATCGCCCGGTCCCGCTCCACGAGCAGCGCCCCCTCCTCCTCGAGCCGGACCAGCCAGCTCTCGATCCGGTCTCGGGACAGCGCGGCCATCCGCTCCAGGGTGCGGGTGCCGTGGCGGTCGCGCCCGGCCCGACCGCCACGGCATACGACGAGAACCACATCGCGGTGTGCTCCGGTCGCAGGAACTCTGACGGGAAGTATTGCATCAGGCACCCGGTGAGCCGGCGGCGCGGGGCCACGCGACGGTCCGCGATGCGGAGGTCGGGGAGCACCCGGTCCAGCGCCGGCTCGAGCAGCACGTCGAAGAGGTCGGCCTGGGTGGGGAAGTAGTGCCGCAGGGTGCTGGCGCCGATCCCGGCCTCCCGCGCCACGGTGCGCACGCTGATCGACTCGAGGCGGCCGGGACGGTCGCCCGCAGCCACCCGCCCGAGCACGATCGGTCGTGGGTGCTCGAGCTCACCGACCAGGGGCGAGAGCTGTATGCCCAGAGCGACCGGATCCAGCGCCGCGTCGTCGAGGACGTCGGGATCCCGCTGGAGGAGGCGCACGACCTGCAGCGGCGGCTGCGCCGGATCACCGCGACCCTGGAGGCGGGCGAGGACCACGAGGACGGCACCGCGCAGGCCTGAGGCCCACGGCGTCGGACCACGCCCGGCGCCTCAGAGCCGGGCGGCCAGCTCGGTGGCCTGCGCGATCGCGCGCTTGGCGTCCAGCTCCGCGGCGACGTCGGCCCCGCCGACCACGTGGACCGGCACCCCGAGCGCGGCGAGCGGCTCGACCAGGTCGGTCACCGACTCCTGGCCGGCGCACAGCACGACCGTGTCGACCGCCAGGACGTGCGGGCGCCGCTCGCCCTTGTCGCCGCCCTCGACGGGCAGCGTGAGGTGCAGGCCGTCGTCGTCGATCCGGACGTACTCCGCCCCGCCGACGAAGCCGACACCCGCGTCCCGCAGCTCGGTCCGGTGCACCCAGCCCGAGGTCTTGCCCAGCCCCGTGCCGTGCCGGGAGGTCTTGCGCTGCACGAGGTGCACCTCGCGCGGCACCGGCGGGTGCTCCTTGTCGCCCAGCCCGGCGCGCTCCTCCCACGGGTCGGCGACGCCCCACCGCTCGCGCCATGCGTCCACGGTCTCGTCGGGCTCGTGCAGCAGCGCCCGGCTGACGTCGAAGCCGATGCCCCCGGCGCCGATCACCGCGACCCGGCGCCCGGCCCGGTCCGGCTCCCGGATCGCCTCGGGATAGGTGAGCACGCTGGGGTGGTCGATGCCCTCGATGTCGGGCACCCGCGGCGCCACACCGGTCGACACCACGACCTCGTCGAAGCCCTCGAGGTCCGACGCGACGACGCGCATACCGAGGTGGACGCGCACACCACGGACCCCGAGCATGTGCTCGTAGTAGGCGATCGCCTGGCGGAACTCCTCCTTGCCCGGGATCTGCGCGGCCAGCCGGAACTGCCCGCCCACCTCGTCGGCGGCCTCGAACATCTCGACGGTATGCCCGCGCCCCGCCAGCTCGACCGCGCAGGCGAGCCCTGCCGGCCCGGCGCCCACGACGGCGACCCGCCTGGCCGACCGGGTGGGGTGCAGCACGAGCTCGGTCTCGTGCGCGGAGCGCGGGTTGAGGATGCAGGTGGCGCGCTTGTTGTCGAAGGTGTGGTCCAGGCACGCCTGGTTGCAGGCGATGCACGGGATGATCTCGGCCTCCCGGCCCTGCTCGGTCTTGCGGACCCAGTCGGCGTCGGCGAGCAGCGGGCGCGCCATCGACACCAGGTCCGCCTCCCCGGCCGCGAGGATCTCCTCGGCGACCTCCGGGCGGTTGATCCGGTTGGAGGCGATGACGGGCACGTCGACCTCCTGCCGCAGCCGCGCGGTGACCCAGGTGAAGGCGGCCCGCGGCACCGAGGTGACGATCGTCGGGATGCGCGACTCGTGCCAACCGATCCCGGTGTTGAGCAGGGTGACCCCGGCCTCGACCAGCCCGTGGGCGAGGTCGACCGTCTCGGCCCAGCTCTGACCGTCGGGCACCAGGTCCAGCAGGCTCATGCGGTATTGCACGACGAAGTCGTCGCCGACCAGCTCCCGGGTGCGGCGCACGATCTCCAGCGGGAAGCGCATCCGGGCGGCCGCCGAGCCGCCCCACTCGTCGGTGCGGTCGTTGGTGCGTGCCGTGAGCATCTGGTTGACGAGATAACCCTCGGAGCCCATGATCTCGACGCCGTCGTAGCCGGCGCGCTGGGCCAGCCGTGCCGAGCGGGCGAAGTCGTCGACGGTGCGTCCGACCTCCCGGGTCGACAGCGCCGAGGGCCGGAACGGCGTGATCGGCGACTTCTCCCGGGACGCCCCCTGGGCGAACGGGTGGTAGGCGTAGCGCCCGGCGTGCAGCAGCTGCAGCAGGATCGCGCCGTCGTGCTCGTGCACCGCGTCGGTGACCGTGCGGTGCCGCCGCGCCTGCGCCGCGCGGACCATGCTCGAGCCGAAGGGGAGCAGCCAGCCGCGCCAGCTCGGGGCATACCCACCGGTGACCATGAGCCCGACCCAGCCCTCGGCGCGGGCGCCCAGGTAGGCCGCGAGCTTGTCGATGTCGCGCGCGCGGTCCTCGAGCTTGGTGTGCATCGAGCCCATGACCACGCGGTTGCGCAGCGTGAGGTGGCCGAGGTCCAGCGGGCGCAGCAGGTGCGGGTATGCGCTCGCGCCGGGGGTCATTACCCCACAGTAACCGCCGGTGCATCGGTATCTGGCGGCAACCTTCCACCTCCTCGGTGCGACATGGGCATACCACTGTCACGACGAGGAGGTCGTCATGAGAACCACACCACGCGCCCTGCTGGCCAGCGCCCTGCTGGCGGGCCTGGCGCTCGCACCGGTCACGCTCGCGGCACCCGCCGCCACCGCCGCGCCCTACTGCGGCATCACCTGGGGCTCGCTGCCCAAGGTCACCGGCTACGACACCGAGCCCGCGCCGCTGACGGACGTCCGGGCCGGCCGGCACTCCTGCTTCGACCGGGTCGTCCTCGACGTCTCCGGCGACGCGGGGGAGTACTCGGTGCGCTACGTCAGCACGTACCGTGCCCCCGGGAGCGGGCAGGCGCTGTCGCTGCGCGGCGGGGCCAAGATCGAGGTCGTGGTCGGCAACCCGACCTACGACGGCGACGGCGACCCGGTCTACGACCCGCGCCGCCCGGCCGAGCTGGTCGGCACCGACGGCTACCGCACGCTGCGCCAGGCGCGCCTCGGCGGGAGCTACGAGGGCCAGACCTCGATCGGGCTCGGGGTGCGGGCGCGGCTGCCCATGCGGGCCTTCGTGCTCGACGGCCCCGGGTCGGGTCAGCGGCTGGTCATCGACGTCGCCCACCGCTGGTGAGCACGCCACTGCCCGCCGGTTCGTCGGCTGTCGGCCTGCTCGTGCCGGCTGGCGGTTGACGGACCGGCTGGCAGTGCGGGGAGGAGGACCTGCGAGAGGATGGGCGCATGGCCCACACCCCAGCCCCCGGCGCCCAGCGGCTGCTCGACCACGCGATCTGGTGGCACGTCTACCCGCTCGGTGCGGTCGGCGCGCCCGCCGTGCTGGAGGGCGGGGTCGACGCGCCGGTCGAGCACCGGCTCCCGCGGCTCGTGGCCTGGCTGGATCACGTCGTCGAGCTCGGCTGCTCGGGGGTGCTGCTCGGGCCGGTCTTCGCCGCGTCGAGCCACGGCTACGACACCCTCGACCACGACCGGGTCGACCCCCGGCTGGGCGACGAGGGTGACCTGGACCAGCTCATCGAGGAGGCCCGGGAGCGGGGCCTGTCGGTGCTGCTGGACGGGGTCTTCAACCACGTCGGCGCCGACCACCCGATGGTCCACGACCCGGACCGGGCGCACCTGCTCAAGCAGGGCGAGGACGGCCGGCCCGCGGCCTGGGAGGGGCACGAGGGGCTGGTCGAGCTGGACCACGGGAGTCCCGATGTCGAGCATCTCGTGGTCGACGTCATGCTGCGCTGGCTGCGGCGCGGGATCGCCGGGTGGCGGCTCGACGTGGCGTATGCCGTGCCGGCCGACTTCTGGGCGCGGGTCACCGCCCGGGTGCGCGAGGAGTTCCCCGACGCGCTCTTCGTCGGCGAGGTCATCCACGGCGACTACGCGCAGGTCGTCGCCGACAGCGACCTGGACACCGTGACGCAGTACGAGCTGTGGAAGGCGGTCTGGAGCTCGATCCACGACACCAACTGCTGGGAGCTCGCGCACGCGCTGGGACGGCACGACGCCCTGCTCGACTCCTTCGTGCCGCAGACCTTCGTCGGCAACCACGACGTCACCCGCATCGCCACGCAGGTCGGCGAGGAGGGCGCGGCGCTCGCGCTCGCGGTGCTCATGACGGTCGGGGGCATGCCGTCGATCTACTACGGCGACGAGCAGGCATACCAGGGGCTCAAGGAGGAGCGGCTCGGCGGCGACGACGCCATCCGCCCCGAGCTCCCGGCCACCCCCGCCGACCTCGACCCGGCCGGGGAGTGGATGCGATCGCTGCACCGCCGGCTCGTCGGGCTGCGGCGCCAGCACGCCTGGCTCGCGCGCGCCCGCACCGAGGTGGAGACGCAGAGCAACGAGGCGATCACCTATGTCTCCTCGGGGCAGGACCAGTGGCTGCGGGTGGAGCTCTCGCTCGCGCCGCAGGCCCAGGTGATCGTGACCGGCGCCGACGGAGAGCTCTTCCGCTGGGCGGCGGGCGACTGACCACGCTGTCCGCGCGACGGCATACCGTGGAGGTATGACCGAACTCGTCCTCGTGGCCAACGCCGGCGACAGCACGGTGAGCACCTTCCGGGTCGACCCTGACGGGCCGGCGCTGCAGCGGATCGCGGTGAGCGAGGTGGGGCAGGGGTGCGGCACCTTCGCGATCGACGCCGAGCGCGACCTCGTCTATGCCGCCGCCAAGGGCGACCCGCCCGGCATCGACGTCTTCGCGCTAGAGCGCAGCAGCGGCCGGCTCGAGCACCTGTCGCGGACCGACGTCGAGAGCTCGATGACCTATCTCGCGCTGGCCTACGGCGGGACCCTGCTCGTCGGGGCGTCCTACGGCGGGGGGAGCGCGCAGGTCTTCGGCGTCGACGGCGACGGGCACGTCGAGGAGCCCACCGCCGCCGTGAGCTGGCCCAACGCGCACTGCGTCGCGGTCGCCGGCGACGGCCGGCACGTCTACGTCGTGGCTCTCGGCGGCGACGTGGTCGCGCAGTACGCCTTGTCGCCCGCGGGCGTGCTGTCGCCGCTCGCGCCGCCGACGGCTGCCGCGCCGGAGGGGTCCGGGCCGCGACACCTCGTGCTCGACGCGGACGAGTCGCACGCCTACGTCATGACCGAGTTCTCCGGGGAGGTCCTGACCTACGCCCGGGACGGCAGCGGCGACCTGGTGCTGACGGGCCAGGTGCCGGCCTATGCCCAGGACCGGGGGCTGAGCCGCAGCGAGCTCGGTGCCGACCCGATCGAGGGACACCTCGTCTGGGGCGCCGACCTGCACCTCGCGTGGGAGGGTCGCGTCCTGCTGGCCAGCGAGCGCTGCGAGTCGACGCTCGCGAGCCTGCCGGTGGCCGACGACGGGTCGGTGGGCGAGCCGGTGTCGATCATCGACACGGTGACCCAGCCGCGCGGCTTCACCGTGCTCGCCGGGGGCGAGCTCGCCGTCGTCACCGGTGAGCAGGACACCGACGTGGCGCTGGTCTCGGTCGACGCCGACGGCGGCCTGACCGAGGTCGGCCGCTACGACACCGGCGCCGGCGCCAACTGGGCCCGCTCGATCACCGTCTGACTTCCACCGGGCGTCGTGAATGGTTGCCTTCTGACCCACCGGGCGTCGTGAGTGGGCTGTCCAGCCTGGTCCGGATCTCCTGCTCCTCGGCATCGGTGAGCCCGGCCGCGCGCGGGGCGTCGCGGGTCTCCTCCCAGGCCAGCGTGTCCGCCAGCGTCTCGGCCAGCGGCCGTAGCCGGAGCCCCGACGCGACGGCGCGCGAGATGTCCAGAGCCATGGCCTGCCGCAGGTCCGGGTCGTCGATCCACAGCGGCAGTGACCGTGGGCCCATCCACGCGTTGACCCCGAGCTCGGCCAGGGTCGGCAGGTCAACGGGCCGCGCACGGACCCTCGCTCCGGCCGCCCGGGCCGCGGCTGCGAGCACCTCGCCCAGCGGCACCACCTCGCCGGTGATGTTGAAGGCCCCGTCCAGCCGCTGCTCCGCGGCGTCGACCAGCCACGCGGCGAGATCCCGGACGTCGATGACGGCCACGGGGAAGTCGGGGTCGTCGGGCACGATCACGTCAGGTCCGCTGGGGTGCGCGAACCGCCACGGCCAGTAGCCCAGGCGCCCGGAGACATCGCCCGGCCCACCGATCAACCCGGCACGCGCCAGCGTCCCGCTCCGTCCGGCGGCGGCCATCCCGTCCTGCACCGCCTTCTCGCAGGCCACCTTGGCCGGGCCGTACTCCTCCATCGACCCCATCACGTCACCCGCCAGCGGCTCGACCAGCGCGTCGGTCTCGACCGGACGGACACCCGGCGCGGGGGCATACACGTTGGCGGTGGAGACGAAGACCCAGTGCGGCGTGCGCAGCTCGGCCACCGCGCGCCGCACCTGGCCGGGCTGTCGCGTGACGTCGATCACGGCGTCCCACTCCTCGTCCCGCACCTGCGCCAGGCCGTCCGGCTCGTCCCGGTCACCACGCACGAAGGTGACGTCGTCAGGTGGAGGTGCGCTGCCCCGGGCGAGGCAGGTCACGTCGTGTCCACGGCCGGCGGCCTCGGTGGCGACGGCGCGGCCCAGGAAGGCGGTCCCGCCGAGCAGCAGCAGTCTCATGGCTCAGGTCTACCAGCCCTGCCCGCTTGGCGGCCGGGGCCCCGCTCACCCCTCCCGCTGGATCACCGAGTGCACGTTGCCGGCCGGGTCGGTGAACCACGCGATGAGCGGGCCGCCGCCGGTCATGACGCCGAGCTCGTCGTGCGGCATACCGTCGTAGCGCAGGAACTCCAACCCGCGGTCGGTGAGCTCCTGCACCGTCGCGCGCACGTCGTCGCTGGGGAAGTTGAGGACGGTATACGACGCCGGGGTGTGCACCGGGCCCTTGGGGTAGACCAGGACGGACCGGGCGCCGAGGCGGAGCGAGAGCATGGCCATCGGCTCCTCGCTGCGCTCGACAGGTATGCCGAGGGTGTCGCGGTAGAACGCCTCCGCGGCGTCGAGGTCGTCGACGGAGAAGCCGTTGAAGGCGTCGTCCAGGCCGAGGAGGGCGGGAGGCAGATCGGTGCTCATGCCCCAGTGTGACCCCCGGCCGGTGCGAGAGTCATCGGTCGGGCCCGTGGACCGGGGCTGGAAGCCGAGCGCTGATCCTGACAGTGCTGTTATTAGCGCTATGACATCACCCGACCCGACCCGTGAGAGCCGCTTCGAGCAGCTCTTCGCCGTGCTGGGGGACATGGATGCCGCGGTCGCTGCTGTCTATCGCGAGCGGGGCGAGGGGGAGGTGCGACCGCGCTTCGCGCTCCCTCTCATCCGGCTGGCCCGCCTGGGGCCGATGACGATCACGGCGCTCGCGGCCGAGGTCGACCGCAGCCACTCGGCCCTTTCCCAGACCATCGCGCAGATGCGCCGAGCCGGTCTCGTGACCAGCGAGGCGGGTCAGGACGGGCGCACCCGCATCGTCACCCTGACCGATCGCGGTCGGGCGCTCGTCCCGTTCGCCGAGGCCGAGTGGCGGGCCACCGAGGCCGCGATCGCCGAGGTCGAGGCCGAGCTGCCGTATGCGCTCAGCCAGGCCGCCGCGGACCTGGCGGCGGCGCTCGGGCGCCGGTCGTTCGCCGAGCGGCTGGCGGACCACCTGAACGGGCCGGAGTGAGCCGCGCAGCCACCATTCGCGACGCTCGGTGGGTTCAGGAACAACCATTCGCGACGCTCGGTCGGTTCAGGAGCAACCATTCGCGGCGCTCGGTGGGGACTGTGGCAACCATTCGCGACGCCCGGTGGGGCGGGAGGTGAGTCCGCGCGGCGCCCTGATCGACCTCACGCCGCTGCGGCACAGCCAGGCATACCGCCGCATCTGGGCGGGAGGTGCGCTCTCTGGGCTGGGCCACCAGGTCGCGGTCGTCGCCGTGCTCTTCCAGGTCTGGGAGATGACGCGCAACCCGTTCTCGGTGGCGCTGATCGGCGTGGCGCAGGCGGTGCCGATGATCGTCTTCGGGCTGGTCGGCGGGCCGGTCGCGGACGTCCTCGACCGGCGCCGGGTGGCGCTGGCCGCCACCACCGGACAGGCCCTGGCGGCGACCACGCTCGCCGCGCAGCTGGTCGTCGGGCTCTACCCGCTCCCGCTCCTGCTCGGCGTCCTGAGCCTGCAGACGGCCTGCAGCGCGCTGGGCTCGCCGGCCCGGCGCACCTTCATCGTGCGGCTCCTGCCGCGCGCGCTCGTCCCTGCCGGGATCGCTCTGCACATGATCAGCTTCCAGGCCGCGATGATGGTCGGCCCCGCGCTCGGCGGTCTCCTGCTCGGCGTGGCCTCCCCGGCGGCCTGCTACCTCGTCAACGCCGTGGCCCTCGCGCTCAGCGCCTGGACCGTCTGGGCGCTGCCCTTGCTGCCGCCGGAGCGGGGCGAGTCCTCGGACCGGGGGACGCCGCCCGAGCAGGACACACCTCCCGAGCGGGGTGAGTCCTCGGACCACGGCAGCGACGCCGCCCCGGATCGCCGTCCGGTGCCCCGGACCGAGACCGGTGGGAGGGCATACCCCGGCGCGCGGGGTGCCCGGCTGCGCCGACGCGTGCGCACCGCCCTCGTCCTGCTCGCCGAGGGGGTCGCGCAGGTGCGGCGTGACCCGGTGCTGCGCGGGTCGTTCCTGCTGGACCTCGCGGCGACCTTGCTCGCGTTCCCCGTCGCGCTCTTCCCGATGGTCAACCAGGCTCTGTTCGGCGGGGACCCGCGCACCCTCGGCCTGTTCCTCACCTGCATCGCCATCGGCGGGGTGAGCGCGGGCCTGATGTCCGGGCTGGTCACGCGGCGGCGTCGCCTCGGCGTCGTGCAGCTGCTGGCCGTCGGGGTATGGGGGCTGGCTCTGCTCGGCTTCGGCCTGGCCGCGCTCACCGGGCTGGCGTGGGCGGCGCTCGGCTCGCTCGTCGTGGCCGGGGCGGCGGACACCGTCTCGGTCACCTCACGGGCGGCGATGGTCCAGCTCGCGACGCCGGACAGCCACCTGGGCCGGGTGTCCTCGGTGGAGCACGTCATCGGGGTCGCGGGCCCGGACATCGGCAACGCCCGCGCCGGCCTGGTCGCCGGGCTCACGACCCCGGCCTGGTCGGCGCTCCTCGGCGCGCTCACCTGCCTGGGCGCCGCCACCTGGGTCGCGCTGACCCACCGCGGTCGCGGCGTCCGGGTCGACGACTGACCCGAGCACGATCACGGGCTCCCCCCGTCCTCGGCCGGAGTTTGGTCGGTCTCGTGCAACCTTCATCGCCCTACAGCCCGATGTAGGTCAGGCAAGACCGACCGCACTCCCCGGCCGACGGCTCAGCGCCAGCCGAGCTCGGCCGCCACCTCCAGCACGCCCTCGATGACGTGCGCGCAGTAGTCGACGCCGAGCTGGTTGGGGACCGTCAGCAGCAGCGTGTCCGCCGCGGCGACCGCCTCGTCGGCCGCGAGCTGCCGCGCGAGATCCTCGGGCTCGGCGGCATACGTCTTGCCGAAGGTGGCCCGTGCACCATCGATGATGCCGACCTGGTCGGTGCTGCGCCGCTCCAGCCCGAAGTAGGCGTGGTCCTGGTCGGTGCGCAGCGGAAAGACGCTGCGGCTGACCGACACCCGCGGCTCGCGGGTGTGCCCGGCCGCGGTCCAGGCGTCGCGGTAGCGCTGGATCTGCTCGGCCTGCAGCTGGTGGAAGGGGACGCCAGTGTCCTCGGTGAGCAGCGTGGACGACATGAGGTTCATCCCCTGCTCGGCGGCCCACTCGGCGGTCCCGCGGGTGCCGGCGCCCCACCAGATGCGCTCGCGCAGGCCCTCGGAGTGCGGCTCCAGCCGCAGCATCCCGGGCGGGTTGGGGAACATCGGGCGCGGGTTCGGCTCGGCGAAGCCCTCGCCGGAGAGCGCGTCCAGGAACCGTGCGGTATGCCGCCGCGCCATGTCCGCATCGGTCTCACCCTCGCGCGGCTCGTGGCCGAAGTGCCGGTAGCCCTCGACGACCTGCTCGGGGCTGCCGCGGCTGATGCCGAGCTGCAGCCGGCCGCCGGAGATGAGGTCGGCCGCGCCGGCGTCCTCGGTCATGTAGAGCGGGTTCTCGTAGCGCATGTCGATGACCCCGGTGCCGATCTCGATCCGCTCCGTCCGCGCGCCGACCGCCGCCAGCAGCGGGAACGGCGAGGCGAGCTGCCGGGCGAAGTGGTGCACCCGGTAGTAGGCGCCGTCCGCGCCGAGCTCCTCCGCGGCGACGGCGAGGTCGATCGACTGCAGCAGGACGTCGGAGGCCGACCGCGTCGCGGACTGCGGGTGCGGGGTCCAGTGGCCGAAGGAGAGAAAGCCGATGCGCTTCATACCCAGGTCAACGCGCGAGGCTGCGCGACATTCCTCCGGTGCGTCATGGTCGACGTCCTCATCCTCCTCGTCGTGGTGGCGCTGCTCGTGCTCGTCTGACGCGCTGACCGTGGAATGCCTGCCCCGGCGAGACTCTTACGGTCACCACACTCGCTGCGGCCGCCCGCCGACGGTGGAATGCCTGCCCCGGCGAGACTTCTACGGTCGGTGGGCGATGACCCCGCGGTCGGTGGGCGTGGTCTCAGCTCACCGAGGGGCCAGCGGCACGCGCGAGCGGTCCCGGCGGCCCAGCCAGACCGCCAGCGCCACCCCCGCAGCAGCGCCGAAGAGGTGCGCCTGCCAGGAGACGCCCTCGCGCACCGGCAGCACGCCCCACAGCATCGAGCCGTAGACCACGACCACGAGCAGCCCGAGCACCGCCTGCCACACCCGGCGGGCGACGAAGCCGTAGACCGCGAGGAAGGCGGCATACCCGTAGACCACGCCGCTGGCCCCGATGTGCACCGTCCCCGGCCCGCCGAGCAGCCAGACCCCGAGCCCGCCGAGCAGCACCACGCCGCCGGTCACGAGCCACAGGTGGCGCGTCGTCAGGGCGAGCAGCGAGCCGAGCACGAGCAAGGTGACCGTGTTGGCGAGCAGGTGCCCGAAGCCGAGGTGCAGGAACGGGCTGAGCACGATGCCCGCAAGATGCCCGGGGTCGCGCGGCCGGATGCCGAACTGGTCGAGCCGCAGCGGCAGCACGAGGTCGACGATCTCGCTGACCCACATCAGCGCCACGAGCACGAGGACCGGCATGACGCGCCGCGCCCAGGCGGGCAGGTCGGGTCGGCGGGTGGCGGGCTGGCTCATCGCCCCAGTCTCCCACCGCGGCGGCGCCGGATGGCGGTCACGGCGGTCAGGAGGTGCTCAGCCGCCACAGCGTGCACGAGGTGAAGGTCTCCGGGGCGAGGGCATACCTCACCTCGACCTCGACCTCGCCCGGGAAGCCCTGGTCGCCGTCGGGCGAGACGAGCCCCCACGTGACGTGGGCCGGACCCTCCTCGACGAGCCACTCCTGCAGGTCGAAACCCGCCGCGCCGCCGTGCAGCGTGTTGCCGCGGTCGTTGACCGTGAGGTCGTATGCCGTGCCGTCCAGCTCGAAGGAGCCGCTGGCGATGCGGTTGCCCACCCGGCCGATGGTGGCACCGAGGTAGCCCCCGCGGGCGTAGGAGCGCAGGTCGCGGTGGCCCAGGACCACCTCGCTCCACCCGCCGTCGGCGTCCTCGACCTCGCAGGACGTCACCGAGTCGCCGGTCGAGAGGGTCGACAGCCGCAGGCCCGCGGTGGTCAGGGTGTGCTGCGTGGGGTCGGGGGTCACCGCAGCAGACCAGGGCTCAGGGCAGCGGCGCCGGGGCGGGTGGCCCGGCATACTCCGCGGACGGCCGGATGATCCGCGGGTCCTCGGTCTGTTCGAGGATGTGCGCGCCCCACCCGACGACGCGCGCCACCGCGAAGGTCGGGGTGAACATCGCCCGCGGGATGCCGCACTGCTCCATGACCACGCCCGCGTAGTACTCCACGTTGGTGTGCAGCTCGTGGCCCGGCTTGAGCTCGGCGAGGGCGCCGACGACCTCCCGCTCGACCGCCACGGCCAGCTCGGCGAGCGGCCCACCGAGGCGCTGCGCGTGCTCCCGCATGAGCACGGCACGCGGGTCGGTCGTGCGGTAGACCGCGTGCCCGAAACCCATGATCCGCTCGCCCTTCGAGACCCGCTCACGGACCCAGTCGCGCGCCCGGTCCGGCGTGCCGATCTCGTCGAGGGCGTCGAGCGCCCGGTCGGGTGCTCCGCCGTGCAGCGGTCCGGAGAAGGTGCCGAGGGCGGCGCACACCGCGGACGCGACGTCCGCACCTGCCGACGTCACCACGCGGGCGGTGAAGGTCGAGGCGCTGAAGCCGTGGTCGACCGTGCTGATGAGGTATGCCGTGACCGCCTCCGCGTGCTCGGGTGCCGGCTCCTGCCCGGTGAGCATCCACAGCCAGCTGCCGGCGGCGCCGAGCTCCGGGCGGGGCTCGAGCGGTGGCATACCCGCGCGCAGCCGGAAGAGCGCCGCCTGGAGCACCGGGACCACGCCGACGAGCCGGAGCACGCCGGCCCGAACCTTCTCGTGGGTGGCGCCGTAGGTGGCGGGGAAGTCCTCCACCGAGCCGAGCAGCGACACCGCCGTGCGCAGCCGGGCGAGCGACGCACGGTCCGGGCCCGAGCGGGCGATGGCCAGCAACTGCTCGAGCAGCTCGTGGGGGAGCATCGAGGCGGCGGCGAGCTCGTCGGCGAAGGCGCGTGACTCCGCCGCGTCGGGCAGGTGCCCCTCGATCATGAGGTGGACGACGTCCTCGAAGGACCGGTGCCGGGACAGGTCGAGCGCGGAGTACTCCCGGAAGTGGTAGAAGCCCTCCTGCCCCTCGACACCCCCGGTGCGGGTGCGGGCGACGACGAGGCCCTTGAGGCCGGGCGGGGCGTGCTGCACGGTGCTGGTCATGAGGGGAGACTGCCGCTAGGTTGATCGGGTGTCAACGTTGATCGGATCAATGTGAGCGGGCCGGTCGCGCTGCTGTCCACGGCGCAGGCGGCCGACTACCTCGGGGTCAAGGTGCAGACGGTGTATGCCTACGTCAGCCGTGGCGTGCTGACGCCGGTGCGGCGCGAACCAGGGGTGGGCAGCCTCTTCGACGTCGAGGAGGTGAGCGCGCTCGCGGGCCGTCCTGGGCGCTCGGGGCACCGGGGGAGCCGCGGCGGGGGGCGCGCCACCAGCGATGACGTGCGAACCCGGATCACGCAGGTCGGGCCGGGGTCGCTCGCCTACCGGGGTCACGACGTGCGCGACCTGGCAGGGTCGCGGACCTTCGAGGAGGTGCGCGACCTGCTCACCGGCGTGCCGCTCGCCGACGCCTCCCGGGCGTCGGACGGAAGGGGTGTCCGGTCGGGTGAGGGACCGGACGGGAGGGGTATCCGGTCAGGGGTGCTCGCGGCGCTGCCTGCGGGGACGCCGTCGCTCGACCGCATGAAGCACGCCGTGCTCCTCGCGGCGCAGGACGACCTGGGCCGGCACGACCGCAGCGCCGAGGGGTTCGCGGCGGCCGGGGCCCGGGCTGCGGCAGCGATGGCCGGCTCGCCCGCGTCATCCGGCGCCGGTCCGGCGCGGGCCAGCTCTGGGCCGAGCGCTGCGTGCGGGTCGGACCCGTCCACGGGGTCACCGGGGGCGGGTGCGCTCGCGGAGGCGCTGCGGGCATACCTCGACCTGCCGAGTGACTTGGTCGACGTGGCGCTGGTGCTGCTGGCCGACCACGACCTGGCGGTGTCGACGACGGCCGTGCGGGTCGCCGTGTCGGCCGGGAGCGACGCCTACTCGGCGCTGCTCGCGGGGCTCGCCGCCGCCGACAGCCCGCTGCACGGCGGCGCGTCGATGCGCGCTGTCGACTGGCTGCGGCCGGCGCTGCAGGACCCGCGCTCCGCCCTCGACGCCGCGCTCACCGGCGGGCCGCCGCCCGGCTTCGGCCACGTCGTCTACACCGAGCAGGACCCGCGGGCCCAGCTGCTGCTGGAGCGGATCCTGCCCGGTGCTGCTCTCGAGGTGCGCGCTTCGCTGGAGCTGCTGGAGGGCGAGCTGCTCGAGCGACGTGGCTGGGTCCTCACCGTCGACATCGCACTCGCGCTGCTCACCCTGGAGCACGGCCTGCCACGCGACGCGGGCGCCGTCATCTTCGCCTGCGCCCGCACCGCCGGCTGGACCGCGCACGCGATCGAGGAGCTCGCGGAGCCCGGGATGCGCTTCCGGCTGCGTGGGATCTACACCGGTCCCCGACAGGCAAAACCCTGAGGCGTGCCGTTCCACGATCTGCCAGGGTGGCCTGATGACGTGGGACGACCTCCTCAGGACCATCGGCGGGCTGCTGGCGCCCTTCGGTGGGTCCTGGGCGCAAGGGGACGTCGGCGCGGACGGGGGCGGTCCGTCGGACGTCGGCTTCTGCTGTGCCCACGACCTGCTCGCCGACGCCCTCCCCCACATCCCGCAGATCACGGACGTCTCCGGCAACGAGGGCGGCTGCGGCGACCTCTGGTTGACCGGCGAGGGCGACCACCTTCTCGCGGCACACTTCGAGGGGTTCAGTCCGGGAGAGAGCCTGGCCAGGCTCGGCCTGCTCGCCGAGGCACGGAGGTATGCCGCCTGCGCGCCCGGGCCGGTCGACCTCGCCGGGCGCGTGCGTGCGCTGACCTTGATCCTCACCCCGGACGATCTCAGGGGTGTCGAGGACGCGCCCTACCGCGTCGTCGGCGACGGTGATCCACTCGTGGTGCTGCCTGGCGGGCCCGTGCGGGATGGGCACTACCTGGGAGACCTCGGCGGTCTGGCGGCCTCACGCCGGATGGTTGTTCCCGTCCTTCCGCGCACCAGGGTGGAGGACCTGGTCCCCGTCGTCGAGGCAGTGCGAAACGACCTCGGGCTCTCCCGCATCGACGTGCTCGCGCACTCAGCCGGCGCCGTGCTCGCACTCGCCTACCTCGCGGCGCACCCCGATCGCGTCGCGCGTCTCGTCCTGATGAGCCCCGCGGT
Source organism: Serinicoccus marinus DSM 15273 (assembly GCF_008386315.1). Classification (NCBI taxonomy): domain Bacteria; kingdom Bacillati; phylum Actinomycetota; class Actinomycetes; order Micrococcales; family Ornithinimicrobiaceae; genus Serinicoccus; species Serinicoccus marinus. The sequence continues at coordinate 3,300,196 of NZ_CP043808.1, read as the reverse complement.
CCGGGCCATGGGGATTGCTGACGACGTCGACGGTGCCGCCCGGATCGTGCGCGCCCGACGCGCGGAGCCCGGCTTCGAGGAGTCGCGGAAGGTCCGCTGGCTCGAGGGCGCGACCTACCCCGAGGAGCTGCGGCTGACCTTCGGTCGGTGGGACGACCAGGTGGCCGCCCTGGCGGGCACCGGCTCGGTCGACCAGGGCGAGCGGTTAGCCGCCTACTACGCCGCCCCCCGGCCCGACCCCGGCCGACTCCGCGCGGCAGCGACGGCCTTTCCCGGGGACGTCACCGTCATGACCGGACGCCTCGACGTCGGGCCCACCCCGCGCCAGGCCGACGAGCTGGCGACGCTGTTCCCGAGAGGTCGGGTCGTGGAGATCCAGGGCGCCGCCCACTATCCCTGGCTGGACGCACCGGACGAGGTCTGCAGAGCGGTTCTGTCCGGGCTGACCCCGTAGCGCCACTGCCAGCCCGCCTCTCTCAGCGGGTCGTGCGCCCGAGCCAGTTGGCGAGCCGCTCGGTGGGGCCGGCGTCGGAGGCCGGCTCGACCGGCGCGTCGAAGGGGATCCAGTCCTCGGACCGCGTCTCCGCGGGCAGGAACGCCTTGATCATCGGCAGCACCTGCTCGGACACCTCGGCCAGCGCCTCGCCGTCCTGGCCGGTGGCCGACGCGAGATCCCACCCGTGCACGAGGTGCTCCTGCACGTAGCCGCCCAGCACCGCGCGCCCCGGCATGGTGCCCCACGGCGGCGAGAGCTCGGCGTCCATCACCGCGTCGTCGGCCCACGCGTCCTGGGCCCGGCGAACGGCGTCGCGGAACCCCGCGGAGACGTCGTTCGGTAGCGGGATGGCGACCGGCTCGTCGTCGACGGTGCCCTTCTCGGGCAGGACCGCGACGCGGTGCTCGACGGCGAAGAGGTGCTCGACGAGCTCTGCGACGTTCCACTGCGCGCACGGCGTCCGGGTCTGCATCTGATCGGCGCGCACGCCGTCCACGAGGTCCGCCACCCATTCCTGGGTGCGTGCCAGGACGGGGCGCAGGTCGGGCTGCTGGGTCATGGTCGTCTCCTTCGTCTCGGTGTCGGGAGGTCCCCCGATGCACCGAGTCTCGACCGGTATACCTGACACCTGGTGTCACCGTTCCGTGCCATTCTCGACCCGTGCGCACCGAACGCCTGCTCCAGCTCGTGGGGCTGCTGCGCGCCCACGGGAGGCTCAGCGCGACCGAGCTGGCGCGTCGCCTGGAGGTGAGTCGCCGCACCGTCATGCGCGACGTCGAGGCCCTCTCGCTCGCCGGCGTCCCGGTGTATGCCGAGCGCGGGCGGGGCGGCGGCTACACCCTGCTGCCCGGCTACCGGCCCGACGTCGAGGAGCTGACCGACGCCGAGTCGCGCGCCCTCTTCGTCGCCGGCGGCGCGGGGGTGGCGGACGCGCTCGGGATGGGGCAGGACTACGCGGCCGCGCTCCGCAAGCTGGCGACGGGTCTGCCCCAGCGCCGTACGGGCGACATCGGCCACGCCCTGGAGCGCGTCGTGGTCGACCCGGGCGGGTGGTCGGGCAGCCGGCACCAGCCGGCGCGGCTGCGCGAGCTCATGGCGGCGGTCGAGGCGGACCGTCGGATCAGGGCGGTCTACCGTGCGGCGTCCTCGGGCTGGAGCGGGCGACGCACGCTGGACCCCTGGGGCCTGGTCCTCGCCGGGCAGAGCTGGTACCTCGTCGCCGCCCACCGCGGGCGCCCGCATACCTACCGGGTGGACCGTTTCGAGCGGCTGGAGGTGCTGGACGCGCAGGCCCGCCGACCGGCAGGGCTGGACCTGCTGGCGACCTGGCACGAGCTGCGCGACACCTGGCAGCAGCGCCCGAGCATGCCGGTGACGCTGCGGGTGCGGGCCGACCAGGCCTACCTCGCGCGGCGGCAGCTCGCGATGGTGCTCCGCGGACCCGTCGAGCGGACCGACGACGGACCCGGCCATGTGCTGCTGCGGGCTCCGGTCGGCTCGCTGCGCGGCCTGGTCGGGATGATGGCCGGCTTCGGCTCGTGGGTGCAGGTGGTCGAGCCCCCGGAGGCGGTGGCGCTCATGCGCGAGGTCGCGCGGGAGGTGCTGGAGGCACACCCGGCAGAGCCGACCAGCTGACGGCGCAGGGCGGTGCCCACGGCAGGCCGGGCCGTGCCGGCATCGGTCGGTATGCTCGGACCCACGGCGGCGCTGCACCGCCGAGCCCGACCCGCCCCCAGCCGGCCGGTCACCGGGGCGAAGGGGAGCGGATCCTCGCAGGCGAGAGACGGCATACCTGTCTGGAACCCGCAGCAGGATCGGCCGCGGCTGGGGTGACGATCCGGGAGCGAGTGACATGACGACCGATGCCGACCTCAAGGCCCGGGTGCGTGAGCGGATGGCCCGCACCGGCGAGAACTACACGACCGCCCGCGCGGCGCTGCTCTCAGCCCCGCCGCCCCGCGCCCTCGTGGTGGAGACCGACCTCGCCGCGGACCGGGCCGTGCGCTCCTTCTTCGACGGCGAGCGGCTGCCGATCCCGACCCGGCGGCGCCCTCGGGCCGCCGTGCTCATGGAGCTGCTCACCCGCTTCGAGCGGGGCCGCGAGTATGCCGAGCGCGAGGTCAACGCGATCCTCGCCACCGCGCACGACGACGTCGCCTCGCTGCGTCGTGAGCTCGTCGACTACCGGTGGTTCACCCGGACCGACGGCGTCTACCGGGTGGCCGACGAGGTGCCGCAGCGCCACCCCAACGAGGCCCAGGAGGTGCCGACCGACGAGGTCGCCCGGCTCGCCCGGGTGCCGAGGGCGGCGGCCGGGCATACCCCCCACCCGGGAGTGACCACGGGATAGCACGACCCCCATCGGCGAACGTCCCGATGGAGGTCAGGCTAGGCCGACGTCGGTCCGGCCGCGGGGTGCCCGGAAGCACGCCGGGACGGGGGACAACCCCACCGCGGTCCGGTGGCGACCCCGATGGCCGCCACCCTGCGGCGCGCCTAGCGTGGTGGTCATGGCTTCTGCACCCGCCCTCGCCCGTCCCCGTCACGACCGTGTCATCGCCGGCGTCTGCGCCGGCCTCGGCCGCCGCTTCGGCATGAGCCCGACGCTCGTCCGGGTCCTGTTCGTGCTGTCCTGCCTGCTCCCCGGCCCGCAGGTCCTGGCCTACCTCGTGCTCTGGGTCGTCATGCCCTCCGACTGACCTCGCCTCGTCGGTGGCATGCTCCTGGCACGGCTCGGACGAGGATCAGCACGGCCGGCTGCCAGGCACCCGCGTGAGCAACCCGGTCCACCACATTGAGCTCTGGACCCACGACCTCGCCGAGGTCGAGGACCGCCCGACGCTGGACGCCCTGCGCGCCGGGGCTGCTGAGAACGGCTGGTCCGAGCTGATCGCGGACGCCTACCCGCACGCGGGCAGCCCGGGGCATACGGCGCTCTTCGTGGAGAACGTGCAGGGTTCCGCGCTGGAGATCGTCGTAGCCTGAGCCCTGCTGCCCGACGCCGACCGTGAGGAGACCCGCGTGCCCGTCTACCGCAAGGACGGCCGGTCCGTGCTGTTCGTCCACGTCCCGAAGACGGGCGGCACCTCGGTCGAGCACCTCTTCCGCGCCAACGGCTGGCAGCAGTCGTTCTTCGACGCGAAGTACGGCCCCGGCACCCGCAACGCCCTGATGTGGTGCGGCCCGCAGCACCTCCACGGGGAGCCGCTGCAGCAGCTCTTCCGGGTCGAGCGCTTCGACCTCGTCTTCGCCGTCGTCCGCGACCCGGTGGCCCGCTTCCGCTCGGAGTATGTCTGGCGGCACCGCAAGAAGGACGAGGTCGACCTGGGCGGTCGCGCGGTGCAGCAGTGGTTCGAGCGGGTGCAGAAGCGCTACGCGAAGAACCCTTACCTCTTCGACAACCACGTCCGGCCGCAGCACGAGTTCCTCGTCCCCGGCACGACCGTGGTGCGTCTCGAGGACGGTCTCAGCGCCGCGATGAGGCGGCTGAGCCGGGAGCACGACCTCGGCCTGGAGGGCGGCCCGGAGCAGTTCAAGGACAGCAGCTCAGGTCCGCGCCGCTCGGCCGACGTCGAGATCACGAGGGGCACCCGCCGGATGATCCGGCGCTTCTACCGCGGCGACTTCCGCGAGCTCGGCTACCGCAAGCCCTGATCGCCCGGCCTCAGCCCAGGGGCACGAGCTCGCGCGCACCGAGCACGAGCGCGGCGACACACACCAGCCAGAACAGCCCGAACCACACCGCCCCGGGCACCCCGGTCAGCCGCGCGAGCTGGTCGACGTCGCTCCCGCGCGCCCCCCGGCGCCGCTGCCGCTGCACCTCGACCACGGCCCGTGGCGCGGCGAGCAGGACCGACCACACGACGAGGTATGCCGCCGCGGACAGCACCGTGCCCGTCGCCGACCACGACAGCAGCGCGACGCTGGCCCCGGTCGCGGCGACCACCCACAGCCCGTAGAGGTTGCGGATGAGCACGAGCATGAGCGCGCAGGTGAGGACTAATGCCCACAGCAGGCCGGCGGCATACCCCTGCCCGAGCAACAGCGCCCCACCGAGGCCGACGAGCGCCGGTGCGGGGTAGCCGGCGAGCACCGTCGCCACCATCCCCGGGCCGCGGGGCCGCCCGCGCGAGACGGTGACCCCGGAGGTGTCCGAGTGCAGCTGGATGCCGGTCAGCCGCCGGCCCACGAGCGCGGCGACCAGGGCGTGCCCCGCCTCGTGGATGAGGGTGACCAGGTGTCTCACCAGGCGATAACCCACCGGGCTCCACGTGAGCAGGAGCGCGAGCACTCCCAGGAGCAGGCTGACCTGCCACGACAGCGGCGGCTGCGTGGTGGTCGCACGGTCCCACAGGTCGACGAGCACCCGCCGAGCCTGCCAGAGGAGGCTGAGCGGTTGCGGGGAGCCGGGCACTGGTTCACGCTGGATTTCCCACCCCCCGACACAGGAGTCGAGCGTCATGGCACAGGGAAATCGCGTCGTCGTCTACACCGGGCCGGGGGAGGTGGCCGTGGAGACGGTCGACTACCCCAAGCTCGAGATCCCCGCGGAGGTCGCCGACCACTTCGGGATCGCGAAGGCCGCCCCGCACGCGGCGATCCTCAAGCTGGTCACCACCAACATCTGCGGCTCGGACCAGCACATGGTGCGTGGTCGGACGACCGCCCCGAAGGGGCAGAGCCTCGGTCACGAGATCACCGGCGAGGTGGTGGAGAAGGGCGACGACGTGCTCTTCGTCGACGAGGGCGACATCTGCTCGGTGCCGTTCAACATCGCCTGCGGCCGCTGCCGGATGTGCCACGAGGGGCATACCGGTGTCTGCCTCAACGTCAACCCCGCCCGTGCCGGCGCCGCCTACGGCTACGTCGACATGGGCGGCTGGGTCGGCGGGCAGGCGGAGTACGTCATGATCCCCTACGCCGACTTCAACCTGCTGAAGTTCCCCGACCGGGAGCAGGCGCTGGAGAAGATCCTCGACCTCACGATGCTGTCCGACATCTTCCCGACCGGTTACCACGGCGCCTATACGGCCGGCGTGACGACGGGCTCGACGGTGTATGTCGCGGGCGCCGGTCCGGTGGGCCTCGCCGCCGCGCACGCCGCCCAGCTGCTCGGTGCGGCCGTCGTCATGGTGGGCGACATGAACACCGACCGGATCGCGCAGGCCGAGAGCTTCGGCTGCGTCGGGATCGACCTGAGCACCGGCGGCGAGCTGGTCGACAAGATCGAGGCGGCGGTCGGCGAACGTGAGGTCGACGCCGCGGTCGACGCGGTCGGCTTCGAGGCCCGGGGCCACGGCGAGGGCGCCGAGGAGGCCCCGGCCACGGTGCTCAACGACGCGATGGCGGTGACGCGCGCGGCCGGCGGGATCGGCATACCGGGCCTCTACGTCACCGGGGATCCGGGCGCCGTGGACGACGCCGCCAAGCAGGGCACCCTCGGGGTCCGGCTGGGGCTCGGGTGGGCCAAGTCGCAGCACTTCACGACCGGCCAGTGCCCGGTCAAGCGCTACAACCGGCAGCTGATGAACATGATCCTGCACGACCGCGCGCAGATCGCGAAGGCCGTCAACGCCCAGACGATCAGCCTGGACGACGCGCCGCGCGGCTACGCCGAGTTCGACCAGGGCGCGGCGACGAAGTACGTCATCGACCCGCACGGCATGGTCGCCTGACCCTGCCCTGACACCGCGGGGTGCCCGCGGCGGACACCGCCTGTCCGCCGCGGGCACTACTGTCCTGTCATGAGCGATGCACCTCCCTGGGAGCCCCCGGTCGCGGGCGACGAGATCGGCCACCTCCTCGGCGCGCTGGACCGGCAGCGCATGACGTTCTGGTGGAAGGCCGAGGGCCTCGACGCCGAAGGGCTGCGCGCCCGCGTGGGAGCCACCTCCCTCACCCTCGGTGGGCTGCTCAAGCACCTCACCGGCGTCGAGGTGACGGCCGGGACCTGGCGGATGGACGGCTCCTCGCCCGGCAGCCCGTGGACCGACGTCGACTGGGAGGCCCAGCCCGACTGGGACTTCACCAGCGCCGCGGACGACAGCCCCGAGCAGCTCTACTCGGGGTATGTCGAGGCCGTGGCCGCGACGCGGGCCCGGCAGCGGGCATACATCGAGGAGCACGGCCTGGACCACATCATCGAGTGGGGCAAGCAGTGGGGCGTCGACATGAGCCTGCGCCGGATGTTCTTCGACATCCTCGAGGAGTATGCCCGGCACACCGGCCACGCCGACCTGCTGCGCGAGGCGGTCGACGGCCGGGTGGGTGAGGACCCGCCGCCGGACTGGGCGCCGCCCGCGGAGTGGACCTGAGGTGGCCTATGACGAGGCGCTGGCGCAGCGCATCCGCGACCTGCTCGCGGGGGAGCCGGGGGTTACCGAGAAGGCGATGTTCGGCGGCCTGGCCTTCCTCGTCGACGGGCGCATGGCGGTCGCGGCCACGGGGGACCAGGGGGTGATGATCCACATCGAGGAGGCGATGGCGCGCGAGCTGTGCGCCCGCGAGGGCATCGCCCCCATGGAGATGCGCGGCCGTCCGATGCGGGAGTGGGTGCGCAGCGAGGACGTCGGGGCGGACGACCACCTGCTGGAGGAGATGGTGTGGATGGGGGTCGGGTGGGCGCGGGCGCAGCCACCGCGGTGAAGGTCCTCGCGCGCGGCCTACCCGGCGGAGGAGCGGTGCTGCTTGGCCCGGACCAGGTCAAGGGCGATGACCGTGCCCAGCACGACGAGGCGCTCCCTGGCCGCCAGCTCGGGCGTGAGGTGCACGACATACCTGCTGCGGCCGAGCAGCGCCCGGGTGACGCCGGACCAGCTGCGGGCGACCGTCGCCATCTGGCCGCGCGGGCCGGACATGGTGAAGTCGAAGCCCCAGACGCTGCCGGTCAGGTCGAGCGGCTGCCCGTCGAAGTCCACCGTGAACCGGGTCTTGAACAGCGAGAACCGCTTGACCAGCTGCGCCAGCGGCCCACCGGTGCCGTCGGTCATCACCATGCGCTCGCGCCCGAGGGTCATGCTGTCCTGCAGCCGCAGCAGCGGGGTCTCGTCACGGTCGATCACGGTCAGCTCGCGGCTGCCCATGAGCATCCGCCCGAGCGCGCTCCCGCCGGTGCGGATCCGTCCGATCTCCTGACCGTCCGCGGCGTGGATGACGAAGTCGTTGCCGAGGAAACCGGTGACCTGGTCCATCACCCAGACGTCGTGCTCGAGAAGGTGCATGGCTCGATCCTGGCACGTCTCCCCGGTGCCTCGCCCGCGGTCGCCCGGGCACCGCGGGGGACGTGGTGACCGTGGTGCACCACCTCTTGAAGCGCGACGCCCGGCCGGTGGCCGTCCGCGCCCAGCTGCTGACGGCGCAGCGGCCCGGCGACGTCGTGGAGACCGTGCGCGAGCTCACCCTGCTGCAGATCGACCCGGTCAAGGCGGTCGCCCCGGCCCAGCACCTTGTGCTGTGGAGCCGGCTCGGGAGCGCCTACGACCCGGGCGAGCTGGACCGGCTACTGGCCGAACGGACCCTGGTGGAGATCCTCGGCTTCGTCCGGCCGGGCGAGGACGTCGCGCTCTACCGCGCCGAGATGGAGCGGTGGGTCCTGGGGGTCCGATCGAGCCCGCTCCGGCACCGTGACCCCTTCGACCGCCCTGCTGCTGGCCCAGGCCCAGTCCCTGGGGGCGACGTTCATGACGGCGGACGAGCAGGTCCTTGCGGCTGGGGTGGCAGGTGTCCTCGACGCCCGGACCGAGGGCCCTGGCGGCACCTGACGACGACAGGCGCTGGAGTAGCATCGTCGCGTCGCGGTTCGACGCCCTCCGGAGGGTCGTCGCAAGAGGGAACCAGGTGCGAGTCCTGGACTGCCCCGCAGCGGTATGTGGGAACGAGCGCGTCACGAAGCACTGGGCGGATGTGCCTGGGAAGCGACGCCGGTAGGTGCCTTGCACGAGGCGAGCCCGCGAGTCCGAAGACCTGCCGTGACCGCAGGGCCTGCCCGGGCCCGGTGCCCGACGAGCTCGCGAGGGATGAGCACGGATGACCGACACGCATACCCCCAACGACCCCACCACCACTCCTGCACCCGGCCTGGTCGAGCGCCTCGACGAGGGCCCGGTGATCTGCGCCGAGGGCTTCCTCTTCGAGCTCGAGCGGCGCGGCTACCTCACCGCTGGGGAGTTCGTCCCCGAGGTGGCCCTGGAGTTCCCCGACGCGCTGCGGGCGCTGCACCGTGACTTCCAGCGCGCCGGCAGCGACATCGTCGAGGCGTTCACCTACAACGGCCACCGCGAGAAGATGCGGGTCATCGGCAAGGAGGAGCTGCTCGAGCCGCTCAACCGGGCCGCCCTGCAGATCGCCCGGTCCGTGGCCGACGAGTTGCCCGGCAACCTCGTGGCCGGCAACATCTCCAACAGCAACCTGTGGGACCCGAGCGACCCCGACGCCCAGCGCGAGGTGCGCTCGATGTTCGAGGAGATGGTCGGGTGGGCCGTCGAGGAGGGCGCCGACCTCATCGTCGGCGAGACCTTCTACTACGCGGGCGAGGCGCAGGCCGCGCTGGAGATCGCGAAGGCCAGCGGGCTCCCCGTGGTCCTCACCGTCGCGCCGATGGCCGGCGAGCAGATGCGCGACGACGTCGGGATCGTCGAGGTGTGCCAGCGGCTGGAGCAGGGCGGCGCCGACGTCGTGGGCATGAATTGCTTCCGCGGCCCGGCCACGATGTTGCCGTGGCTGCGGCAGATCCGGGAGGCCGTGAGCTGCCACGTCGCTGCGCTGCCGGTCCCCTACCGGACCACCGACGCCGAGCCCACCTTCTTCAACCTCACCGACGACAACGGCGTGATGGTGCCCTCGCCGCACGGCCGCACCTTCCCGACCGCCCTGGACCCGCTGTCCTGCAACCGCTACGAGGTCGGGGCCTTCGCCGCCGAGGCCTACGCGCTCGGCATCAACTACCTCGGCGTGTGCTGCGGCGCCTCCCCCATGCTCCTGCGCCAGGTCGCCGAGGCGGTCGGCCTGACCACCGAGGCCAGCCGCTTCTCGGAGAACATGCAGAACCACTTCATGTATGGCGACAACGTCCGGCTGCCGGAGCACATCAAGGCGCTCGGCGGGACCGCGTGACGCCTGCCGGCAAGGCGCCGGAGGAGTCGCGGCTCACCCTGTCGCAGATCATGGGTGCCACCGACACCAACCTCCTCGGGACGGTGCACGGCGGTGTCCTCATGCGCCTGGCCGACTCGCTCGCCGGCGTCGTCACCGCACGTCACAGCGGTGGCCCGACCGTCACCGTGGCCATCGACGAGATGGTCTTCGTCACCCCGGTCCAGGTCGGCGACGTGCTGCACCTGCACTCCCAGGTCAACTGGGCGGGGACGAGCTCGATGGAGGCCGGGGTGCGGCTCATGGCCGACCGGTGGGACCGCACCGACCCGCCGATCCACGTCGCGAGCGCCTACCTCGTCTTCGTCGCGGTCGACGAGGAGGGCAGCTCGCGCCAGGTCCCCCCGCTGCTGCCGCAGACCGAGGAGGAGCGGCGGCGGTTCCGGGAGGCGGAGATCCGGCGTTCGCACCGCCTTGCGCGCCGCGACGCCATCGTGAGTTCGCGTGCGATCGACCCGGAGCCGGCGCAGGGGTAGCGGGTTTCGTCCCGCCGAAACGCCCGTCCGGATCGGCTCCAGCGTTCACGTGAACGCTGGAGCCGTCGGCGATGGGCGCGTCGCCGGGACGGAGCGGTTGCCGGGGCGCTGGAAGGACTCGGAGGTGGCCCAGGGGGTATGCCGCCGACCTCACCGACGGGTGGGCCGTCGGTGGCGGCCTCAACGGTGGCTATCTGCTGGCCGTCATCGGCAACGCCCTGCGGTCAGCCAACCCGACGAAGCCGGACCCGATCTCGATGTCGGCGTACTACCTCTCGGCCTCGGTCGCCGGTCCGGCGACCGTGCAGACCCGCACCGTGCGCGAGGGCCGGAGCACCACCACCGTCGCGGCCGACCTGGTCCAGGGCGAGGAGGTGCGGATCACCGCGCTGGCGACCTACGGCGACCTCTGCCGGCTCACCGACGAGGTCGCTACGACCGCCGACGAGCTCGTCCTGCCCCCGCCCGAGGAGTGCGTGCCGAACACGATGGCACCCGAGGAGCTGCGCCGGTTCGCGCCGCTCATGGACCGGTTCGAGATGCTCTTCGACCCGGCCTACGCCGGCTGGGCGGTGGGTGAGCCGAGTGGTCGCGGCGCGCTGCAGGCGTGGTTCCGCCTGAAGGAGGGGCGCGAGCCGGACCCGGTCTCGCTGCTCACCGTCGTCGACGCGCTGCCCCCGGTGACCTTCGACCTCGGCCGGACGGGGTGGGCGCCGAGCATGGAGCTCACCGCGCACGTCCGCGCGGTGCCGGCACCCGGCTGGCTGCGGGTGCGGCACGCGACCCGCACCATGGCGGGCGGGATGTTCGAGGAGGACTGCGAGGTGTGGGACTCCGCCGGTCGCCTCGTCGCGCAATCCCGCCAGTTCGCCCGGGTCCCGCGCTAGGGTTGCCGACCGGGGCGCCGGGCCGAGGGGTGGCAGGCGCCGCCCGACGGCGCGGCCACAGGCATACCCAAGACTTGGTGACCGTTTCGGTAACGGTGCATGATGGTCCTATGTCGCCCGTCCCTTCCTGCTCGGCCTGTCGCTGGGCGGGCGCCGGGTCGTCGTGATCGGCGGGGGAGCCGTGACCGTGCGCCGCGTGCGCGACCTGCTCGCCGAGGGCGCCGTGGTCGAGGTCGTCGCGCCGCAGGTGGCGCCCGAGCTCTCGGCGTGGGCGGAGCGCGGGGAGATCACCTGGACCCCGCGCCGGTATGCCGGTGCCCCTGACCTCGCCGGCGCCTTCCTCGTGCACACCGCGACCGGCGACCCCGACACCGACCGGCGCGTCGCGGCGGACGCGGAGGCGGCGCAGACGTTCTGCGTCAACGCCGGTGACGCCGCGGCCGGCAGCGCCCAGGTCCCGGCCCGGGCCGTCGTGCCGACCCCCACCGGGGAGGTGCGCATCGCGGTCCACGCCGGCGGCGACCCGGCACGCGCCGCCTCCGTGCGCACCGGGCTCGAGGAGCATCTGACCAGCGGCGTCGTCAACCTGCGGGGCCGCCGCCCGCACGGCGGCTGGGTCGCGCTCGTCGGCGCCGGCCCCGGGGACGAGCAGCTGCTCACCCGCCGCGCCGCGACGCTCCTGGCCGCCGCCGATGTCGTCGTCACCGACCGGCTCGTGCCCCGCGCCCTCCTCGCCCGCCTCCCGGAGAGCACGCGCGTCGTCGACGTGGGCAAGTCGCCGCACCACCACCCGGTGCCGCAGCACGAGATCAACCGGATCCTCGTCGAGGAGGCGCTCCGGGGCCGGGGCGTGGTGCGCCTCAAGGGCGGGGACCCCTACGTGCTGGGCCGCGGCGGCGAGGAGCGTGCGGCTTGCGAGGCCATGGGGCTCTCCGTGGAGGTCGTGCCCGGCATCACCAGCGCGGTCTCGGTGCCGGCCGCGGCGGGCATCCCCGTCACGCACCGCGGCCTGGCCCGCGGCTTCACCGTCGTGACCGGCCACGAGGAGCTGCCCGGTCTCCCGACCGGCGGCGACCACACGCTCGTCGTGCTCATGGGCGTCGCCGGGCTGCGCGAGATCGCCGCCCGGTTGGTCGGGGCGGGGCGTCCCGCGAGCTGCCCGGTCGGCATCGTCGAGAACGGCTGGACCCCGCAGCAGCGGGTCACCCTGGGCACGCTCGCCGACATCGCGGACCGCGCCGAGCGCGTCGGCGTCGCCTCGCCTGCCGTGGTCGTCGTCGGCGACGTCGTCACCCTGGCGCACGGGTGGCCGGCCCGGGCGGAGGGCGCCGGGGCGGTCGCGTGAGCCGGCCGCTCGTCGTCGCCGCGCACGGCACCGCGAGCCCCGAGGGGCAGGCGGTCGTGCGTGCCTGCGCCGCCCGAGCGGGCGAGGTGCTGGGTATGCCCGCCCCTCCCGTCGTCGGCTTCGTCGACGTCTGCGGGCCGACCCTCGCGGAGGTCCTCGTGGGCCTCGAGGACCCCGTCGTCGTCCCCTTCTTCCTCGCCTCGGGATACCACGTCAACCACGACGTGCCCGCGGCGCTCGCCGACGTCCCGGGCGCGACGGCGACCCCGGCGCTCGGGACCGCCGACGAGGTCGTGCAGGCCCTGGCCGCCCGGGTGCGCGAGACGCTGCCCGCGGGGGAGTCGCCCGACGCCGTCCTCGTCCTCGGCGCCGGGAGCAGCGACGACCACGCGCGGGGCGAGGTCGCGACGGTCGCCCAGCGGGTCGCGGAGGACCTCGGCTGCGCGGCCGGCACTGCCTTCCTCAGCGGACCCGGCCCCCGCCCCGAGGAGGAGCTGGTCCGGCTGCGGAAGGACGGGCATACCCGGGTCGCGGTGGCCGCCCACCTGCTCTCCCCGGGTTTCTTCCTCGACAAGGCGCACGCGGTCGCCGACGCCGCCGGCGTTTCCCGGACCCAGCCGCTGGCCACCCACGACCTGTTGGCACGCCTCGTCGCCCGGCGCTACCGCGAGGCGCGGCTCCCAGACGTGGGTCCGAGGAGCTCCTAGAGCGCTCTCCCGGCGACCAGTCGCCGACCCGAGGACGGGTCCGTCAGTGCTGCACGCCGATCGGGGACGGAGCGACGACCGACACTGGATCAGGTCGCCCGGTATGCCGGGGTGTCCCGCGCGACCGTCTCCCGGGTCGTCAACCGGGCGAGCACCGTGGACCCCGCGCTGCGCGAGGTCGTGGAACATCGGGTCGGTCGAGGCCCGCTGAGTGGCCCCTCCCTGCGACCGGACACCCCTGGTGTGCACCTCCCCGGACGGAGACCAGTGGGGCCGGTCGCCGGATGGCGCGAACCAGGGCTGTCCGGTCTGGCAAGGTCAAGCACGCTTGACACTCTCGTTCTTGTCAAGCACACTTGACACATGAGTACCCGAGCGCTGTGGATCGTCGCGGGCCTGTGCGCCGTCGTGGGCCTGTGCGCCGTCGTGGGCATGGCCCTGCTCTACCTCGTCACCGATCCGGCGTTCTGGGTGCAGCTGCTCGGCATCTGGCTCGTCGCCGGGCCCCTCGGCATCGCGCTCAACCTCACCCTGGGCCGTCGCAGACGCGAGCGCCGGGAGGACTCCCCGGACAGCATCGAGCACCAGGCAGCCATGGCCGCTCGCAGCGACACCTTCGAGGTCTCGCTGATCCTGGTGCTCCTGCTTCTCCTCGCCCTGGTGGTGGCACCGGGCCAACTGCCCTGGCTCTGGGCGCTGCTGTGCCTGACGGTCATGCTGGCGACCTTCTGGGTGCGCTACACCGTGCGGCTGGACCGGCTGCGTGGCTGAGACCACGAGCATCCTGCGCGCGCTGCGCACCGAGCGCGGGTGGAGCCAGGCGACCCTGGCCGAGGAGCTGGGGGTGTCCCGGCAGACCGTCAACGCCATCGAGACGGGGAAGTTCGACCCGAGCCTGCCGCTGGCCCTGCGGATCGCGCAGCTCCTGGACCTCCCGGTGGAGGAGATCTTCGCGCTCGCCGACCGCTGACCGGCACCCGTGTGCAGGACGGTGTGTCACATCCGTGGTCCCGGCGACGCATGTGACACCACGTCCCGCACAAGCATCACCTCAGCAGTCGCTGCGCGGAGCGCACGTCGGGTCCCAGGCGCGCGAGCTCGGTGACGAGGTCCTCGCCGGCAGCCATCAGGGCGTCGTCGCTCACCGGCTCGAGCGCGTCGAGGATGAAGAGGGCGGCAGTGGTGTCGTCGGTCAGCGCGGTGCGCCGCGTCTGCCGCCACTTCCACCGCCGGCAGGTCACCCCCTCGTCGTCGCGCCAGACGACCTCGCCGGGCAGCGGGTGCTCGACGGCGGCCTCACCGGAGGCCAGGGTCTCGAAGTGCTCGTCCCCGGCCGCGCGCACCAGCCGGGGCGGACCGGCATACCGGTCCAGGTCCTCGCCGCCGAGCGGGATCTGGTGCTGCACCGAGACCGCGTTGTAGAGGTCGGTGAGGCGGTTGACCCGCGGCAGCCCGCCCTCGACCCGACGCAGCAACGCCTCCAGGCTGGGGCGGGTGCGCTGCGGCTTGGCGCCGAACGCCCGGTATGCCTCCCGCCACGCCGCGACGTGCGGCAGGTCCAGCAGGTCGGCGTCGGCCATCGCCTCGGACGCCGCGGCCTCGGCACGCCGGAGCCGCGCCTCGCTGTGCTCGTCAGCCGGCGCCGGCACGATGCCCGCGACGACGACGAGCAGCGCGCGGTAGTCGGGGCGCAGCCGACGCACCTCCGCCTCGATCTCCGCGCCGGCCAGGAACCCCTCGAGGTCGTGTCCGCCCATACCCGCATCCTGCCCCACCTTCGAGGTGCCGGACCGAGGACGGTGTGTGACGCTGGGAGACCACCGCTCAGCTCGACGACGCGAGGAGCCTCATGCTCGCCATGCTCGACCGGGAGCGCACCGTCGCGGGTCCGGGTTTCAACCGCTGGTTCGTGCCGCCGGCCGCGCTCGCCGTCCACCTGTCCATCGGCCAGGTGTATGCCTTCAGCGTCTTCAACATCCCGCTGGAGGAGCGCTTCGGCGCCTCAGCGACCGCGGTGTCGGTCATCTTCTCGATCTCGATCGTCATGCTCGGGCTCTCCGCCGCGATCCTCGGCACCTGGGTCGAGCGCAACGGCCCGCGCAAGACGATGGCCGTGGCGGCGGCGCTCTGGGTCGCCGGCTTCCTCGTCTCCGCGCTCGGCATCGCCACCGGACAGCTGTGGATCGTCTACCTCGGCTACGGCGTGCTCGGCGGCACAGGCCTGGGGCTGGGCTACATCTCAGCGCCGGTCTGCTCTACGGCGTGGGCGAGACCATCGCCCGCGTGACCCAGCTCTTCGACTGACCCGAACGCGAGAAGGAGGCGGACGTGGCGACCGACGCACCCCGCAAGGATTTCACCGACGACGACCTGGAGATCCACGAGCGCAAGGACTGGGCCGCCGGCGTCCCCGGGGTCTACCACGCGCTGAAGATCTCCTACGAGCAGATGGGCGCGACGCGCACGGTGCGCACCCTGACCCGGCTCAACCAGAAGCACGGCTTCGACTGCTCGGGCTGCGCCTGGCCCGACCCCGACCACCGCTCGCCCGCCGAGTTCTGCGAGAACGGCGCCAAGGCGGTGGCCGAGGAGGCCACGCTGCGGACCATCGGGCCCGACTTCTTCGAGGAGCACGACCTCGACGACCTCGCTACGCGCAGCGACTGGTGGCTGGGCCAGCAGGGACGGCTGGTCCACCCGGTCGTCAAGCGGGCCGACAGCAACAGGTATGAGCCGATCAGCTGGGACGAAGCGTTCCGGGTGATCGCCGACCAGCTGACCTCGCTCGCCGACCCGGACGAGGCGATCTTCTACACCTCGGGACGCACCTCCAACGAGGCGGCCTTCGTCTACCAGCTCATGGTCCGCGCCTACGGCACCAACAACCTGCCGGACTGCTCGAACATGTGCCACGAGGCCTCCGGCGCGGCCCTCGGCGACACCATCGGGCTGGGCAAGGGCACCGTGCTGCTCGAGGACCTGCACGAGTCCGAGCTCATCATCATCGCGGGGCAGAACCCGGGCACCAACCACCCGCGCATGCTCAGCGCGCTGGAGAAGGCCAAGGAGAACGGCGCGGCGATCGTCGCGGTCAACCCCCTGCCCGAGGCCGGGCTCCAGCGGTTCAAGAACCCGCAGAACCCGATCAAGGCCGTCGGGTCGGGCACCGACCTCGCCGACGACTTCCTGCAGATCCGGCTCGGTGGCGACATGGCGCTCTTCCAGGCCCTCGGCGCGCTGCTGCTGGAGCGGGAGGCCGCCGACCCGGGCTCGGTGCTGGACCACGAATTCCTCGCCGAGTACACCGAGGGGCTCGAGGCATACCGCGAGCACCTGGCCGACCTCGACTGGGACGAGGTGCTCACCGCGACCGGCCTGGAGCGCCGCCAGATCGAGGACCTCGCGGACCGGATGACCCGCAGCCGCCGCACCATCGTCTGCTGGGCGATGGGGCTGACCCAGCACGAGCACTCGGTCCCCATGCTCACCGAGATCGTCAACGTGATGCTGCTGCAGGGCAACATCGGTCGGGACGGTGCAGGGCTGTGCCCGGTCCGCGGCCACAGCAACGTGCAGGGCGACCGGACGATGGGTATCTGGGAGCAGATGCCCGACGACTTCCACGACCTGCTCGATGCGGAGTTCTCCTTCGAGAGCCCGCGGGAGCACGGCTACGACACCGCGGCTGCGGTCGAGGCCATGCGTGAGGGCCGGGTCAGCTTCTTCATGGGGATGGGCGGCAACTTCGCCAAGGCCGCGCCGGACACCGACGTCACCGAGGCGGCGCTGCGCCGTTGCGACATGACGGTGCAGGTCTCGACCAAGCTCAACCGCTCTCACGTCGTCACCGGGGAGACCGCCCTCATCCTCCCCGTGCTCGCTCGGTCCGAGCGGGATGAGCAGGCCAGCGGCCCGCAGCGGGTGACCGTCGAGGACTCGATGTCGGCGGTGCACGCGAGCCACGGGCCGCTGCCGCCGGCCTCGCCCTACCTGCTCAGCGAGGTCGCGGTCATCTGCCGCCTCGCACGCTCCATCGAGCGGGTCGCCGCGGTGACCGACTGGCAGGCCTTCGAGGACGACTACCGCACCATCCGCGACGCGGTCTCCCGCGTGATCCCCGGCTTCGAGGACTACGAGGACAAGATCAACGACCCGGGAGGCTTCGTGCTGCCGCACGTGGCGAGGTCGCGGGAATGGGGGGACACCGACCTCGGCAAGGCGCAGCTCAGCTGCAACGAGCTGGTCTACCCGAAGGTCCCGGAGGGTCGGCTGCTGCTGCAGACGCTGCGCAGCCACGACCAGTTCAACACGACGATCTACGGGCTCAACGACCGCTACCGCGGCATCGAGAACGGTCGCCGGGTCGTCTTCGTCAACCCTGCGGACCTCGATGAGCGGGGCCTGCGGGACGGGCAGCACGTCGACCTCGTGAGCCACTGGGAGGACGGCGAGCGGGTCGCCGAGGAGTTCCGGATCGTGTCCTACGACACCGCCCCGGGCTGCGCCGCCGCCTACTACCCGGAGACCAACGTGCTCGTGCCGCTCGGGCAGCGCTCGAAGCGGAGCGGGACGCCGGCCAGCAAGTCGGTCGTCGTGGAGCTGCGGGACCGGGGCTGAGGCATACCCGTGGAACATCGGGGCGGGGTGCGCTGTTGGACCAGGTATGCGTATAGCCATCATCGGAGGACACGGCAAGGTCGCAATGCTGCTCAGCCCGCTGCTGGGCGAGCACGAGGTGAGTGCGGTGATCCGCAACCCGCAACACGCGTCCGAGGTCGAGCAGACCGGGGCGACGCCCGTCGTCGCCGACGTGCAAGACATGAGCACCGACGAGCTCGCCGAGCTGTTCGGTGGGCACGACGTCGTCGTGTGGTCGGCCGGTGCCGGCGGCGGTGACCCGGAGCGCACCTACGCCGTCGACCGCGACGCCGCCACCCGCACCATGGACGCCGCGGAGCAGGCCGGAGTCGGGCGCTACCTCATGGTCAGCTACCTCGGTGCCCGCCGGGACCACGGGGTGCCCGAGGACAACGCCTTCTTCGCCTACGCCGAGGCCAAGTCGGCCGCGGACCAGCACCTGCGCGACTCCGGCCTGGGCTGGACGATCGTCGCGCCGGGCCAGTTGAGCCTGGACGAGCCCACCGGCTCGATCGAGGTGCGCGGCTCCGGGCCGGGATCGGACCCGCAGCCCTCGGACGGCAGCGAGCTCGCCTCGGTGCCCCGCGCCGACGTCGCGGCCGTCATCGCCGCGGTCATCGGGCGCGAAGACCTCACCGGGCGGATGATCGAGTTCGTCGGCGGCGACACCCCGATCGACCAGGCGCTCGACGAGGTCGCCAAGGGCGCCTGAGGGCATACCCGGGCAAGGTCGGCACGTCGTGCTCGAAGGTCTGAACCTGTGCACGCTTATTCGGTCGAAGCGTAGGAAATAACCTGCGCTCCGGCTGAATAACTGTGTTCAGACTTGTGAGGGCCTGAGATGCCGTGCACAGGGGCACTCAGGGCGACCCGGGAGGGCTCAGCTGCTGGGCGAGGGGCACGGAGACGCCGGGCACGTCATCGTGGATCGGCTGCTTGGGCAGCTGACGCACGCGCCTCGGTCGCCGTGAGCGGGCGGGGATGAGCGAGCGCATGTTCTCGTGCTTGCCGAAGCAGAGCAGCCGGTCGCCGTCCTCGAGCACCTTCTGGCCCGAGGGGTTGGGCACGACGCGGGTGCCGCGGTGCAGGGTGAGCACCTGGATGTCCTTCTCCCACAGGCCGGAGTCCTGGAGCGCCTGCCCGACCATGTCCGAGCCGGACATGACCGCGATCTCGGCGACGCCATACCCGGTCGACACCGCGAGCCGCTGTCGCACGTCGATGTCGGGGAAGCCGGACTGGTCGGCGATGTAGTCGACGATGGCGCCGGCGACGTCCAGCTTGGTCGCGGCCTCGATGCCCTCCAGCCCCGGCGAGGAGTTGACCTCCATCACCAGCGGGCCGTCGTTGCCCTCGAGCATGTCGACGCCGGCGACGCGCAGGCCCATGATCTGCGCCGCGCGCACCGCGATCTCCTGGTATGCCGGGTCCAGGTCGACCGGCTCGACCCGCCCGCCGCGGTGCACGTTGGAGCGGAACTCGTCGCCCTGGGCGACCCGCCGCATCGCCGCGACGACCCGGTCGCCGACGACGAGGGCACGGACGTCCTTGCCCTTGGACTCCTTGACGAAGCGCTGGATGAGCACCTGCTGGTTGGTGCCGTGCAGGGTCTCGATGATGGCCTCGGCGACCTTCATCGTCGGCGCGAGGATGGGACGCCGATGCCCTGGGTGCCCTCGAGCAGCTTGACCACGACCGGGGCACCGCCGACCATCTCGATGGCGTGCGGGATCTCGGCGCGGTTGCGCACGAAGGCGGTCGCGGGCATACCGATGCCGTGGCGGGACAGGATCTGGCTCGCGCGCAGCTTGTCGCGGCTGTTCATGATCCCGTTGGACGTGTTGGGGGTGTAGACGTCCATCTGCTCGAACTGCCGCACGACCGCGGTGCCGAAGTAGGTCACCGACGCGCCGACCCGGGGCAGGACCGCGTCGTAGCTGGACAGCGGCTTGCCGCGGAAGTGCAGGTCGGGCTCGTCGCCGGCCAGGTCGATGCCGAAGCGGAGGGTGTCCAGGACCTTGACCTGGTGCCCGCGGTCGAGCGCCGCGGTGCGCAGCCGTTGGGTCGAGTAGGCGCGCAGGGACCGGGAGAGGATGGCGAGTTTCATGGGGACGTCCTGAGAGGATGCGCGGGTGACAGGGTCCAACCATTCCATCACGGAGCAGACGGTCGTCGGGTGGCGCGAGTGGGTGCAGATCCCGCAGGTCGACGTGCCGTGGATCAAGGCCAAGATCGACACCGGCGCCAAGACCTCGGCGATCCACGCCTTCGACCTGCGCTCCTTCGACCGTGACGGGCGCGACTGGGTCAGCTTCGCCGTCCACCCGTGGCAGGCGACCGCCTCCGACGCCGTCGAGGTGGAGCTGCCGGTCCACGACTCCCGCTCGGTCCGCTCCTCCTCGGGGCACGAGGAGGAGCGGTATGTCGTGCGCCTGCCGGTGGTCCTCGTCGGTCGGGAGGTGCCGGTCGAGGTCACGCTGACCGACCGTGACGAGATGGGCTTCCGGATGCTCATCGGGCGGGAGGCGCTGGTGCAGGGCTACGTCGTCGACCCGGCGCTGAGCTATGCCGGGGGCCGGCCCGAGCGGGCGGTGCGGCGGAAGAACTGGGGCAAGCAGTGAGCGAGGCGATGACGGGGTCGGCGACCGCAGCGGACGTGCGACCGGGCGAGGCTGCGGCGCGCCGACCGCGGGCGCGCAAGCTGCGGCCCTCCTTCCCCATCGGCACGGTCAAGGTCCGTTCCGGTAGCCGCCGCGAGGTGTCGATGCCGATCTCCCGGCTCGTCACCGGCGCCGAGGTGAGCCTGCCGGTGCACGTGCTGCACGGGCGCGAGGACGGGCCGACGGTGTGGCTCTCCGCCGCGATCCACGGCGACGAGGTCGTGGGCATCGAGGTCGTGCGCCGGGTCATGGCGGTGCTGGACCCGAAGACGATCCGCGGCACGGTGCTGGCGGTTCCGATCGTCAACGTCCTCGGCGTGATGTCCGGGGACCGCTACCTGCCGGACCGGCGTGACCTCAACCGCAGCTTCCCCGGCTCGGCCCGCGGGTCGCTGGCCGGACGCATCGCGCACCTCATGATGAAGGAGGTCATCGGGCCCTCGGACGTGGGGATCGACCTGCACACGGGTGCCGACCGGCGCACCAACCTCCCGCAGATCCGCTGCGACCTCGAGGACCGGCAGACCCGGGCGCTGGCCGAGGCCTTCGGCGCGCCGGTGATGTATCACGCCAAGCTGCGCGACGGCTCGCTGCGGTATGCCGCGCGCGAGCGGGGCGCGCGGGTGCTGCTCTACGAGGGCGGCGAGGCCTGGCGCTTCGACGAGTGGGCGATCGAGGCCGGCGTGGTCGGGGTGCTGCGGGTGCTGGCGCACCTGGGGATGATCGACACCGACGAGGTCGACGTGGAGCCGGTCGGGACGCCGAGCGAGGTGTGCTGGCGCAGCGGCTGGGTGCGGGCGCGCCGGACCGGCATCGTGCACATGGACGTCGCGCTGGGGCAGCGGGTGAGCGAGGGGGAGAAGCTCGGCGAGCTGTTCAACTCCTTCGGCAAGCGGTTGGCGATCGTCAAGGCCGACCGCGCCGGGGTCGTCATCGGCCGGGCCGAGGCGCCCCTGGTCAACCGGGGGGATGCCTTGGTGCACATCGGTGAGGTGGAACCGACTCGGTGATGGGTGGTGCCTCCGCGCGGCTGCCGGAAAGGCCAACCAGGATCGCTACTGCGCCCTCTATCCCGAGTGGTCGTGACGACCTCCGGGATGGGGACCTTCTTCGGGCCCCTCCGGGGCGTGAACCACCATCGGCTGGCTGTGCCCACGGGGTGGAGCGTCATCGGGGAGGCGAGGCGCGGCTACGCTGCTCGGACGATCTGGCGACGGGGACGGCCGGAGTGATCGCCGCCTGGGGGACGCGGGGCATCCCCTTGCTCGACGACATCGGGCCACTACAGCCCCACCAGGGTTGATGACAGGTGTCATCCGGATGAATGTCGCCCGAGAGTTCCTGCCGGTGCCGTCATGGGCGAGGATCAGGAGTGTCCGGTGGGCGCGACGCCGCGCCGACTCCTCGCCCTCCATGGAAGTAGAGCAATGACGCTTCACGAGATGCACGCACTGACCATCGAGGATCAGCCGCGGATCGGCTCCGAGGCCGGCCCGCAGTCCGCGGGGTGGTCCATCTGGACCACGTGCGTCGACGCGCGGGACGCGTGACTTCGGCGCCGGCGGGCATCCACGGGGCGAGGCCCGGGCCCCTGACAGTCTTCCGGCTGCAGTCACCGGAGACGCGGGTCACGTTGGCGCTGACCTGGCTGGTGCTGCTCAGCATTGTCGGCGGAGCAGTGCTGGCCGACCAGCGGACCCCCGGACTCGACGCGGTGCGCGTCTGGGGTCGCGCGGCATCGGAGTTCACCTGTGTCGTGCTCCTGGCCTGGGTGCAGCTCGCGGCCAGTCGCGGTGGTGCGCACCTGAGGCGGCCGTGGGTGGTGCCTGTCCTGGTCGCCGTCAGTGCCCTCCCCTCGCTGTCGGGCGTTCTGATGTTCGGCCTCATCCCTGCAGGGGCTGCCGTCGTGATCTCCTACCGGGGCACGACGAGGCTCATCGGATGCCTCGTGGTCGCTGGGGTTCTCGCCATGGCACTGCCGCGGCCGACCCCCTTCTTCTTCGTGGGATACGTGGCGGAATCAGCTCTGTACGTCGCCATCATCGTGGCCGCGACCGTGCTCGCCATCCGGCTCGACCAGATTCACCTGACCCGGGAGGTGCTGGCACGTCGCCGGGTCGACGTGGAACGAGACCGCATCGCCCGGGATCTGCACGACCTCATGGGCCGCACGCTGGTCGCGGCGTCGTTGCGGAATCAGACCGCCTTGCGGCTGATCGGTGAGTCGCGACGGCCCATCGTCGAGGAGCTGGAACGGAACCACGAGATCCTGGCTCGTGGGCAGGCCCAGTTGAGGGCCCTGGCGAGTGGCCCCGCGATGACGGACCTGGAGGGTGAACTGGCGGCGGCCGAATCCTTGTGCGAGCGGGTCGGCATCACGACGCGGGTTGACCTGCGCGCCGACCCCCCCGGGTCGATGGACCCCATCCTCGGCATCCTCGTCCGCGAGACGGTGACCAACGTCCTCAAGCACAGCACCGCGTCCTGGTGCTCGATCACGATCGACGCCGAGGGCGATGAGATCTCCGTAACGGTGGCCAACGACGGGGTACCCACTGGACGAGCGCGCTCTGATCTGGGGCCGACCGACTCGCGGCTGACGAGATCGGTGGAGGCCTGCGGGGGCCGTGTGTCGCACCAGGTCCTCGAGGGTGGCACGTATGCGCTGAGAGTTCTTCTCCCGGTGACGCGACATACCCGAGGTGTGGTGCCCCGATGAGTGGAGCATCGAGGACCACAGGGTCGGCTTGGGCCCGGATCACCGGCACGGGGCAGTTGCCCCGTGCCATGGTGTGGCTCGTCGTCATCCTCAACACGGTCGGTCTGGTTGGGCAGTTGCCGCGGGGCCCCGGTCAGGTGGCCATCTTCGTGAGTCTGTCCGCCTCCTTCCTGGTGTGGGACCTCACGCGCGAGCGTTTCGGCCGTTGGGGGCCGATCGTCGGGGTCGTCATCTTCGCCCTGGGCAACGTCTTCCAGTGGCACTTCACGATGTGTCTGGGTCTGGCCCAGGTGGCCTTGACCGTACCGCTGCGTTGGCGGCTGCCGATCGTGACTTCCGCAATCGCGGTTCTCGCCGTGATCTGGTGGCAGGCCTACCCGCCGGACACGGTGCTGCAAAGCGCCTTGGGGTTGGTGCCAAACATCTTGGTGATCTATCTCTTCGATCGGATCCGAACGAAGGGCATCGAGCTGGCCGACGTCCAAGAGCAACTCGCGCTGACCGAGGTGGACAACGAGCGGACCCGGCTAGCCGAGCAGGTGAATCAGACACTCGGTGGCATCCTGATGCAGGCCGACGTGCAGACATCTCGGATTCGTTCGGCGACGGCAGACGTTGACCACCCAGAGTTTCAGCGTCAGGTGGGTGAGCTGAGCGACCTCCTCGACCGCAGTCAGGTGACCTTGAAGCGGCTCGCGCACGAGCCAATGGTGAGCTCCTTGGCTGACGAGATTCGCGCCGCGACCACCTTGTGTCGTCGGCTCGGGGTGGACTTCACCTCCTCCGGCGAGGACGTACCTGGGCCTGCCGCGGAGCTGTTCGCCCTGATGCTCAGGGAGGCTGTCACGAATATGCTCAAGCATGCTCTGGCGACGCGCTGCACCCTGGTGGTGCGCGCCGACGGCGAGGAGGCGCTCTTCGGGTTCACCAATGACGGGGTCCAGGAGATGGCGGAGTCTGGGCGAGACGGTTCGGGCCAGCGGCGCTGGAGGCGTGCTGTCACCGAGCTCGGCGGTGTGCTGGAGACCGGTCGCCTCGGGGGCGATCGGTATCAGGTCAGCGCCCGGGTCCCCGTTCGGGTCGGCGAGCTCGCCGACGACACCGCCTCCTGAAGCAACGACAGAAGGAGTCAATCGTGGAGGTGCCGTTGCGAATCCTCATCGCCGAGGATGTCGCGATCGTCGGCGAGGCCTTCGAGGCACTGCTGACCACGGAGGCCGGCTACGAGATCGTGGCCCGCGTCGAGCATGGGGACGAGGTGCTCAAGGCTGGTCGTCTCTACCGTCCAGACATCGCCCTGCTGGACATCGACATGCCGGGTGCCTCGGGCATCGAGGCCTGCGCCGAGCTGACGCAAGCTCTTCCGGACTGCAAGGTCATCCTGCTTACGGCCCTCCCCGGTAGCGGGCACCTCCCACGAGCCATGGATGCCGGGGCCTCGGGGTACCTGCTGAAGTCGACCACGGCGAAACAGCTCATCGGAGGGATCCGAGCGGTCGCGGACGGACATACCGTGATCGATCCGGGGATAGCGGCATCTGCCATGAGGTCGGATGCGACGCCACTCACTGATCGCGAGATCGACATCTTGCGCCTCGTCGATCAGGAGATCCCGACCGCGACGATCGCTGAGGAGCTCTTTCTCTCCCCAGGAACGGTGCGCAACTACCTGTCCAATGCCATGAGCAAGCTGAATGCCACGACGCGGACCGAGGCCGTGAAGATCGCGCGGAGACGCGGATTGTTCTGACACGCGCCTGTCATCTGTGGTGATGACAGCTGGGACTTCTGCACCGCCGCCGCGCGCGGCATGCTGAAGGTGACGTCGAGAGGCGACGTCAATAGCTTGGATCAAAGCCGCTTCAGCGAAAGGTAGTCACACTCATGGGACATCTCTTGCAGGACATCAGCAGCGTGAAGCCGGCCCCCACCTTTCGACGCGAGACGGCAGTGATGGTGGCATCGCTGCTGCTCGTCGTGCCCCTCGGTGTGCTCGTCTTCGTCTTTGTCGACACGTCTCGCGTGTTCAACATGACCTTGATCGGACTTCTTCTCGCCTGGATCATCGGGCGATTCATCTTCGTGCTCACCCGGGGCGATGTCTCTCCGGTGACCGATCGGTCCTTCGGCTGACAGCGCGGGGCCTTGCGCAGCGCTTCAGCGTCCAGCTGGACCGGGGGGGGGTCACGCCGTCGTCGCCGACCTCGTCTCCCGGCTGCGCGCCTGCCGCGCCGAGGACGTCGTCGCGCAGCTGCGGCGGGACACGGCGCCGACGCCGCGGGGCTGGATCTCGATCCCGCACCCAGAGCCGCTGCTGGCGTCAGCGGTGCCGTGGTCGTTGCGAGCCGATGGGTTCGCGGTGACAGCTGTCACCTGAGCCTGTGTCTGCGAGCCCTACTGGTCTCGGGGTCTGCGGACCAGACTCGCCGGTATGAGAACACTCCAGGATCCAACGCAGCCGATGATCGCGGTGCGCGACCTGCACTTCCGGTACGGCGACCACCACGCCGTGCGTGGCGTCAGCCTCGAGGTGCAGCCCGGCGAGGTCTATGCCCTCCTCGGGACGAATGGCGCCGGCAAGACCACGACCCTGGAGCTCATCCAGGGCTTCCGCAGGCCGGTGTCCGGCTCAATCAGCGTGATGGGGGTGGATCCCCGGGCCAACCAGGCCCTGATCCGCCGCCGCACCGGGGCCATGCTCCAGGAGGCCGGCTTCTTCCCGGAGCTGACGGTGCGTTCGACCGTGCGGCTGTGGTCAGAGCTGTCCTCGCGGGTGGACGACGTCGACTCGATCATCGAGCGGGTGGGCCTGAGCCACAAGCGCACCACCCGGGTGCAGTCCTTGTCCGGTGGCGAGCGCCGGCGGCTCGACCTCGCGGTGACGATCTGGGGAAGCCCGGACTTGATCATCCTGGACGAGCCCACGACCGGCCTGGATCCCGCCTCGCGCATGACCCTGTGGTCTCTGGTGCGGCAGCTGCGCGATCACGGCACGACGGTCGTCCTGACGACGCACCAGCTGGAGGAGGCCGAGAGCCTGGCCGACCGGGTCGCCATTATGCACCAGGGCAAGGTCGCAGTCTCCGGCACGTTGGACGAGGTCCTGGCCACGGAGCCGGCGCGGGTGACCTTTGATGTGGCGGTCGCTGCTGGGACGGGCTGGCTGGCGGATCATCCGCGCGGCGTCGCGTTCAGCCATCGAGAGGTCCGTCGGCCGCATGGCGCTCGCATGGAGGTCCAGGTGAGTGGAGCTGACCCCGTCGCGAACCTGCGGTGGCTGCTGGATGCGGCCGCTCGCTCACGCGTGGACCTGGAGCGCCTGAGGGCAACCCGGCCTCACTCGAAGAGGTCTTCCTCCGGGTCCGCTCCATGGACCTGATGCAGAGCCACGACCAGCAGGACAGCGAGGTGTCAGCATGAGTGCAGCAGTGACGGACCAGACCCGCGTCGACGGCGGCACGCATCGCCCCGAGGCGATGACCGCAAGAGGCAGGAGTCGGCCAGGCAGTAGCGTCTTGCGCGTCACCCGGATGACGCTCTTCGAGTCGGGGATGATCTTGCGCCAGAAGGCGGCCCTGATGTCGATCATCCTGGCGCCGGCGCTCGCCATCGCGATGGCTCTGATGAATCGGCCAACGATGCCGGCGGCCTGGGTGAGCATGCTCGCATCAATGTCGATCCTGGTCATGGTCCTGGCCGTCTACAACACCACGACCAGCACCGTCGTTGCCCGCCGCGAGAGCCAGGTGCTGAAGCGGCTGCGGACCTCTGAGCTGGTGCCCTCGCAGATGCTGGTGTCCTTGGCCTTGCCCTATGTGGTCGTCGGGGTCCTCCAGATCGTCGTGGTGGGCGCGGCCTACCAGTTCCTGGGCGCACCGGCGGTGGATTCCTACGGGCCCTTCCTGGCGGTCATGGTGGGCACAGCCCTGCTGGCGGTGATCGCCGGCTTCGCGACGGCCACCATCGCCGCGACGAGTGAACGCGTGCAGTTCGCCGTCCTGCCGGTCATGATGACGGGCCTCGTGGCCGCCATCTTCGTCCTGAACCCGGCCGCCCCTGACCACTACCGGGGACTGGCGCTCCTGCTGCCGTTCGCTGCCTCCAGCGATCTGGCGGCACGCGCCCTGGGCGCGCCCGCCGAGATGCTGGCGACGCCCGCTCCGATGGTGGACCTTGCCGAGCGGATCGGGATGTCCGCACACACGCTGATGGGCATCGCGGCCGTCGTGGTCTCCGTGCTCTGGGTCGTGATCTTCGCCGCCGTGGCGCGTCGGGGCTGGCGTTGGGAGCCTCGGGGCTGAGGCTGCTGGGCCTGATCCGGGCCTACCTTGTACCGAGCCGGAGCCCCGTGTGGTAGCTGGTCGTCTTCGAGACGGTGAGCGTGTTGGTGGTCCTCGCCCTGCCGTTGCTCGCGATCGTGGTCGGCGCGGTCATGGTGCGCCTGGTGCGAGGTCGCGGTCCATGCAGGAGCGCATCGATCGAATCAACGCGGCGGTGCGTATCCACGCCATAAATGGCTACACTTGTGGCCATGACTGTCGATCCTGCGATGGCCCTGCGCGATGTGAAGAACCGTCTCTCCGAAGTGGTGGACTAGGTCGAGCTCTAGCACGACCGCGTCACGATCACGCGTCATGGCAAGGCGGCGGCCGTGGTGATCAGCGCTGACGACCTCGAGTCGCTGGAGGAGACGCTTAAGGTCGCCAGTCGGCCCGAGCTCGTGACTCAGGTCCGCGACAGCCTCGCAGAGCTTGCTGGGGGCGAGGCGGAGGTCCTCAGTAAGGAGGAGGCGCTCGCGACGTTTCGTGCGTGATGGAGGGGCCATACCAGGTCGCATGGACGCCCACGGCCAAGCGTGCACTGCGCCGACTCCCCGAGAAGGTGGCCACTGCAGCCATCGAATTCATCTACGGTTCTTTGGCGACGAATCCGCAGCGCTTGGGGATGGGCTTGCGCTTCGATCTCGACGGGCTGCACAGCGCGATGCGCGGCGACTACCGCATCATCTGTCGGATCGATGATGACGTGACCATCATCGCCATCGAGCATCGGGCAGACGTCTATCGCTGACGGTCGCAGCGAGACAGCTCGGGGGAGACTTGGCCGCGGTATGCCGCGCGCGAGCGGCCTGGCGCGGCGCGGGAGTAGGTTCGCCTCACCCTGACGGACGGGCCGTCAGCGACCACGGAGGTCCCGGCATGTCCACGCTCATCCCTTCTGTCTCCTTCGACGGCACCGCCAAGGCCGCGAGGGAGCACTACCAGCAGGTCTTCGGCGGCGAGCTGGTGATCAACACCTTCGGTGAGTACGGCATGCAGGGCGAGGGCAGCGACGGCGTCATGCACGCCCAGCTCACCACCCCGGCCGGCGTCACCCTCATGGCCTCGGACAGCCCGCCCGGTATGCCCGCGGCCGGCTCCGACGGCAACGTCTCGCTCAACCTCAGCGGCGACGACGAGGCGGAGCTGCGTGGCTACTGGGACGGTCTCGCGCACGGCGGCGAGGCCGGCTGACACCGCGGCGGCGCTGGACGCATACCGGCAGATCATCGACCACCTGGCCGTGACCGCGGACTTCCCGCACTGGCACACGGAGAACCGCCCGAGCGCGGCCGAGGTGCAGGAGTGGATCGACGCCGGCGAGCTGTACCTGGCCATCGACCGCGAGGGCGGGCAGGTCGCCGGCGTGGTGGCGCTGAACCACGACGCCCCCGACGCGTACCGGCAGGCGCCCTAGGCCGTCGACGCGTCGCCCGAGCAGGTGCTCGTGGTGCACGCCCTGGGGGTGTGCCCCGCCTTCCTGCGTCAGGGGGTCACGCGCTTCCTCGTCGACGCCGCCCTGGAGGTGGCGAGAGGCGAGGGGTGCCGGGCGGTCCGGCTGGACCCTACGTCGAGAACCCCGCCGCTCGAGCCCTCTACCCCGGTGCGGCTTC
The DNA here is from genome assembly GCF_008386315.1 of Serinicoccus marinus DSM 15273. Classification (NCBI taxonomy): domain Bacteria; kingdom Bacillati; phylum Actinomycetota; class Actinomycetes; order Micrococcales; family Ornithinimicrobiaceae; genus Serinicoccus; species Serinicoccus marinus. The sequence goes on along the minus strand of NZ_CP043808.1, from coordinate 3,271,186 downwards.
ACCGACCTCGGGGTCCGCACCCTGCACTACGAGGGCACCGACCTCGACCAGTTCCACCTCTTCGAGCGCGTGCTCTGACGCTGCCGGCTCAGTCGGCGAACACCGACCAACAGATGTCGTCGCGCCGAGCCTGATCCTCGACGACGAGGGCGGACAGGTGCTCGGGGACCTGGGTCCGTTGCCAGTCGCGTTCCGCGCGGCGCACGTGGGGATCGTGAGGGTGTGCCGCCTGGACCGCCCTGATGGCGTAGGCGGCGGCCCCGAGGTCGTGCTCGGCGACGTGCCCGACGCAGGCGGCCTGTCCGGCGGCGTAGGCAGCGAACCGGGCCGGCCCGCGCAGCTCTCGGGCGGCACCCATGGCATGACCGCCCGCCGACCTGGCCTGCATCATCCCCACGCCGCCAGCCGCCCACGAGCGAGTGGCAGTGATGGCGTCGCGGGGTCTGTGGTCCTCGGGCAGCTGCTGCTCGAAGAGATGGAGCACGTGTTCGGCGCACTCGGCGGCCCAGAGGGCGAGGAGGGCGTGATCGGTGTCGGTCAGGAGCCCGCCGCGCCTGACCGTGACGAGACGAGGGTCACGCACCTCGGGGAGGATCATCGACCCCTCCTGTCACCGTCAACCCCTCGTGGCTCTGCTGTGTCGTCGCCTTCTCCAGGCGGGAGCGCAGCCGGTCCAGCCCACCGCGGATCATGTCCCCGTAGCTGTCCGCAGGAAGGTGGCACTGATGTCGCGCCCCCGCCTCGGGCTCCGCCGCGGCCTCCGGCAACCGTCCCTGACGGAGGTATCCGTCGCCGAGGTTCAGATGGAGGCTCGGTGCCATGCCGGCGGCCGAGGTGATCCCCACAGGCGTCAGGTCGGCGTCAGCGACATGGGCGTACTCGGCCAGCGCGACCTCGTCCCACCGCACCTCGTCGTCCAGATCGGGCTGCAGGTCGGCCAGGTAGTGCGCGACCACGCACCGGTGCGCATGGTCGCTCTCGCGCGTCCCCGCCCAGGCGCTCAGGAGGCCTTCGAGGCCGGTCTCCCGGTCACCGCTCAGCGCCAGTCCCACCGCCGCCAGGATGTCGTCCCACTCAGCCATGGGTCCACGCTAGAACCGACCTCTGACAACCCGCGAGGTCGTCCCGGCTGCGCCGTCGAGGTCGCGACAGACGTCAGTCCCGGGTGGTCGCCGCCGCTGCCACACTGAGACGCATGACGGACAAACCAACCTCGGTGCGGGTGGCCGACACCGCTCGGGTGGGGCCACCGCGGGCCCTGGCCCCGGACCTGGCGCGGGGTTTCATGCTGCTGCTCATCGTGCTGGCCAACATCCCGTGGTTCCTCCAGGGCGCCCCGCACGGCCTGTCGGTCGGCCACCCGACCGGCGCGACGGGGGCGGACCGGGTGGTCCAGACCCTCATGATCGTGCTCGTCGACGCGAGGGCCCTGCCGATGTTCGCGCTGCTCTTCGGCTACGGGATGGTGCAGTTCGCCCGCGCCCAGGAGGCCCGCGGCACCCCGGTCGCCGGATTCCGGGCCATGCTCCGGCGCAGGCACGTCGCGCTCGTCGTCATCGGCACGCTGCACGCGGCGCTGCTCTGGTACGGCGACGTGCTCGGGCCATACGGGATCCTCGGGCTGGTGCTGGTGCCGCTGCTCTTCTGGCGCAGCACCCGCGCCATCAGGATCGTCCGTGGCGTGCTGGTCGGCCTGCTCGCGGTCTTCGCCGCGCTGTCGGTGGTCTCCGGCGTGGCGCTGCTGTCGGTGCCGCAGGAATCGTGGGACACGGCGATGTGGATGCCGGCGACGACGGACGCGAACGGCATCTCGTCCTACGCCGCGTCGGTCCTGCCGCGCCTGAGCGAGTACGCCTTCATCCTCGGGTTCAGCGTCTTCTCGCTCAGCGTGCCGGCCGCGATCCTCACCGGGTGGCTGTGGGCGCGGGAGGGCGTGCTGGACCGGCCCACCGAGCACCTGCCCCGGTTGCGCCGCACCGCGGTGGTCGGTCTGCCCGTGGCCTGGCTCGGCGGTGTGCCGCTCATGCTCGTGCACACCGGCGTCTGGCTGACGCCGGAGCTCAGCTTTATGTTCATCGGCGTGCAGATGCTCACTGGGCTCGCCGGGGGCCTCGGGTATGCCGCGGTCTTCGGCCTGATTGCGGCCCGCCTGCAGTCCCGGGTCGGGGCGGCCGAGCCCGAGTCCGCAGACGGGGGCGCACCGGGGCCGGTGGCCGGGGTGCTGGCGGCGGTGGGTCGGCGCTCGCTGTCGGCATACCTCTGGCAGTCGGTCGTCATGGCGCCGCTGATGGCGGCCTGGGGGCTCGGCCTCGGCGGACGGATCGGGTCGGCAGGTGCGGCGGCGGTCGCGATCCTCATCTGGCTGGCGTCGGTGGGGTGGTGCGCCTGGCTGGACCGCGCCGGCCGGCCAGGTCCGGCGGAGGTGGTGCTGCGCCGGGTGACCTACCTCCACCGAGATCGCTCCGTCGCCACGGTCGGCGAGGCGCGCTGACGGACCCGTCTGTCAGGCGACGAAGATGCAGAACGGGTGACCGGCCGGGTCCGCAAAGACGTACAACGGTTCGTCCGGGTCGTCGGTGCGGTCGAGGAGGAGCTCGGCGCCCAGGTCGAGAGCCCGTCGGTGCTGCGTCTCGAGCGCGTCACGGTCCGGCACCGTGAGGTCCAGGTGCATCTGCATCGGCACGTCGGGCCGCGGCCACGTCGTCCGCTCGAGGCGGTCGACCTCCTGGAAGGCCAGGGTGCGGTCGCCCTGGGCGTCGGTGAGGACCAACCAGTCGGCGTCGTCATTCTCGTCCGCCGGGGGCTCGTCGCCGGGCCGGTACTGCAGACCGAGCAGCTGGCGGTAGAACTCGGCGAGCTGTCGCACCTCAGGGGTGTCGAGGACGGTATGCAGCAGCCGCGGGTAGTCGTCCATGCCGTGGACCGTAGCGGTCCTGGACGGGGGCGGCACGTCCACCGACGTGGCAGTCGTGACCCCGCTGAAGTCGTGAGAGGGGTTGGCGTTGGGCTACCACGCCTACCGCCTGGACATCGGCCCGGTCCCGGTCTACTGCGAATGGCCGGAGGAGATGGACCCTGGTCCTGGGGTGGTGACCGGGGTGCTGTCGGTCGACACCTACGTCGCCCCGCCTGACTGGCCCGAGATCAAGGGTTTGGTGGCCCGGATGTGGACCGAGCACCGCTGGTACGTCCAGGACCCTGCCGGGGACGGAACGTGGGTCTTCGAGTCCTCGAGCGCTCGGTACGAGGAGGTCGAGCGCTGCGGCGTGGGACGGCAGGTGGTTCCGACGGCTGAGTACCCCAGGACAGAGGAGTTCACCGGCGTCCTTCTCGAGATCGACGTCGACCTCGCTGGTGAGTACTCCCTCGGCTGATCCTGCGCGCTGGCGATGCCGCAGACGAGCGGTCACGGGCGACGCGCAGGGGATGTTGGCTGCCTGAGAGGACCGAGCGGCACACGGCGGTGCTCGCTCAGTCGCAGGCCCGCTTCGCTTCGCTCGCCCCCGGACGGAGGACGAATTCCTCTCGGTGTCCCACCTCGTCGGTGAAGACGAGGGTGGTCTCGTCGACCCGGGTGAGGGTGCCCATCTGTTCCGGGTTGTCCCAACCGTCGGGCGGGTTCCCGGAGCCGTCATCGAGACGGCCCTGAGCGCGTTCGTACCACTGTCCTTCGAAGCGGAGCTCGTCGATCCCGCAGTGGGTGTAGAGCACGTAGTCCTGCCCCTCCGACTCCGAGCAGGCAGTGGCAAAGAGAAGAACAGCGATCGAGAGCGCACGTCGGTAGCAGCGCATCGTCGGCCTCCCTGGTCGTCCCTGTCCTACGCCGTGCTCGCAGCAGACTCACGTTGTCCTGGATGCTCATCCTGGCCATGCGGTTCCCCACCCGCAACTGGGCCGGCAGCATCCGGCGGGACCCTCACCGGAGCGGTACGGTGATCCACATGACGGAGCAGGGCCCAGGGACCGGGGACGAGGGTGCCACCATCCTGAGTTTCCCCACGGAGCAGGAGGCCCCCCGCAGCCGGGAGGTCGACCTCGAGGGCGAACCGGTCACGGTCATCTATCTCCCGTGGCGGCACGAGGTCGACGGTGCCGACCGCCCAGCCGGCCTCTACTACCGCGCCAACGACACTTCCGGGTTCTACCCCGACCCAGCGGTGCGCGGCCTGGACGCGGTGCTCGATGAGGCCCGCCCTTGGCTGCAGCGCCACCTGCGGCTCATCCGCGAACCCGAAGAGGGACCCGCGGGCAGGTGACGCCCTCCACCTGCCACGGGAGGGTAACCACGAGCCCGGCCCCGCGCCTTGGACGCACGTGAGCAGCGGGTGTGGCTGGCATGGCTCTGGGGCGCATACTGAGGGGTGATCACATCGAACCGGTCCGGATCCCAGCGGCGCCACCTTGCCTCCAGCCCCTTCAAGCCGCGAGTCGAGCCGGACGTCGAGCATTTCGAGGTCGACGACAGGGTCTCGCACCAGGCCTTGGGCCTCGGACGTGTCGTGGGCACGGAGAGCGCCGCGGTCACGGTGAACTTCGGCACTCGCACGATGCGCATCCCGAGTCCGTTCCACAAGCTCGAGAAGCTCTGAGGTACGGACTGCCGCTCGTCGCTGCCTGACCTCCGGGCGAGGCAGGGCGGGCGTCACGCACCGTTGGTCGCGGCCGGAAGCGCGGTGAGCAGAGCGGACTACAAGTGCGCGCCAACGCGCTCGTACTCTCGCTGCGCCCCGGGATCCGCAGGTCCGCCGTCGTTCCACGACCCCATCCCGCCGAACACCCAACCCTGCACGACCGCGGCTGCCAGCTGGCGACGCTCGAGGTCGGCATCGGGCGGAAGCAGGTCCTGGTGGTAGGGGGCAGCCGGGGTCGGGTCGGTGAGGAGGCTCTCGGCCTTCGTGAACCACGACGCCCACCTGTGGAGTTCGTCGAACTGCTGGGCGAAGCCCCCGATGTCATGCAGCGCGACCTGTAGCGCCGTCCTGGCCTCTGTCACGCCGACCTGTGGTGCTCTGAGGCCCTCCGCCGACGAGCCGTGCGCAGACACTGACCAGATCCGGGAGTCCGGGGCGGCGCGAAGGCAGTAGCCCTGTGGTGGGCAGGTCGGTGACCAACGAGAGATCCGTGACTCCCCGGGAGTGGAGGCCGGTGAACCATTCCTCTGGACCCGTCACCGCCGACGTGCGCCTCAGGAAGCCGCTGGAAGGCTGAGTTGCCGCCCGACAAGTCGGGTATGGGTGAACTCGCCCCTCCCCGGAGCCAGCTCCCTCCGATCGCTGCCAGCGCCGCTACGAGGACCAGTTGTCCGTTCACGGAAAGTGTGTAGGAAACGGCCAGTTCCGTCTGCTTCACGACGCGACGGGTGGCAGCCCACCGCACGAACGGCGGGATGGACGCTAGATACCAAAGTGGTACCATGATCGCATGGCGATGACTCTGCGACTGTCTTCAGAGGATGAGCGAGCGTTGGCGGCTCTGGCCGAGGCTGAGGGTGTGAGCAAGCAGGAGGCGACCGTTCGGGCCATCCGGGAGGCGGCTGCACGGCGCGGGCATGAGGAGCAGGTACGCGAGCTGTCCGCACGGGGCCGAGAGCGGTACGCCGACCTGCTCGAGCGTCTCGGGCGCTGACCCTTGGAGTACCTGACGACCGAGGATCTGCTCACCCTGGCAACGGACCTGGGCGTAGGTCCGATCCAGGACCTTGGCCTGCTGGACTCAGCGGCACACCGCCCCAGCTCCAGTGTCCTCGGACGTGACGCCTACCCAGACATCGACGCCAAGGCGGGCGCGATGCTGGAGTCCATCGTCGTCAACCACCCGCTCGTCGATGGCAACAAGCGCCTGGGATGGCTCGCAGTAGTCGTGTTCTACGGACTCAACGACATCGATCTGCATGCGCCTGACGACGACGCGTACGACCTGGTCATCGCCGTCGCCAGCGGCGCCGCCGACCACCGAGTAGCAGCCCGCGGATTGGCGCGATGGCACTAGTCTTAAGCTGCCGGCCCGCGGCAAGAGCGGATGGTTTGAGCCGCGGCCGGCGCTGCGAGTCGAATCCATGCCCGGCTGTCTACCAGTTGTCGCCTTCCCCGGAGACGCTCTTTGGCGGCGTTGTGAGAGGCTTCCGTCGTGGGGATCCTGGACAGGATCAAGCGCGCCCTATTCGCTGGACCGGAGAACGCGAGGAGGCCCCCCGACCGGTTAGAGGTGCGGCCGGAGGAGTCTGCAGCAGCACCGACCAGCGGAGATCCTTCCAATCCACACCAACCGCCCGGGCGTCCCCATATCAAGCGCATGGCTCGCTCCTTGGCGTCCCGCCATCCCGATGGGGTGCCTTACGACATCCTCACCCAAACTGCTGCTGCCGAGGGGTTGGACCCCGGTACGGTTCTGGCCCAGATCGAGGCGGATCAGTCTCGCCCACGTGGGGTGATCAGGCGACGTAAGGTCAAGTTGGACGAATTGCGGACCATGGACTTGAGCGCATTGGATGCGGTCCGCATGAGGATCAAGGGGAGCGCCTATGCCGTGAGCGACGCAGAGAGGCGTCGTCAGGGTGGCGCTGAGTACCTCCTGATTCGGGAGCCGGACAACGAGGTTGACCCCTCGGCCGTCGCGGTCTACGGGATGAAGGGCGTGCGCGTCGGGTATGTGTCGACTGCCCGTGCTGCGTCTCTTTCCCCCTTGCTTGCTCAGTTGGACGCCGACGCGTTTAAGGTTTCGGGTGCTGGCGCGACGGCTTCCAGCATCGTGCTTTGGGTAGACGTGCCGAGGGTAGACGCCCTCCGAAGGTTCGTCCGCGACGTGACGAAATAGCAGGATTGGGGCCGAACGGGGGCAGACGGGGTACTTGGCCTTGGCCGCTGTTGCCATGAGTGCGGCGGGGTACGCGGCTGAGTCGGACACCCAAGGAGTCCGGGGATGAGCGTCATACTGAAGTATGGAGTTGCACCGTTTTGCCGTGATCGGACTGTCCTCACCTGCTCCTGCGGCAGTCCTTATGTTGCGTTACCGAGCGACATCGGGGCTCGAGGTGACCGTCGACACAGTGCATGGTGCGGAGCCCAGCTATACGCCTAGCGAGCTCGATGCAGGTGCAGGACTAATCGTCGAGTGGCCGCACGATGACCAAGGCCCAGCAATTCTTGGAGTGCACAGTCGTGCCGCTGGGCTCCCAGCGGAGTTGGATGACGCAGGACGGGTCGTCGTCCCACTGAGGTCCGCCGCTTGGCAGAGGCCACGATCGAGGAGTTTGCTGACTTACTGGCCGTGGCACATCAGTGCCGTCGCACGATTCGGTCACCGCAAACATGCATCGCTCTCGTGCCTGAGACAGCCGGCGAGTTCGGTCCAGCCACGCAACTCTCAATGGAGCAGGATTCTCGGCCTGCCTCGGCGCGAATTCTCTTGGAGCGGTGCGCCGACAGGCTACCTGATCTTGTATGGGGAAGGCCAGAGGGGCTTCGACTCCTAGCGAGCGGGTTATCTGAGGAGTCTCCCGGTGGACGCGCACGGGAATATTATCGATTGATCGAAGCCGCTTTCGGGGCGGGCGTCGGCCAACTGAAGAAGCCGTTGTACGAGTTTCTAAAGAGCAGCCCATACGGCATGAACTACAGCAAGAAAGAGACCGATAAATGGATAGCTCTCCGAGGGAAAGTGATGCACGGAGACACTTACGTCGCGTCAAGCGCGGATGTGGTCCCCTTCCTGCCCAGGCTAGAATGGGCAGCTTACGACCTTCTACTTCACAAGACAGCTTGGGGTAACAAGGACGTCAGCCGCCGTACCGGACTGCCGATCTTGTCTGGGCCGAACCCACAAGGGACCGTGACTCTGTTCCATCCCGGCGCGAGCATGCGGGTCGAGCCCATGGATCCCTTCGGTGTGTACGCCACGGATCGAAAGGCGCAGCTGAAGGTCAGTGGAGAAGGCGTTCTCGTAAACTGGCCTATACGCGGGGGCTGAACGCGAGCTCTTGAGTTACGTGAACCGGCGTTTATGGGGCATCAGCGTGGACCGCGCGGGGACGGTCAGGTGCAAGAGGCGGCCCTCCTGAGACGCTTGCGTCATGCCCCGAGGCCACCACGCGATGGTTGGGCGCGGCGATGCTGGACGGTAACGCTCGACACTCGGCTGACGAGGGGCCACGGAAGCCGGGGATCAGAACTTGGACTAGTCGCTGAGGATCACGCCGTTCTCATCGATTTCGAAGCCAAGGATGTCCTCATCGACCTCGTCTGCGTTCGAAAGCTCCTCGGCCACCTGCACATGCCATTCCGCCCGCGCCAGAAGCTCGTCAAAAGTTATGACCTCCGGCTCCTGCAGATTCCGCCGGAAGAGCTCGAAACTGCGCACCTTGTCGGGGATCGGCCCACCGGAGCTCCCTAGCAACTGCTTCATCGACCCGGCAATCACGAAGCTCCGCGGCCTCAGCAGAAACGTCCCGGACGGCAACATGGCACCCTCGGCATCATGGTCCGGCAAGTAGTCGCTGAGCGTCTGGACAGCCAAGTGAACTGTCTGCTGCACCTGCACCAGGGCACCGCTGAGCTCGGCTGACGGGCGCCAACAACCAGGGCGGTACTCACTAGCCAACAGGTCCGTCTGGTGATGTTTGATCTCAGCGAACACCATTGACCGGATGATGCCCGCCGTGCGCATAAGAGCATCTGTGCGCTTGCCGACGCCCCCAATGTGGCGGCCAGTGACTACCTGCTCAAGCTGCTCCTCATCCCACGAGGTGTATAACTGGCCGCCGAGGCTGAGGCCGAGGATCCACGGGTTCTCCTCGAGAAGCCTCTGCCAGGCGCCTTCGGGGCGGCCGCCCGCCTCTTGCTTGGCCAGCTCGAAGGCCGCATCGTCGTTCAACCAGGTGCGCATGGTCTCGACGACCTCGCGTCGGTGCTGCAGGGCCACCACGTCGCGTGCATCGGCATCGGCCTCGATGAGAGCCTTGAATCGATCAGGATCGTTCGCATACACGCGATTGATGCCATCGGGGTCGGCGAACAGGTCGCGTAGGACTTGGTCGTCCACCTTCACCGTGTTGTCGCCCTCAATGGGGATCGAGTCGAGAGCCTTGATCAGCTCGATCAGCCGCATTGACTGATCACGGTCCAGTTCGAGGACCGGCTCCAGCCGTGTGGCGTCAGGGTTGGTAGGCACCTTCTGAATCTTGATCTTTCGAACAGCGCCAGCCGATCGGGCTACGTTAAGCGTGAGTTGCTTTCGCGGGGTCACATAGACCACCTCGGTGGTCCACTCCCAGTCATCTTCATCAGGGGTCACCTCTTCGTCAAATACCTTACGGATGTAGCGAGCAGGTTGCCCTTGGTCGTTGCCGAAAGCCATGTTGAACGTGCTGCTCACGTAGATGCGACTCGGCAGGCGTCCGGTGGCATAGGTGACTTCGTCAGGCTCCCTGAAGAGGTCCGCGAACGTGATCGGCATCGATTCCCCCTATCGCACAGGTCGGAGCGCATCCACGACTGGACCTCCCGCGCCCTCAAGTAGTTCCAAGGCAGACCTTACGCGTGCACCACGAAAGGTAGCGAACCGGTCCCTTGCGAGTCGAGCTAGAGGGCGAAACTCGGATCGGCAATCCGAGAAGCGTCACCAGAAGCGCACGTCGGGGATGTCACCCCCGACTCTCGGGTGTCCGGTCGGAAGGAGTCCGTGGCCAACCATCCGACTCTCGGCATGACAGCGATGTGCCGGCCCTCGGCGCGGCCGATCACCCATACATCCCTGATGAGGGCGAGCCGATCGGCAAATCCGGTCTGTCACGAGCGTCGGACTAGCCTGCAAAAGGAGGACCCTGCCCAGGCAGGCGTGGTGTGACTGCCACCGGTAGAGCTGCCGGGGTGCGCCCAGCCGGCAGTGTCTGGCACAGACGCCCAGCCTCAGGCGAGCACTTCCTCGACGGCAACCGACTCCATACCGAACGCCTCTCCCACAGCGCCGTAGGTGAGCTTCCCCGCGTGGGTGTTGAGCCCCTTCGCCAGGGAGGCGTTGTCGCGCAGGGCCTGCTCCCACCCCTTGTCCGCGAGCTGCACGGCATACGGCAGTGTCGCGTTCGTCAAGGCCCAGGTCGACGTGTGCGGCACGGCGCCGGGCATGTTGGCGACGCAGTAGTAGAGGGAGTCGTGCACCGGGAAGGTCGGGTCGGCGTGGGTCGTCGGCCGCGATCCCTCGAAGCAGCCGCCCTGGTCGATGGCGACGTCCACGAGCACCGAGCCGGGCTTCATCGTCGCGACCATGTCGTCGGTGATGAGCTTGGGCGCCTTCGCGCCGGGGATGAGCACGGTGCCGATGACCATGTCGGCCTCCGGCACGAGCTCGCTGATCGTCAGGTTGTTGGACGCGAGCTGCTTGACCTGGTTGTCGAAGCGCCAGAAGAGCGTGCGCAGCTTGTCGAGATCGGTGTCGAGGATGGTCACGTCGGCGCCCATGCCGAGCGCGATGTTGGCAGCGTTTTGCCCCGCGACGCCACCGCCGAGCACGAGCACCTTGGCGTTGGCCACGCCGCCGATGCCGCCCATGAGCACACCCCGCCCGCCGGAGGCCTTCATCATCGTGTGCGCCCCGACCTGCGGCGCCAGGCACCCGGCGACCTCGGACATCGGATAGAGCAGCGGCAGCATCCCGCTCGGCAGCTGCACCGTCTCGTAGGCGATCGCCGTCGTGCCCGCCTCCACCAGCCGCCGGGTCAGCGGCTCGTCCGCGGCCAGGTGCAGATAGGTGAAGAGCGTCAGGTCGTCGCGCAGGTAGGAGTACTCCTGCTCGATCGGCTCCTTGACCTTGAGCACCATCTCGCCCGCGGCCCACGTGTCGTCGGGACCCTCGACGATGGTGGCGCCCTGAGCGACATACTCCTCGTCGCTGATCGAGGAGCCGAGCCCGGCGCCCTGCTGCACGAAGACCTCGTGCCCGCGCCGCACCAGCTCGTGCACGCCGACCGGGGTGATGGCCACCCGGAACTCGTTGTTCTTGACCTCTGTGGGCACCGCGATCTTCATGGGCCCCACTATGCCGTACCGCGCGTGCGAGCGACAGGTCTCGCTCACGCACCACTGCCTCGTCGTGCACACTGGCAGGTCCTGTCCACCGGGCAGGGGAGTCAGACATACGAGACAGGGAGCACCGATGTCGCAGACCGAAGACCGTCAGCCCACCGCAGACCCGGCCGAGGACAACGCCTTCTTCCCCTCGCCCTACTCGCTGAGCCAGAACACCGCCGACACGACCAACTTCGACGGTCTGGGACCGAGCAGACCTACACAGGCGACCGGTGGAAGGTGCTCGTCATCGCCACCGACGAGCGCTACATGCTCACGCGCAACGGCACCTTCTTCTCCACCGGCAACCACCCCGTCGAGACCCTGCTGCCGATGCACCACATCATGCAGGCCGGGTATGCCGTAGACATCGCCACCATTTCCGGTGGGCCGGGCAAGGTCGAGTGGTGGGCCTTCCCCCGCGAGGACGAGGCCGTCACCGGCACCTGGGACGCGACGCGCGCGGCGTTCAAGGCTCCGCACCGGCTGGCCGACGTCATCGACGCCGGCCTGGACGACTACGCCGCGGTCTTCATCCCCGGCGGCCACGGCGCGATGAACGGGCTCCCCTCCAGCCCGGACGTGCAGCGCGCCCTCGACTGGTTCTTGGACCACGACCGCCTCATCATCTCGATCTGCCACGGGCCTGCAGCCTTCGTCGCCGCCGGGATGGGGCGCGAGACCAACCCGTTGTCCGGCTACTCCGTCGTCGCCTTCCCCGATGCCCTGGACTTCGGTGCCAACCTGGAGATCGGCTACCTGCCCGGCGAGATGCCGTGGAAGCTGGGCGAGACCCTCACCGAGCAGGGCCTGACCGTGCAGAACGACGACATGTCGGGCGCCACGACGCGCGACCGCAACGTCCTCACCGGCGACAGCCCGCTGGCCGCCCACCAGCTCGGCAAGGACGCCGTCGAGGCGCTGCTGGAGTCCTTCGGCGACTAGCGCTGGCCGCCCGCCCCCGGCCGACCTAGGGTCGGGTCCATGACCTGTGAGGTATGCCGTTGACCGCCCTGCTCTGGCTCCGTCGCGACCTACGCCGTGGTGACCATCCGGCGTTGCTCGCCGCGCGCGACGCGGGCGGGGACGAGGGCATCGCCGTGCTCTTTGTCGTCGACCCGGGCCTCTGGGAGCGAGGCGGCCCGGTGCGCCGCGCCTGGCTCGCCGCCAGCCTGCAGGCCGCCAAGGAAGACTTCGACGGGCGGCTGGTCATCCGCCACGGCGACCCGGCGAAGGTCGTGCCTCAGGTCGCCGCCGAGATCGAGGCCGGCTCGGTGCACGTCACCCGCGAGGTCACGCCCGCCGGGGTACGCCGCGACAAGGCCGTCCGGGACGCGTTGCAGGACAAGGACATCGACTGGGTGGAGACCGGCACGCCGTATGCCGTCGGCCCCGGCCTCGTCCGCAACGGCTCGGGCGACCCCTACAAGGTCTACACCCCCTTCCACCGCGCTTGGCGCGACCACGGCTGGCCCGAGCCCGCGGCATACCCGCGCTCCCTCGACCTGGTCGAGGTGGACAGCCACCAGAAGGCGCTCGACATGCTCGACAAGGCGCTGCGCGAGGACGACCTGCCGACGATGCCCGAGGCGGGGGAGAAGGCCGCGCTGCAGCGGTGGCGCGACTTCCGCGACGAGGCGCTCGACGACTACGACGGCGACCGCGACAAGCCGGCCATCGACGGCACCAGCCGGCTCTCGGCCTACCTCAAGATCGGCGCCATCCACCCGCGGACCATCCTCGCCGACCTGGCAGACAAGCGCTCCAAGGGCGCCCAGACCTTCGAGCAGGAGATCGCCTGGCGGGAGTTCTACGCCGACGTGCTCTTCCAGAACCCGCGCAGCGCGTGGGAGGACCTGCGCGACGCGCTGCCCGGGATGGACTACGACGAGCCGGACGACGCGATCGAGGCATGGAAGGACGGGCGCACCGGCTTCCCCGTCGTCGACGCGGGGATGCGGCAGCTGCGCGAGGTCGGCTGGATGCACAACCGGGTGCGGATGATCACCGCCAGCTTCCTCACCAAGGACCTGCACGTGTGGTGGCCGACCGGCGCCCGCTGGTTCCTCGACCGGCTCGTCGACGGCGACATCGCCAGCAACAATCACGGTTGGCAGTGGGTCGCCGGGACCGGCACCGACGCCTCGCCCTACTTCCGCGTCTTCAACCCCATCACGCAGGGCGAGAAGTTCGACCCGACCGGTGACTACGTCCGCCGCTGGGTGCCCGAGCTGCGCCACCTCTCCGGCAAGTCCGCGCACCAGCCGTGGGACCACGACGACGGGTATGCCGAGGGCTACCCCGAGCGCATCGTCGACCACGCGGAGGAGCGCAAGGAGGCGCTGGCGCGCTACGAGTCGTCGCGCAAGTGAGGGCGGGCCGCGTGGGCGAACGCCGTCAGGCTGCCGGCAGGTCGACGACCCGCACCGTCGGTCCGGTGAGCGCCGCGAGCAGCGTGCTGGCCGGCGGCTGGTCGAGGTCCTCCCCGGAGCCGCGCAGGTAGTCCTCGAGGTAGACACGGATCGGTGCTGTCGCCATCTGGTCGGGGACCGCCGCCGGGGTCAGCACCCCGAGCAGCATGCCCTCGACCCGCGGCCGGCCTGGCGCCACCGGCGGCTGGAAGAACGGCACGTCGAGCGCCCGCACCCCGTGCCGACGGTAGAACCCGACCCGGCGCCAGGGGTCGCCGAAGCCCCGCTCGGCGTGTTCGCGCGGGTCCTCGATCTCGATGAGCAGCATCGGCTCGCGAGCCCGGACCTGCTCCATCAGCAGCGACCCCACCCCGTGCGCCCGCCGCGTCGGGTGGCTGGCGAGGTAGGACAGCAGCGCCACGGGAGCGCCGGCGTCGACGACGACGACCGACACCCCCACCGGCTTCGTGCCGTCGAGCGCGACGACCACCTGGCTCCGGTGAACTCCCCGAGGTCGACCCGCGAGGCGTGGATCGCGGTGCGCGTCGCGATCACGTCCCGGTCGCGGTGGAACTCGGTCGCCACCCGCGCCCAGTCGACGTCCACGGCCACGCCCGCCGGTGCGCTCATCCGCCGCAGCCTAGCGACAACCCGGCTCGCGCGGGAGGGTCAGCCGTTCAGGCGGGCCAGCTCCTCGTCGCTGAGCTGCAGGTCGGCGGCGGCCGCCGAGTCCGTGACCGACTGGGGGCGCTTGGCCCCGGGGATGGGGATGACCACCGGCGACTGCGCCAGCTCCCAGGCCAGCGCGACCTGCTGCGGGCTGACGCCGCGCTCCTGTGCGACCTCGGCGAAGGCCGGGTGGTGCTCGGCCAGCTGCTTGGCGTCGTTGAGGCCACCCAGCGGCGACCAGGGCAGGAACGCGAGGCCTAGCTCGGCGCAGACCTCGATCTCGGGGTGGCTGCTGCGGAACTTGGGGCTGAACTGGTTCTGCACGCTCACCAGCGCGTCGCCGAGGACCTCGTGCGCCGCGCGGATCTGTGCCGGGTCGGCGTTGGACAGGCCGATCATCCTGACCTTGCCGGAGTCCGCGATGTGCTTGAGCGTGGCGAACGTCTCCTCGTCCGAGGTGTCCGGGTCGGGGCGGTGGTGCTGCCAGAGCGCGATCTGCTCGACCCCGAGCCGCTCGAGGCTGGCGTCGACCGCGGAGGTGAGGTGGCTGCGGGTGCTGTCGGTGGCCCAGTCGCCGCCGTCGGTGCGCACGTGCCCGCCCTTGGTCGCGAGCAGGACCTGGTCACGCACGCCGAGCTCGTCGAGGAGGGAGGCGATGAGGCGCTCGTTCTCGCCCTGCGCGCCGGCTCCCTTGTCGCCCGGGCCGTAGGCGTCCGCCGTGTCGAAGAGCGTCACGCCCGCGTCCAGCGCGGCGCGGACGGTGTCGAGGAGCTGCTCGCGGGGCTGCTCGCCACTCTGGTCGAAGGTCATGAGCCCAGGCCGATCGCACCGACCTGGTGCTCGCCGACGGAGGAGTTGCCGATCGTCCGTGTCTGCATCCCTCGAGCGTATTCCGGGGGTCGCGGCGGCGCTCAGCCAGTCACCGGGTCCGCTGCGCCAACCTCCGGTGCCAGGCGGTGTGGTCGTCCACGTTGGCGCGGGGGACCAGCGCGAAGCACTCCTCGCAGACCCGCGGGCCGTCGACGATCGCCTGCGCACCCTGGTCGCGCGGTCGCAGACCGAGGTACTCCTTGGTGCGCTCCCATGCCTGGCCCATGAACGGGGAGCCTAGTGCTGTTGCCCGTGATCTGCGGTCAGCAGCGAGCCGCTGCGGCGGGAGTCTGAGCACGTGGCAGCGGCCACCGCCAGCATCCCGCCCGCCGCGAGGTAGCCCACGCCCACCGACAGCAGGCTCGACACCCCGAGGGCGGCATAGCCCGCCACCGCGAGCCACAGGAGAGCGCGACGCGACCCTGCAGAGGCGACCCACCCTGCCGCCAGCGCCGCCGCGACCGTCAGCACCATGGGGACCGTCCACCCTGCCCTCTCTGTCGCCGTGCCGCTGTCCTGGCCCAGCAGCCATACCTGCAGCGCGGCCGTGCCGAGGCCGCAGGCCACCGCGACGACGACGAGCCGCCACCAGGTCCACAGCTCGCGCGCTGCATCCTTGGGTTGCTGGACCATCTGCTCCTCCCTGGAGTGCTTCCTGTCGAGCGTATGCAGGGGCCCGCGGCGGCGCTCAGTCGGTGAACGCCTTCGCCAGGGCGATCATCCGCGCCCGGAAGTCGTCGGAGGCGGGCGCGTGCGGCGCCGCCCACACGGCGTTGAGCACGAGCCGGACGAACGTCCAGGCCCGCACCCGGTCCTCCTCCAGCCCCGCCGCCTCGGCGACGACGTCGGCACGCAGTCGCGCATGGGTGCGCAGGTTGCTGGCCCGCGCGGCCTCCTCGGCGCGGTTCCAGATGACGGGGGCGACGGCATACGCCTGCTCTGCGGCGATCGGCTTGGGGTCGATCGCGAGCCAGTCACCGCGGTCGATCGCGCCGGGGAGCGGGGCGAGCACGTTGAGGTCGTGCAGGTCCTCGTGCACCAGCGAGGCGGAGGTGCCGGTCAACAGGTCGGGGAGGGTCGAGGCGGCCTGCTCGATGAGCCGGCGCGGCACGAGCGGGGTGCCGTGGGAGAGCTGCTCGGCCCAGCGCTGCGCCTTGGTCTCGATGGTGTCGATGCGGGGGAGTGCGGGCCGGTCGAGCGCGCGGATGAGGGTGCCGATGACCTCGCAGGCCTCGAGCAGCGGCTGGTCCCGCAGGCACTGCTCGGGGTCGAGGCGCTCCAGGAGCAGCGCCGAGGAGGCGGGCTCTGCGGCGAGCAGCCGCACGGCGCCCTGGGCGTCCCAGGCGCGCAGCGCCAGGTGCTCGTGCCGGGCCTCGGCGTGCGGCCAGGTCACCTTGAGCGCGGCCGCCGCGCCCGTATGCCGTCGCACCGGCACCACGAGCGCGCACTCGCCGTGCCGGCTGGGCCCGTCGACCTCGAGCCGCCAGTCGTGCAGCAGCCGCTCGACCTGGGCCGGCAGCTGACGCAGCCAGATGGCGCCGTCCACCGCCCGGGGCTGCCCCGCCCGCCCGGGCAGGCTCTGGAGGAGCTCGTCGGCAGGGCGGTCCCGGACCAGGTCGGCGAAGGCCGGGGGGATGAGGTCGGGCACCGGGTCAGCCTAGGGCTCGATGGATCGCTATTGGCCGTCCGGCCGACCGGGGAAGTTCTGCCGGGGCAACCATTCGACGGTCACCCCCGACGGGAGCCCTCCGACTGACCGGGGAAGTCGCGCCGGGGCAGGCATTCCACGGTCACGTGGGAGACGGGCCGGGCTACTGACCGGGGAAATGGCGCCGGGGCAGGCATTCGACGGTCGGCCGTCACAGCAACCCGACCCGCTACCCGCTGTTGAGCGGCGAGTCCTTGCGGGAGACCAGCTCGCGGCGCTGCTCCGGGCTCATCTGCGCGAGCTGCGCGGCTGCCTCCGCGGGGTGCCCCGCGACCTCTGGGCCCGCAGCGACCGGGACGATCGAGTGGACGACGCGGTCGGCATACACGTGGACGACGTTGACCGACTGGTGCGCGTCGACCGCCGAGGTGAAGCGCGCGTCCGGCGCAGGGTCCTCGAGATAGCAGGTCGCCGCGGCCACGCTCACCGGGATCCCCGCGAACGTCGAGTGGGAGGAGAAGTGGAAGTGCCCGCCGAGGATGCTGACGACATCCGTGCCGGCGAGCACCGCGGCCAGCCGGTCCTGGTCCAGCAGCTCGATGATCGCCGCCGCCGGCACCAGCGGGACGGGGATCGGCGGGTGGTGCAGCGTGAGGATGGTGCCCTGCTCGGCAGGTGTCGACAGAACCTCCGCGAGCCAGGCGAGCTGGGCCTCCCGCAGCTCGCCGTGGTGGTAGCCGGGCACCGTCGTGTCCAGCGAGATCACCCGCAGCCCGCCGATGTCGTGCACCGCGTCCTGCGGCTCGTCCGTAGTCGCCTCGCGGTCGAAGAGGCCCGCGGCGTAGGCCGGTCGCTCGTCGTGGTTGCCCATCACCCACACGATCTGGGCTCCGAGGTCCGCGGCGAGCGGGTCGAGGAGGTCGCGCAGCTGCCGGTATGCCCCTGGCTCGCCCTTGTCGGCGAGGTCACCGGTGACGACGATCGCGTCGGGCGCGGGGTCGAGACGGGCGAGCCGCTCGAGGGCGGTGCACAGCCGGGCGGTGGTGTCGATCGCGCCGAACTGCAGCGCCCCGTCGGCCAGGAGGTGGGTGTCGCTGAGGTGGACCAGCGTGCGGAGCGGTGCCGGGTGCTGGCCGAACTGCACCGGGTCGGCCGGCGTGTCGGAGGGGTCGGCACGATGGGATCGCTGCTCCGGCTCCGGCTGGTCTCCTGACTCCGGGCGTCCTGACTCACTCACGTGGGCCAACCTACCCACCGAGGGCCCGGGGGCAGCCGGCTCTGCCCTCGGGATAAGGGGCAGCCGGCTCTGTCCTCGGGCGGCGGGACCGGAGAGTCGGTCGGGGCGCACCGTTCATCGAGGCAGAGGCGAGAGACAGTGAGCGGTGGCTCAGAGACCGGGCAGCGCCAGGGCGCCGATCAGGGCAGCGAGCTGGGTGAGCACCGCCGTCGCGCCGAGCACGTCACCGGTCACGCCGCCGAGCGTCCGCTCCGCCCACACCTCGACGAGCAGCGGCACGACGAGGGCGGCGAGCAGCACGCATACCCCCACCCAGACCCCGATCGGCCAGAGCGCGAGCGTCGACAGCCCCGCCAGGCCGCCTGCCACGACCACCGGGCCGGTCCGCAACCCCCGCACGAGCGGCCCCGCCGTCCCCTCGGGCCGCCCCGACGGCAGCCGCAGCGCCACGGTGAGCATGCCCGAGCGCGACAGCGCGCCGACCGAGGCGAGCACCGCGACGACGCCCCACCACTCGAGCGACCCCAGCAGCGCTTGGACGGCCGCGATCTGCAGCACGAGCGCCAGCACCACTGCGGCCGTGCCGTAGACCCCGACGGCGTGGTCCTTCATGATCCGCAGCCGGCTCTCCCGGTCGTGCCCGCCGCAGCCGTCGGCACAGTCCGCCAGCCCGTCCAGGTGCAGGGCACCGGTGAGCAGGACCTCGGCCAGCACGGCGAGGGTCGCGGCCACGAGGGGCGGCACCAGCAGGCCGGCGCCCCAGGCGAGCGCACCCACGACCGCCCCGACACCAGCCCCCACGATCGGGAACGCCCAGGCCGCCCGGGCCAGGTCGAAGCCCTCGCGCTGTGGCAGCGGCACCCGGGTCAGGAAGCTCGTCGCGTCCCGCAGCGCGGCGATCATCGGTGCTCAGGCTCCGTCGGCCGTCGCACCGCCGCCGTCCGCGCCCGCAGGATCGCTGCTCAGATCGGCCAGCTCGCCCATGTCCTGCAGCAGCGCCAGGCTGGAGCGGATGAGCGGGATCGCGAGGGCCGCCCCGCTGGCCTCGCCGAGCCGCATCTGCAGGTCGAGCAGCGGGGTGAGCCCCATCTCCTCCAGCTGCATGGAGTGGCCGGGCTCGGTCGAGCGGTGCGCGGCGATCATCGCGTCGGCGGCGGACGGGCACAGACGCCAGGCGACCAGCGCCCCCGCGGTGCTGATGAACCCGTCCAGCAGCGCCGGCACGCGGTGCGCGGCGCACCCCAGCGCCACTCCCGCCAGCGCGGCGATCTCCAGGCCGCCCATCGCGGCCAGCACGTCCCACGGCTGCTCGACGTCGTCGTGCCGCGCGAGGACGGCGTCGACCGTCTCGACCTTGTGCGCCAGCGCCTCTCCCTCGAGCCCGGTCCCGGCACCCACGACGCGTGCCGGGTCGCGGTCGAGGATCGCAGAGGTGAGGATGCTGGCGGTCGTCGTGCTGCCGATGCCCATCTCGCCCAGCGCGATGAGGTCGGCGCCGTCCTCGATGAGCTCCTCGGCCAGGCGGATCCCCACCGCGACCGCCTGCTCGGCCTCGGTGCGGGTCATGGCCCAGCCCTCGGCGCTGTTGTCGGTCCCGGCGCGCACCCGCCGGTCCAGCACCGGGGCATACGTGTGCGTGGGGTGCAGCTGCGGCGGCTCGACCACCCCGAGGTCGGCGACGACGAGCTGCGCGTCGGCCTGGTGCGCGAGGATCGACACGGCCGCTCGACCGCTGACGAAGGTCGTGAGCATCTGCGCGGTGACCTCCTGCGGGTAGGCGCTGACGCCCTCGCGCGCGATCCCGTGGTCGGCGGCGCACACCAGGACGACCGGGGAGTCGACCCGGGGCGTGGTGGTGCGCTGGATGCCGGCGACGCGCGCGGCGAGCCCTTCCAGGCGCCCGAGGCTCTGCCGCGGCTTGACCTTGCCGTCGAAGGCGCGGGCGACCGCGGCCGAGCTCTCGTGGTCCGGGCCGCCGATGGCAGCGATCGTGCGGTCGATCAGGGCGCGGTCGGCGCTCTGCCCGGTCTCGCTCATGCTGGTCAGTCCTCCGGAGGGTCGAGGGTGAGGGTACGGCCGGCGACGACGAGCTGCGCGAGGTCGGCCTCCGCGGCCAGGACGGCGTTGACCCGGCCCAGACGGTCACGGTAGTCCCTCGACACCGGGTGCAGGGGGACGATCCCCAGGCCGACCTCGTTGGTGACGACGATCACGCGCCCTCGGTATGCCGAGGCCCACCCTGCCAGCGAGCGTGCCCGACCGAGGGTGGTCGCCTCGTCGTCGCCGTGCTCCAGGAGGTTGGAGACCCACAGGGCCAGGCAGTCGACGACGACGCAGGCGCCGGGGTCGAGCGCCGCGCAGGCGTCGACCAGCTCGACGGGCGCCTCGACGGTGCTCCAGCCCGTCGGGCGCTCGGCACGGTGGCGGGCTATCCGGTCGGCCATCTCCGCGTCCCGCGGCTGGCCGGTGGCGACGAAGACCACCGGGTCGTCGCCGTGCCGTGCCCGGCGGACGGCGAGGGCGGACTTGCCGCTGCGCGCGCCCCCGGTGAGCAGGGTCAGGCTCATGCGGGTGCTCCTCGGCGGGTCGGCGCGGTGGCGGGGCGTGCCGCCCCAGCGTCCCACGCCTGTCGGCGCGGCGTCATCGGTGACTCGATGGCGTCCGGGTGAGCGACCGCCGAGCCGGTAGCGCCGATCCTGCGCCCCTCGGGTGCCGGCGACGTCCCACGAGGGCCGCGGCACCGAGGCATCCGGCGACGACGGCGAGTTCGACCCGACCCACCAGCTGCCGTGCCCGGGCGATGTCGGCCGGACCGGGCCGTGGGCCTGAGCCGAGCCGGGGCCGCTCCTCGCGGCGGCCGGCATACTCCAGCGGGCCGCCGAGCTCGACGCCCAGCGCCCCCGCGACGACGCTCTCCGCGACGCCGGCGTTGGGGGAGGGGTGGGCCGGTGCGTCCCGGCGGACGATCTGGAGCACCTCGATCCCGGTCGGCCGCGGACCCGGGCCCGCGCCCTCCTCGTCGACCCACTCCTCGGACCTGTGCACGGTTCCTGCCCCCTGTCCGGACCTGTGCACGCTTCCTGGACCGGAGCGGAGGAAATATCCGCCGCTCTGCCCCAGCAAGCGTGCACAGGCGGCGTCCAGGGCGACGAGGCCGGCGAAGAGCCGTGCCGGCGCCCAGGCCAGGACGTCGTCGGCGCGCGCGGCGACGGTGCCGAAGCGGGCATACCGGGGGCTGCGATGGCCGACCATTGCATCCATGGTGTTGACCGCGCGGTGGACGAGCACGCCCGGTGCTCCCGCGACGAGACCCCAGAAGGCCGGGGCGATGACGGCGTCCACGGTGTTCTCGGCGAGCGACTCGACGACCGCTGCGGCGACGCCGGACCCGCCGAGCCCGCTCGGGTCGCGACCCGCCAGCCAGGGCAGGCGCTCGCGGGCGGCGGTCAGGTCGCCGGCGCGCAGGAGCTGCTCGATGTCGCGCGAGGTATGCCGCAGCATCCGCCCGGCGCTCGCGACCCCCACCGCGAGCGCGAGGCCCGGGACACCGGCCCGGCCCAGCACGAGCCCGGCCCCGGCACCCAGGCCCGCACCCGCCGCGGCGTAGGCCGCGCCTGCGTCGCGGCGATCGGCGTACAGGGCCTGCTCGAGACGGCCCATCACCGTCCCGAACCACGCGACCGGGTGCCACGCGTCCGGCGGCTCGCCGAGGCCGCGGTCCAGCAGCAGCCCGGCGGCGACGCCGACCGCGCGCCGGGCGAGGACGCGCCGGACCGACGTCGTCCGCGGGTGGCCAAGACTCACCAGACCACACCTGCCCCACCCGCCGCGTCGGGCTCCCACGGGTGGGCGGCCAGTCCGTCGCGGACCGCGCCGTGGACCGCAGCGGCGATCCGCCCGCCCCACTCCGAGCGGACCCCGGCGAAGACGACGGTCCCAGCATGCCCCGCGTCGCCCGGTGGCTCCGGGCTGAGCACGACCACCGCGTCGCTGGCGGTGCCGGTGCCGGGCACGCCCGCCTCCACGAGGGCCTGCGCCTTGGCCTCCGTGGTCGTACCCACTGCCTGCACCAGCGCGAGGCCGACAGCGGCACCGTCACGACGACCACGATGTTGATGGTGCCGGGCACATAGCCCTCCCGACCGGACACACCGTCGTGACCAGCCCGCTCCGGCGGCACCGCCCATGTCGGCTTGGTGACGCCGACCGTCGCCCAGACCCTGACGCCGTCCACCTCGGTCGCCACGACCTGCGACACGTCGGCCGCGGTGAGCAGTGCCGTCCCCGGGCCGGAGACGCCGAGACCGTCCGCGCGGGAGGAGGCATACCGGTCGAGGTCGGTGCGGGTGAAGTCGTCCCCGACGCCGAGGTTGAGCACCCAGCACGGCCGGACGAGCCCGCCACCGACTGCCGCCGAGCTGAGCCCCCACCAGCCGCGGGGCACCCTCCAGACCAGCGCACCCTCGGCGCGCTCGAGCTCGACGCTCACCATCCGGGCGCCTCGTCGGGCGAGGTCGCGGTGTACGCCAGCGCGCGGACCGCGGCGACGTCGAGGTGCTCCTCGACCCAGTCCGCCAGGTGGTCGAGATGGTCTCCAGCGCCAGGGCGTAGGGCACCGGAGCAGGTCGGAAGTCGCGCCCGTGCACCGCCGCGACCGCCCCGAGGAGGGCGTGCCGGACGTCGTCCGCGTCCAGGACCCCGTGGACCGTCGTTCCCCGCACGCGGCGGTCCGGGCTCACGCACCCCTCGGGTTCGCCGCGCGCCGCCTGCCCGCCGCGCTGTTCGTCGTCCGGGACAGGAGCGAGCAGCGTGAGCCACGGTTCGCCGTCGCCGTGCCGACGCACCCGACCGAGGTGGATCTGGTAGCCCGTGACCGGCAGCCCCGGGGGACCGGCGGTCTGTCCGGTCGCCAACCGCACGACCTTGGGCCGGGCGAAGCGGGTCGTCACCGGCAGCAGGCCGAGCCCGCGCACGACGGCGGGCTGAGAGGTCCCTCGGGTGGTCCCCGGCTCCGACCGCGGTGCCTCGAAGCCGTCGTCCTCGACGCTCTTCCCGAGCATCTGGAAGCCGCCGCAGATGCCGAGCACGTGCGGCCCCACCGGGTCCCCTGCCGCCCGGACGATCGCGTCGGCGAGGCCGCGCTCGCGCAGCCAGGCCAGGTCGGCCACGGTCGCCCGCGTGCCGGGCAGCACGACGAGGTCCAGGTCGTGCAGCTCACCCGGCCGCGTCACCCAGCGCAGCTCGACCGATGGCTCCAGCACGAGCGGGTCGAGGTCGGAGGGGTTCGCCAGGTGGGGCAGCGCTACCACGCCGATCCGCACCGGGCGATCCGGCCTCTCGCCCATCCCGAGCCCGGGCCGCCCCGGGGCCCGCAGGTCCAGCGAGTCCTCGACGCCGAGCATGAGGTGGTCGCCCAGGTGCGGAAGCACCCCCAGCACCGGTATGCCCGTGCGCGCCTCGAGGTCGCGGACCGCCGTTCCGAGCAGTGACACGTCGCCGCGCATCCCGTTGAGCACCACCCCGCGCAGGCATGCCCGCAGCCGCTCGGGCAGCAGCGCCCACGTGCCGTAGGCCGCGGCGAAGGCGCCGCCCCGGTCGATGTCGACGACCAGGAGAGCGGGCATACCGGCCGCTGCGGCGAGCGGGAGGTTGACGACGTCGCGGTCCAGGAGGTTCGGCTCCGCGGCACCCCCGGCGCCCTCGCACACCACGAGCTCGTGCTCGCGACGCAGCGAGGTCAGCGCGTCGAGCACGACCGGCCGCAGCGCCCGCGCCCGGTCGCCGTAGCCGACCGCGTCCTCCACCGCGACCTCCTCGCCGAGGACGACGACGTGCGAGCGGCCACCCGAGGGCTTGAGCAGCACCGGCCCCATCCGCCGGTCGGTCGCCACCCGCGCGGCGAGCGCCTGCATGGCCTGCGCCCGCCCGATCTCACCGCCGTCCGGGGTGACGGCCGCGTGGTTGGACATGTTCTGCGCCTTGAACGGCGCGACGTCAACCCCGCGCCGCGCCAGCGCCCGGCACAGCGCTGCGGTGACCGTGGACTTGCCGGCACCGCTGGTCGCCCCGGCGACGAGCAGCGCGCCCACCTAGTAGTCGATCCCGCGCCGTGCCCGGATGCCCTGCTCGAAGGCGTGCTTGACCGGCACCATCTCGGTCACCGTGTCGGCGACGTCGACGACCGGTTGCGGCATCTCCCGCCCGGTGAGGAAGACGCTGACGTCCGCCGGCCGGTCGCGCAGCGCCGCGACGACGGCGTCGGTCTCGATCCAGCCCCAGTTCATCGGGTAGGAGATCTCGTCGAGCATCACCATCCGGTGCTCGCCTGCCGCGATCAGCCCGGCGCTGAACTCCCAGGCCGCGACCGCCTTGGCCGCGGCTCTCGTCGAGGTCGGTGCTGTCCCAGGAGAAGCCGTCGCCGGCGCTGAACCACTCCACCCCGAGCTGGCGCAGCATCGCCTCCTCGCCGGTCCGCCACTTCCCGGACTTGAGGAACTGCACGCACGCCGTCGGCCAGTCACGCCCCCGGCTGCGCAGCAGCGTGCCGAAGGCGGCGGTCGACTTGCCCTTGCCGTGCCCGGTGTTGACCAGCACCAACGACGGCGCTGAGCGCAACTCGCGCCGGTCGTAGGGCCGCTTCGTGGCGGTGCGTCGTGCTCGGTCACGAGACCTCCTCGATGGCGCCCCGCTGACGGGGACGTCCGGACATCGGGCCCCCGAGGCCCGTCGTCCACGGTGCTCGGTCCAGGACGGCGAGGGGGCGGGGTGGCCCGGTCCGGCAGGGAGATCGGCTCCGCCGCCGGGGTATGCCCGCTGCGCGCCTCGGGAAGCACGACCAGGTGGCCGTCGACGTGGTGGACCCGGACCGGGTGGGCGTAGACGCGGCTGAGCAGGCCCTCGTCGAGGACCTCTTCGGGGGTCCCGAGCGCCACCGGGGTGCCGCGCTCCAGGAGCATCAGGCGGTCGGCATACCGCGCAGCCATCCCGAGGTCGTGCATCGCGGCGACCACGGTGAGCCCGTCGCTGCGCCGCAGCTCGTCGACCAGCTCGAGGACCTCGACCTGGTGCCCGACGTCGAGCGCGCTCGTCGGCTCGTCCAGCAGCAGCACCGGGCTCTGCTGCACGAGCGCACGGGCGATGACGACCCGCTGCGCCTCGCCGCCGGAGAGGTTGCGGACCTCACGCCGGCCGAAGGAGGCCAGGCCCAGGCGCCGCAGCACGTCGGTCGCGATGCGGCGGTCCCGCCGCGACTCCAGCGCCAGCCAGCCCAGGTGCGCGGTGCGCCCGAGCAGGACGTACTCCACCACGCTCATCCCGGGCGGCAGCTCGGGGGACTGCGGCATGAGCGAGAGGTCGGTGGGCCCGGGCTCGCTGCCGTCGCCGAGCTCGACGAACCCGGTGCGCGCGACCAGCCCCACCAGCGCCCGCAGCAGGGTCGACTTGCCCGAGCCGTTGGGCCCGATGAGGCCGAGCCACTCGCCGGCCCGCAGGTCCAGGTCGACCCCGCCGACCACCTCGGCGCCGTCGAAGGCGACCCGCACCTCGCGGGTACGGACCGCGTGGGCGGGGGTGAGCGGCCGGACCTCGCCGTCGCCGACGGTGTCGTCGTCGCTGGTCACATCCCCGCCTTCCGTCGCCACAGGACCACGCAGAAGAAGGGCGCTCCGACGAAGGCCGTGATGACCCCGACCGGCAGCTCGGCGGGTGCCACGAGGGTGCGCGCCCCGATGTCCACGGTCGCCAGGAAGGCCCCGCCCAGGATGGCCGACAGCGGCACGATGAGGCGGTAGGAGTGCCCGACGAGCAGCCGCACCAGGTGCGGCGTCACCAGCCCGACGAAGGCGATGAGCCCGCTCACCGACACCGCGGCCGCGGTGATGAGCGTCGCCGCGCCGACGACGACCAGCCGGGACCGCGACGGCTGCAGTCCCAGCGACCTCGCCTCGTCGTCGCCGAGCCGCAGCACGTCCAGGTGCCGCGCGTGCAGCCACAGCACCGCTCCGGCGAGTAGCACGTAGGGCAGGAGCAGCGTGACCGGCCCCCACCCGCTCGTCGCGAGCCGGCCGAAGAGCCAGGAGAGCACCTCGCGGGAGCGGGTCTCGTCGAGCCGGGTGAGGGCATACGTCTGCTTGCGGAGAAGAGCGCCGCCATCGCGACCCCGGCGAGCAGCAGCGTCGCCGGGTCGCGGAACGAGCCCCGCGCCACCAGGACCGACCCGGTCACCGCGAGCAGGGCGCCGAGGAAGGCCGCCATCGGCAGCGCCGCGATCGGCCCCCACGACAGGTCGAGCCCGAAGCCGAGGGCGAGCACCGCTCCCAGCCCGGCCCCGGCGGACACGCCGAGCAGGTAGGGGTCGGCCAGTGGGTTGCGGAAGACGCCCTGGTAGCCGGCTCCCGCCATCGCCAAGCTCGCGCCGACGAGCGCCGCCAGCATCGTGCGCGGCAGCCGGATCTGCCAGAGCACCGCCTCCTGCGTCGAGCTGAGCGTCTGCGCCGGCTCCACACCGGGGAGGGCGCCCACGAGCGCCCGGACGACACCCTCGACCGGCAACCCGGCCGCGCCCTGGGTGACCGAGGCGAGCACCGCGAGCACGAGCAGGGCGGTGCAGCCGACGAGCGCCGGCACGGACAGCCGGAACGCGCGGTCGGCCGCCTCGTCCAGCGCGTCGGTCGGCGCGTGCGTGCGGGTGCTCATCGGGTATGCCCGTGCCCAGTGTCGCCGGTCAGCGGCCCGCCGGGACCGTGACCTCGCTCATGGCGTCGGCGAGGGTGGACACCAGCTGCGGCAGGCGCGGGCCCCAGCGGGAGGCGATGTCGGCGTCGACGGTGACGATGTTGTCGTTCTGCACCGCGCTGATCTCGGACCAGCCGGGGCGCTGCGCGACGTCCTCGGCGGTGTAGGACACCTGGTCGGTGATGACGATGAGCTGCGGGTCGGCCTCGATGATGGCCTCCTCGGTGAGCTGCGGGTAGCCGGTGCCGTCGGCGTCGGCCTCGTCGGCGATGTTGACCGCGCCGAACTGGCTGTAGACGTCGCCGATGAAGCTGTTGCTGCTCGCGGAGAGAAGTAGGTGTCGTCGAGCTCGTGGTAGACCCGCAGCCCTTCCGCCCCATCGAAGCCGGCGAAGGCGTCGTCCACCTGCTGGCGCAGGTCGGCGATGGTGTCGGCGGTCTCGTCGACGTGGCCGGTGGCCAGGCCGAGGGCGGCCATGCCGTCCCAGCCGGCCTCGATCGTCGTGGGCGCGGGGTTGTCGATGACGGGGATGTCGAGCTCGCCGAGCGAGGCGGTGAGGTCGCCGGTGTCGCCGGAGATGACGACGAGGTCGGGCTCGTAGCCGGCGATGGCCTCGACGTTGGGCTCGTAGCCCGACAGGTCGGTGGTCGGTGCCTCCTCCGGGTAGGTGGAGAAGGAGTCGGCCGCGACGACCTGGTCGCCGGCGCCGATCGCGAAGAGGATCTCGGTGGCCGACGGCGACAGCGAGACGATGCGCTGCGGCTGCTCCTCCAGGGTCACCTCACCGGCGGCGGTGTCGACGGTGACCGGGAAGTCTCCGGAGCCGGCCATCTCCCCCTCGGAGGTCATGTCGGCGTCGTCGCCCGCCTGGTCCGAGGCGCTCTCCTGCTCGGAGGCGGTGTCGCCGGCGTCGGAGTCGGTGCTGCCGCCGCCGCAGGCGGCGAGGGTGAGGCCGAGCGCCAGGGCGCCGACGAGCGGGAGGGGCTGGCGGAGGTGCATACGGTGTCTCCTGTCGGTCGAGGAGGGAGTGCTCGAGCGACCGAAGGGTTCCTCCGCCGTCCGAACCGGCCCTGGGTCCTCGCGGGCGTGTGGCTTCGGATCGTCGGGCAGCTCGACCGGACTCGGTCCTTCGCGAAGGACTCCACCGTTGCGGGACAGTGCCGGGTTCGCACCGGACTTCGTCTGCACGACGAACGCCAGTGTAGCGCCGCGGCGGATCCGCGCGGCGCGACCTCGTGGCGCGGCCCGCCGACGGGGACGCCACCGTCACCGAGCTGTCCGCGCCCTACGACATCAGCCTGCAGGCGGTGTCCAAGCACCTCAAGGTGCTCGGGGCCTGCGGCCTGGTGAGCCGGACCAAGCCCACCGAGATCAGCGCGGACCCCGACGTGCCCGGCGCCCGGATCCAGCGCGTCTTCGACGCCACGCCCGAGCAGCTGGTGCGGGCGCATACCGACCCCGACCTCGTCGTCCGCTGGCTGGGCCCGCGGGACCTCACGATGACCATCGACCGGTGGGACGCCCGGACCGGCGGCGAGTACCGCTACGTGCACCATCGCGGCGAGGAGGAGTACGCCTTCCACGGCTGCTTCCACGAGGTCGGGCCGACCCGGATCGTCCAGACGTTCACCTTCGAGGGCTACCCCGAGGGCGTCAGCCTGGAGCGGCACACCCTCACCGACTTGGGCGAGGGGCGCACCCGGCTCGAGGTCTTCTGCATCGTGGAGGGCTTCGAGGCGCGGGACGCCATGCTCGCCTCCGGCATGGAGACGGGCGTCGTCCAGGGCTACGAGCAGATCGACGAGCTCCTCCTGGACGGAGCGCTGTGATGAAGTACCGCCTCGAAGTCCTCGTCCTCCCGGTCTCCGACGTCGACCGTGCCAAGGAGTTCGGCGACCCCTTCCACTTCGGCGAGAGCGGCCAGGGGCCGGGGGTCCACCCCGAGCGGATCGACGACGGCAGCTACGCCAACCTCGAGGACCCGGACGGCAACACCTGGCTGCTGCAGGAGGTCAGCGGTCGCGACTGACCCGCAGCGCCGACCCCAGCCGCGCGAGCCCCGCCGCGTCGGGGACGGCGACCCGGGCGACGCCGGGCATACCGAAGGAGGCGCAGTCGCGCACCAGCACCCCGTGCGGTGCGAGGGTCTCCCGCAGCCCTTCCTGGTGCACCAGCACCCAGGGCGCGTCGGTGTCGTCGACGGTGAGGCCGTGCCCGCGCAGCAGCGTCAAGAGACCGGCCCGGAGCTCGCGTATGCCTGCCGCCCACCCCGGCAGGTCGGCGGAGTCGAGCAGGTCGGGCAGCGCTGCCAGGGCCAGAGTGCTCACCGACCAGCGCGGCTGCCGACGACGCAGCCGCTCGACGAGACCGGGATCGGCGATGACGTAGCCCAGCCGCAGGCCGGGGCAGGCGAAGGTCTTGGTCAGCGAGCCGACCGTCACACCGGGCCGGCCTGCGGTCCAGCGCCCGGTGGCCAGGGCGTAGAACGCCTCGTCCCAGACGTCGGCCTGCTCGTGCGACGCGGCGAGCCGGCCGCTCGGGCTGTGCGGGTCCGAGCGCCAGCGCGGGCCGTGCGGGTGGCGCGGGTGCAGGCCGAAGTCGGGCTCCTCGCGGACCCCGCCGCCCAGCTCGGCCGCCACGAGCGAGATCGCCTCGCTGCCGCCGTTGGTCAGCAGCAGCGCCTCGGAGGCCACGTCCAGCGCCCGGGCCAGCTCGCGAGCCGCAGCGCGGTCGTCCGGGTAGGCCCGGAGCGCGCCCAGGTGCCGCCCGACCAGTGGCTCCACGGGCGGGGCCAGCGGGTTCATCGTCTGGCTGAGGTCGAGCAGGTTGGCCGGGTCCAGGCCCAGCGCCCAGGCGACCGCAGGCCCGTCCCCGCCGTGCTTCCCGGCGGGCGGGATCGCCGGCACCCGGCGCACGCTGCTCACCCGGCCCAGCCTATTGCCGGGCCGGGGGGCACCAGCAGGCCCTCCCACGGGTCGTGGCACGGGCATACCGTGGACGGCGACCCGGGCACGTCCCTGCCCGCCCGGCCGGCTCATCTGGGACGGCACGATCGACCCGGGCAAGGTCGTCGACCTGACCCTGCCGCTGGAGGAGGCCGCCGAGGACTACCGGGCGATGGACGAGCGTCGTGCCACCACGGTCATGCTGACGTTCTCAGGGGCCCACGACACACCGTCGAGAGCCAGAATTCCGCGACGCGCCGGGCTTCGGAGTTGGCAAAACGCGCTGGTGTCTGCCTACGGTGTGGCCGACTCATTGGCTCTATCGAAAGGCTGTCAGCATGAGCAAGAAGGTTATCGTCGAGGCCGTCGCCCGCGAGGCGGGCATGACCCAGGCCGCTGCCGACAAGATCGTCAGCTCCGTGCTCGAGGCCATCTCGGCCGAGCTCGCCAAGGGTGAGAAGGTCTCCTTCCCCGGTTTCGGCACCTTCGAGGTCCGCGAGCGTTCCGCCCGCACCGGCCGCAACCCGCAGACCGGCGCCGAGATCCAGATCGCCGCGAGCAAGGCCCCCGCCTTCAAGGCCGGCTCCAAGCTCAAGGAGCGCGTCTCCTGAGCCGAGGCTCCACGCACCATCCACGACGCCCGGTCGGCCCGCGAGGGTCTGCCGGGCGTCGTGCGTCCCGGCACCATGCCGTGGGGGAGGTCGCCACGCCGGGTCCGGCTTCCGCTTGACGCAGCGTCAGTTCCTATCCTGCCGGTATGCCCACACGCCCTGACTCCCCGCAACCGCGGGTCTGGGAGCGCTTCGTGGCCCTGGGGGACTCCTTCACCGAGGGCCTCGTCGACGCCCATCCCGACCGCCCGGACGACCACGTCGGCTGGGCCGACCGTGTCGCGGCGGCACTCGCCGCCCGCAACGCCGAGCTCGACCGGCCCTTCGGCTACGCCAACCTCGCGATCCGCGGGCGCCTCATCGACGCCGTCATCGGTGAGCAGCTCGAGCCCGCCCTGGCGCTGCGCCCCGACCTGGTCAGCCTCTCGGCCGGCGGCAACGACGTGCTGCGGCCCCGGGTGTCGCTGCCCGCCGTCATGGAGCGGCTGGAGGAGGCCACGCTGCGCATCCGGGAGACGGGCGCCGATGTCATACTCGTCACCGCTCCGGACGTCTCCTGGGCGCCGCTGGTCAACCGGGTCCACCCACGCATGGTGGAGTACACCGCCCACCTGTGGGCGGTCGGCCAGCGCACCGGGTCCTTCGTCGTCGACGTCTACACCCTGCGCGCCCTGCACGACGCCCGGATGTGGGGTCCGGACCGCATCCACTTCAGCAGCGAGGGGCATACCCGGATCGCGTCGCAGGCGCTGTGGACCCTCGGCCTGGAGCAGGAGCTCGACTGGACCACGCCGCTGGAGGCGGCGCCACCGCTTCGCCGCATCGAGTCGCTGCAGGCGGACCGGGAGTGGGTCGCCGCCCACCTGCGGCCCTGGATCCGGCGGCGCATCCGCGGCGAGAGCTCGGGCGACAACCGCGTGCCCAAGCGCCCGCAGATCACACCGGTGGACGACCTGCCGGCGGCCCCCTGAGGTCTCGAACCGCCTGGCCACGGGTCGTCACGGGTGCTCACCCGCCGAGGTCGCGGGTCAGCACGACCTCCTCGGTGACGTAGCCCAGCGCCGCGTAGAACGACCGCGCCGCGGTGTTGGTGGCCCCGGTCTCGAGCGTCAGCCGGGTATGCCCCCGCTCGCGCGCCCACCCCTCGGCCCTGGACATGAGTCGGCGTCCCGTCCCGGTGCGCTCGTGCGTCGGCGCCACCACCAGCTCGCCGACATAGGCGTCGACCTCACCCGACCAGTGCGCTCGCGTGCCGGCATGCACGACGCCGACGACCGCGTCCCCGTCCAGCGCCACCCAGACCGGCCCGGTCTCCGGGTCGACGACGTCGAGCGCCTCGGTCACCCAGGCGGTGACCGTGCGCCGCACCGCGACCGGGTCCCGCCACGGCGCCGTCGCCGTGGTGAGCCGTGCCGCGAGGGACAGGACGGCGTCACGGTCGTCCGGGGCGTAGGGGCGGATCGAGACGTCCACGGAAGGACTGTGTCACGCGGGGGCCGCCATAAAAAAGGGCCTCTGACCTGCGTCTTCGCGAGCGCGAAGAGCGTGGCACTCATCTCCGGCCCCACTCCCAGGCCGGGGTCGTGAGCAGGCCCTGGCCCGCGACGACGGTCTCGCCCAGGTCCTTGGTCAGCTCGTGCAGACGCAGCGGGACCAGCTCGTCGGGCTCCGGCTCGAGGTCACGGGGGTCCTCGTCCAGGCCCCGCTGCTCGCGGACGGCCTCGGCGAGGGCGTCGACCAGGTGCCGCGAGTGGGTGACGACGACGACCTGGGTGCGCCGCGACGCCGTCGCCGCCGCGCGGGCCAACGGCGGCACCAGGCTGGGGTGCAGGCTCGTCTCGGGCTCGTTGAGCGCGAGGAGCCGCGGTGGGATCGGGGTGAGCAGGGCCGCGAGCCACAGCAGGTAGCGCAGGGTGCCGTCGGACAGCTCGGCGGATCGCAGCGGCCGCAGCATCCCGGGCTGGTGCACCTCGAGGTCGAACAGGCCGTGGGACTCCGCCACCGAGAGCCGGGCGCCGTCGAAGGCGTCGGAGACCGCGTCGTCCAGGAGGGACCGGGAGTCCTCCCGGATGGTCTGCAGGGCCGCGGCGACGTCGGAGCCGTCCTCGGCGAGCGACCAGGTGCGGGTGCCCACCTGCGGGCGACGGGCGGGGGCGGCGGCATCCACCCGGAAGCCGTCGTAGAAGCGCCACGTCTGCAGCGCGTCCCGCACCGCCCACAGCTCGGGAGCCCCGTGCGGGTCGACCACCTCGGTCAACAGGCTGGTCCAGGGTGGCAGGCTCGCCGGGGCCTGGCCCCAGCGTCCCTCGTCGTCGCGCATCTCCACCCGCTGGTGGCGGCGTCGGGCGACCTGCCGTGCGGGGCGCATCACCGGCCCCCGCCAGACCACCTCGCGCTTGATCTCCGGATCGCGGTTGAACAGCGTCGGTCGCGGGTCGGGGTCACCGGTGTGCAGCAGCGGGGTCTGCGACTGGACCGGGATGCCGAGGTCGACGAGGTAGGACAGCTCGTCGTCCTGCCCACCCACCCCGAGTCGGAGCGAGACGGGACCGGACCGCATGGTGCCCTCCACGGCATACCCGCGTCGTGCCTGCACGAGCGACTCCGGCCCGGCCCAGAGGACCGAGCCCAGGCCACCCTCCTGCGCCAGCGCGTGCACCGCCTCGCCGCGCCCGCAGGAGCCGAGCAGGCGCAGCGCCCGGTAGACGCTGCTCTTGCCCGAGCCGTTGGCGCCCGTGATCACGGTGAGGTCGCCCAGCGGCAGCACCGCGTCGCGCAGCGAGCGGTAGCCGCTGACGGCGACGGTCGAGTACATGCCCGCGACGCTAGGGCTCACCACCGACATCCCACCGAGCGTCGCGAGTGGTTGTCCTCACACCGACCGAGCGCCGCGAGTGGTTGCCGGTATGCCGACGGCGACCACCTCAGAGGCAGTCGCCGTCGAGGAGACCGGTGCTCAGTCGTCGAGCGGAACGCTCGGCGCGGTCGGCCAGGAGCCACTGCGCGGTGAGCGAGCGGAACCTGTCCTCGCCGTCGCGCAGCCGCTCCAGCGCCGGCTCCACCTCGGGACTGTCGAGCGCCGCCAGCGCCTCGAGGGCGACCATCGCGACCTCCCGCTCGTCACCCTCGGCGGCGGCGACGAGGGCCGCGGCGGCGGGTCGGGCGGCGGGGTCGCCGACCAGCACGAGGGCGCGGGCGGCGTGCAGCCTGACCTCGACGTCGTCGTCCGCGAGCGCGGCGGCCAGGCCTGTCACGCCGGGTTCACCGAGTTGCTCCAGCGCGCGCGAGAGCTCGCGCTGGAGCAACTCGCCACCGCGGCCGAGATGGGGCAGCAGGGCAGGCGCGGCCTCCGGGGTGCCGGTGCGGCCGAGCGCCCACCACGCCTTCATCGCGACGGCGGGGTCGTCGTCCTCGGCGAAGGGCAGGATGCGCGCCACCGCCTCGGGCGCCTGGATCTTGCTCAGCGCGTGCAGCACCTGCACGCGGGACCCCGGGGAGGAGTCCAGGGCCGCCAGCAGGTGCGGCAGCGCCACCCGCGGGTGGCGGCAGACCGCCCACGTCAGCGTCTCGCGCACGAAGAAGTCGGGCTCGGCGACGAGGAGCGCGACGAGCTCGGCCGTGTGCGAGTCGTCACCGTGCGTCCCGAGGTGCACGGCGGCACGCTGGCGGGTGGTGGGGCTGACGTCGTACACGGCCCGGCGGGCCTGCTCCAGGGTGGTCACTGGTCTCTCCTTCGTGTGCTCCGACGCGGAACGCGTCTGCTCTTATCCTCATTCCTCACGCGGCGTGAGGGTCAAGCGGATTTATACCCTTGGGGGGTATGCCTATCCTGTGTCATACTCGGACCATGAGCGCCGAGCCCAGCCACGACCACGCGGCCGGGGCGAGCAGCACACGACTCCTGCTGGCCTTCCTCATCACCGCCACGATCCTCGTGGCCGAGGTGGTCGGCTCGGTGCTCACCGGCAGTCTGGCGCTGCTCGTGGATGCCGGGCACATGCTCACCGACGCCGGTGGCCTGCTCATCGCCCTGCTCGCCGCGCGGCTCATGGCCCGGCCCCCGTCGCAGCGGCGCACCTGGGGCTTCGCGCGGGCGGAGGTGCTGGGGGCGGGGGCGCAGGCGACGGTCCTCCTGGCGGTCGGGATCTACGCCGTCGTGGAGGGTGTCCAGCGGTTGCTGAGCAGCGAGCCGACCGAGGTGACCGGCGGACTGCTGCTGGTCTTCGGTGTCGTCGGGCTGCTCGGCAACATCGCCTCCCTGCTCATCCTGGCCGGCGGGCGGGACAGCAATCTCAACCTGCGCGCGGCCTTCCTCGAGGTGGCCGCTGACGCGCTGGGGTCGGTCGCGGTCATCGTCTCGGCCGTGCTCATCCAGACCCTGGGTTGGACCAGGGCGGACGCCGTCGCAGGTCTGGTGATCGCCCTGCTCATCATCCCGCGTGCGGTCTCCATCCTGCGCGAGGCGGGCAGCGTGCTGCTGGAGTCCGTGCCCCCGGGGCTGGACCTCACCGAGGTGCGCGAGCACATCCTCGGGGTCGACCACGTGCTCGACGTGCACGACCTGCACGCCTCCCGCATCGGCACCGGCACCCCGGTCCTCACGGCCCACGTGGTGGTGGAGTCCGGCTGCTTCGAGGACGGCCACGCCCCGCAGATGCTGGATGCGCTGCAGACCTGCGTCGCGGGCCACTTCGACGTCAGCGTGGAGCACTCGACCTTCCAGCTCGAGCCGCCGCAGCACGCCGAGCACGAGCACGAGCACCACCGCTGACCCACGTAGGCTGCGCGACCATGACCGACTCCGAGCAGCCCGATCCCGCCGCAGCGGCGGTGGAGCTCGCGCACGCGCTCTTCGACCTCGCCCGGGCGGGGGACACCGAGCGGCTGGCGGCGTATGTCGACGCCGGCGCCCCGGTCGACCTCACCGACCCGGCGGGCAACACGCTGCTCATGCTGGCGGCCTACCACGGGCATCCGTCCACGGTCGCGGAGCTCGCCGACCGCGGCGCCGACGTCGACCGGCTCAACGACCGGGGTCAGTCGCCGCTCGCCGGGGCGGTCTTCAAGGGCGAGGCGGAGGTGGTCGCGACCCTGCTGCGGCACGGCGCCGACCCCGAGGCCGGGCAGCCGACCGCGCGGGAGACGGCTGCCATCTTCGGCCGCGAGGACCTGCTCGCCTGACACACCGCGCGGCCGGTTCTGCCTCATACCGTGCGGTCGGTCCGCGCAGAGCGCGCGGCCGCTGGGTGCATACCGTGCGCTCGGTGGGGGGAGTCAGGTGTCGGTCGGGGGCACCGGGCGCGGTAGGAGGCCGGCCTCGGCGCGGTCGAGGACGTGGCGGCGGAAGAGCTGGGCCGCGGGCAGCAGCCGGCGGCCGGGGGCCCAGGACAGCCCGACGTCCCGGGTCGCGGTGCGGTCGCTCAGCTCGAGCACGTGCAGCCCGGCCACGGGGGCTGCGACCGAGCCGCCCCACCCCGTCGGCGCGACCGCGACCCCGAGCCCGGCCGCGACATACCCCCGCAGCGTGGGCAGGTCGGCGGCGACGAAGGCGACCTCGGGCGCGAAGCCGGCCTCGCGGCACAGCTGGTCGGTGTGCTTGCGCAGCACCGAGGTCGGCACCATGGCGACGAACGGATCCTGCGCCACCTCGGCGAGCTCGGCCCGGGACCGCCCGACGAGCCGGTGCTCTGGCCCGACGAGGAGGCGCAGCGGCTCGGCCACGAGCGCCCGCCAGCGTGGCTGGTCCTCGCCCGGGTGCGGGCGCAGGGTGGACAGCTCCAGGTCGACCGCGCTGTGCGCCCCGACCGCCGCGAGCGTCTCGTCCTCCTTGGACCGCAGGTCGAGCCGCACGACCGGGTGCTCGGCGCGGAAGCTCGTGACGAGGTCGGGGACGAGCCACGTCCCGAGCGAGGGTTGGAAGGCGACGGTGACGGTGCCCGTCTCCGGGTCGAGGAGCTGGTGGACTGCGGCGAGCCCGTCGTCGAGCTGGTGCAGCACCCCGTCGACGTGCCGCTTGAAGACGGTGCCGGCGTGGGTCATCCGCAGCACCCGCCCCTCGCGGCGCAGCAGCGGAGCCCCCACCTCCTGCTCCAGCCGGCCGAGGGCCCGCGAGACCGCGGGTTGGGAGACCATCTCGATCTCGCTCACCTCGGTGACGGTCACCCCGTCGGCGACGAGTTGGAACCAACGCAGGGAAGCGACGTCCATACCTATGACGCTAGCGCATGATTTGGGGTCACGACCGACATTGGACGTATGGGTGGCTGCTGCCGGATCGTAGAGGCATGGCCAAGTTCCTGCTCTCGCTCATGGTCGCCGGCTCCCGCCACGACATCCGTTCTCTCCCCGCGACGCGCAGCGCCGCCGTGGTCGCCTGGCCGACCGCCGCGCAGCGCAGCACCCGCTGAGCCCGGCTCGGCGCATCACCTGCTGAGGTCCTAGGACCCCCAGCAGGTCCGCACCCCGAACTCGACCCGGCGCGACTCCACGCCCTCTGCGGGGTGGTCGCTGATCAGCTCGGTCCCGGTGTCGAGGTAGCCGGTCGGCTCATCGCCCTCGCGCACCGCGTCGACGATCGCCTCCACGCCCTCGCGCGCCATGTTCTGCGGGTACTGCGACGCGGTCGCGTCGATCAGCCCGGGGCGCACGCCCTCCCGCATCGTCCGGCACCCGCCGTCGACCGACACCACGACGATCTCGTCCATGTCGGCACCGGCGTCCTCGAGCGCGGCCAGCGCCCCGAGCGCCGCCGGCTCGTTCACCGTGTAGACCACGTTGACGTCCGGGTGGTCGGCGAGCACCTGCGTCATCGCGACCGCCGCGTTGTCGCGGTCTCCCTCGGTGTCCACCGAGGCCACGACCACCTCGTCGCCCTCCTCGACCCCGAAGCCGGACAGGAAGCCGGTATGCCGCTCCTCACCCGTGCTGACGCCTGGCGTGAGGTCGAGGGTGACGATCTGGGGGTCGAGGCCGAGCTCCTCGGCCTTGGCCGCGGCATACTCGCCGATCAGCTCGCCGGCCCGCTCGTTGTCCGTGGCGAAGGTCGCGTCGACCGCCTCCGGGGGATCGGTCGGGGTGTCCACGGCGACGACGAGCACCCCCGCCTCCCGCGCGGCGGTGATGGCCGGGTCGAGCGCCTCGGCGTCGGTGGGCGCGATGAGGATGCCGTCGGCGCCCTGCTCCACCATGTCCGCGATCGCGGCTTCCTGGGAGGCCACGTCGGTGTCGCTGGTGCCGGTCGCGGTGAGCAGCTCGACGTCGAGCTCCTCGGCCGTCTCCTCGGCCACCTCCCGCATCTCGACCCAGTAGGGGTTCTCCTCCTGCTTGGTGATGAGTCCGACGGTCACCGGCTCCTGCTCCTCGCCCGTGCACCCGCTCAGCGCCGTCCCGGCCAGGAGGGTGCCGGTCAGCAGCACCACCCGCGTCGTGGTCCGCATGCTCGTCCTCACCTCAGGCCTCCACCGTCTCGGGCGTCGACCCGGGTGCGGGCCGCGTGTTGCGCAGGTCGAAGACCGCATAGCAGGCGACCAGCGCCAGACAGACGCCGGGAACGACATACCCCATCGCCGAACCCGACACGTCCATGACCGCCGCGTGCACCATCGGGATGAGCGCCCCACCGAGGATCGCCATGACGAGGCCCGCGGAGCCGAACTTCGCGTCCGGGCCGAGCCCCTGCAGCGCCAGGCCGTAGATCGTCGGGAACATCAGCGACAGTCCGGCCGAGATGGCCACGACCGCGATGAGGCCCACGATGTTGAGCACGAACATCGAGGTCAGGCAGCAGGCGGCGCCGAAGAGCGCCATGACGAGCAGCAGCTTGGCCGGCCGGAAGATGCCCAGCAGCCAGGTCATGACGAAGCGCGAGACCAGGAAGATCAGCAGGCTGGCCTGCAGCCACCAGCCCGCGGCGTCCTGGCTGAGCCCCACGACGTCCTGGGCGTAGAGGATCGTGAACGTCCAGGTGCAGGTCTGGGCCGCGACGTTGAAGAACTGCGCGACCACGCCGTAGCGGTAGTGCCGGTTGGCCCACAGCCGGGCGAAGGTCCCGCCCCCGCCGGAGGTGAGGTCGACCGCCTCCGGCTGCGTGGGCAGGTGCATCTTGCGGAAGGCGATGAGCAGCCAGATGAGCACGAGCACGCTGGCGATGAAGACGTAGGGACGCAGCACCTGGAAGAGGTCCGCCTCCTGCGCGGCGAGGAGCTCGGCCTCGCTCATGATCGTCTTGCTCTCCTCCGGCGTGAGGTTGGGCAGGATGAGCACCGCACCCATGAGCACGCCGAGGTTGGCCCCGACCGGGTTGAAGGACTGCGCCAGGTTGAGCCGCTGGGTCGAGCTCGCCTCGTCGCCCATCGCGATGACGAAGGGGTTGGCCGAGGTCTCCAGGATGGACAGCCCCGCGGCCAGCACGAAGAGCGCCAGCAGGAACATGTTGTAGGCGAGCATCTGGCTCGCCGGGATGAAGAGGAAGCCACCGAGAGCCGCGAGCCCCAGGCCCACCAGCACGCCGGCCTTGAAGCCGAAGCGGGAGTTGATGAAGGCCGCCGGGATGGCCAGCAGGAAGTAGGCGCCGTAGTAGGCGAACTGCACCAGTGATGACTGGAAGTTCGACATGTCGAAGATGCCGCGGAAGACCCCGACGAGGATGTCGGTCAGGTTGGCGGCCATCCCCCAGGCCGCGAAGCACAGCAGCAGCAGGATGAACGGCACCCGCAGGTGCTTGGCCACCAGCGGTGCTGCGCGCTCATCCGTGCTCGTCTCGGTCGGCACCGTCGCCATACCGCCTCCTTCTGACGCAACGTCAACTCTGTCGTGCGGCTGACTGTAACCCAGTGACGACGCGCGCACTACCCTGAGCCCTCCAGCCAGCGACGAGACGGAGCACCCGTGCAGATCTCCCACCAGACCTTCGTCGTGACCGGCGCCGGCAACGGCATCGGGCGCGAGATCGCCCTCGAGCTGCTGCGCCGGGACGCCCGGGTCGCGGGGGTCGACCTGCGGGAGGAGGCACTCGCCGAGACCGCCCGGCTCGCGGCGGCGGGGGAGCGGCTGTCGGTGCACACGCTCGAC
This sequence comes from Serinicoccus marinus DSM 15273, assembly GCF_008386315.1. Taxonomy (NCBI): domain Bacteria; kingdom Bacillati; phylum Actinomycetota; class Actinomycetes; order Micrococcales; family Ornithinimicrobiaceae; genus Serinicoccus; species Serinicoccus marinus. The sequence continues at coordinate 3,231,936 of NZ_CP043808.1, read as the reverse complement.
ATCACCGATCGCGAGGCGGTGGCGGCGCTGCCCGAGGCCGTGGTCGCCCACCACGGCCACCTGGACGGCCTGCTCAACGTCGCCGGCGTGATCCAGGAGTTCGTCCCCTTCGCCGAGCTCTCGCCCGAGGCCATGCACCGGGTCGTGGACGTCAACCTCTGGGGCACGGTCCACACCACCCAGGTCTGCCTGCCGCACCTGGTCGAGCGGCCCGAGGCCTGCGTCGTCAACGTCTCCAGCATGGGCGGCCTGGTCCCGGTGCCCGGGCAGACGCTCTACGGCGCGAGCAAGGCCGCGGTCCGGCTGCTGACCGAGGGCCTGTATGCCGAGCTGCGCGGCACGGCGGTCGCGGTGAGCGTGGTCTTCCCCGGTGCGGTCGGCACCGAGATCACGACGAACTCCGGCGTGAGCGTGCCCGGTGGTGATGCCGAGGCGCGGCGGGACCAGGCCGGTCGCCGGACGCTGTCGGCCGCCAAGGCCGCGAGCATGATCGTCGACAAGGCGGTGGGCCAGGGCGGCTTCCACGTGAGCGTCGGCTCCGACGTCGCCCTGCTGGGTCGCCTGTCACGGGTCTCGCCGCAGCGGGCGACCGACCTCGTCGCGAGGCGTATGGCCGACCTGCTCGGCTGAGCCGCGCTGTCGTGCCGACCCGGCTCAGGCGGCCGGGTCGAGGCGGTAGCCGCGCCCCCGCACGGTCTGCAGCGACCGGCGGCCGAAGGGGGTGTCGATGCGTCGACGCAGGGCCGCGACCGACTGCTCGACGACGTTGGAGGTCGGGTCGTGGGCCGGGTCCCACACCGCCTCGACGAGCACCGCGCGGGTGAGGACCTGGCCGGGGTGCCGGGCGAAGGTCTCCAGCAGGGTGAACAGGTGCGGCGACAGCACGATGGGGTCCTCGCCCCGACTCACCCGCTGTGCGCCGAGGTCCAGCGTCAGGTCCCCGACGACGAGCCGAGGCGTCGGCACGACCGGCTCGCGCCGGGCCAGGGCCCGCAGCCGGGCGACGATCTCCGGGAGCCGGACCGGTCGGCAGACCACGTCGTCGGCACCGCTGTCGAGGGCCGCGACGACATCGTGGGTGGCAGCGCGCCCGGCCACCACGAGCAGCGGGGTGGCGATCCCGGCCGCGCGCAGGCGCAGCGACAGGTCGCGCTCGACCCGGCCCGTGGTCGGCACGCAGGCCACGGCCACCGCGATGCCCCCTGGGCTCTGCGGGGGCGACTGGCCGCAGGCCCATACCGCCTCGGCGATGCCGCCGAGCACGTCGACCACGCACCCCTCGGCATGCAGAGCACGAGCCAACCGCTGCGACCCCTCGTCGCCCAGATCGATCAGCAGGACCCTCATGTCTCCCACCGTCCCGGCGCTCGCTGTGCCCGTCCTGTGCTGCGCGCCGGTCCGAGATGTGGATCCGGCACACGGACGGCACATCGGCGGCACACCTGTGCGGGTGAGCCTGACAGCGCAACCCCGATCGAAGGAGTGACAGATGAAGCTCATCACCCGCACCCTGGGCACCGCTGGTGCCACCGTGGCGCTCGCGGGCGCCGGCGTCGTGATCGCCGGCTCCGCCTCGGCCGCCGACACCGGGATCCCGGTGCTCGAGGCCATCAAGCAGTGCGAGAGCGGCGGCAGCTACACCGCGCAGAACCCGACGTCCACGGCGTCCGGCGCCTACCAGTTCCTCGACAGCACCTGGCAGGGCATGGACGCCGCCGCCGGCTATGCCCGCGCCGTCGACGCGCCGGAGTCGGTCCAGGACGCCGCCGCGATCGAGCTCTACACCGAGCAGGGCACCACCCCGTGGCTGGCCTCCGCCTCCTGCTGGCAGGGCATGGGCTTCGAGTCGACCAGCGGCTCGGGCGAGACGGCGACCGCGACGGACACGATGTCGGCCGACACGGGCACGGCGGCCACCGTGGGTGACACGAGCACGACGACCGCCGCGGGCGACGCGGGCGGGGCCGGGGCCCACGGCGCGGGCCGCGGTGGCGGAGCGGCGGGCGACTGCTCCCGCTGACGCCACCGCATACCCGGCCGGGCCACCGACTCCCCTGCGGTGGCCCGGCCGGTGCGCGTGGAATATCTCGGGCCGTCCTGCCTTGATATAGTTGATTCGTCAATCAGACGTCGATCAGCCGCTCCACATCCCAGGAAGGGTGAGTCAGATGCAGTTCGGGATCTTCAGCGTCGGTGACGTCACGCAGGACCCGACGACCGGCCGCACGCCGAGCGAGGGTGAGCGCATCTCCGCGATGAGCGCGTATGCCCTCAAGGCCGAGGAGGTCGGGCTCGACGTCTTCGCGACGGGCGAGCACCACAACCCGCCCTTCATGACCTCCGCCCCGACGACGCACCTCGCGTGGATCGCGGCGCAGACGCAGCGGCTGCAGCTGTCCACCTCGACCACCCTCATCACGACGACCGACCCGGTCCGGATCGCGGAGGACTACGCCTTCCTCCAGCACCTGTCCGGCGGCCGCGTCGACCTCATGATGGGCCGCGGCAACACCGGCCCGGTCTACCCGTGGTTCGGCAAGGACATCCGCCAGGGCATCCCGCTGGCGATCGAGAACTACCACCTGCTGCGTCGGCTGTGGCGCGAGGAGGTCGTGGACTGGAAGGGGAAGTTCCGCACCCCGCTGCAGGGCTTCACCGCCACCCCGCGACCGCTGGACGGCACCCCGCCCTTCGTCTGGCACGGGTCCATCCGGTCCACCGAGATCGCCGAGCAGGCCGCCTACTACGGCGACGGCTTCTTCCACAACCACATCTTCTGGAACATCGAGCACACCGCGCAGATGGTCGACCTCTACCGCCGCCGGTTCGAGCACTACGGGCACGGGTCGGCCGACCAGGCGATCGTCGGGCTCGGCGGGCAGGTCTTCATGGCCGGCTCCGAGGCGGAGGCGAAGAAGACCTTCCGGCCCTACTTCGACGAGGCCCCGGTCTACGGCCACGGCCCCAGCCTGGAGGAGTTCACCCGGATGACCCCGCTCACCGTGGGCACGCCGGAGATGGTCATCGAGCGCACCCTCGGCTTCGCCGACGCGGTCGGCGACTACCAGCGGCAGATGTTCCTCATCGACCACGCGGGCCTGCCGCAGGACGTCGTCCTGGAGCAGATCGAGATCCTCGGCCGGGAGGTCGTGCCGGTGCTGCGCCGCGAGTTCGAGGCACGCCGCCCGGCCCACGTGCCCAGCGACCCACCCACGCACGCCTCGCTCGTCGCCGACGGGCTGGGCGCGCCGCACCACCTGGTCGCCCCGGCGGCGAAGGTCGACCTCACCGTCCCGACCACCGGAGCGCGCGCCAGCGCCTGAGCGGCGCGCGGCATACCGAAGGGAGCACGCCCATGACCAGGCGCATCGTCGTCCTCACCGCGGGCCTGTCGCAGCCCAGCTCCACCCGGCTGCTTGCCGACCGCCTCACCGACGCCGTGACCACACAGGTCTCGGCGCGCGGCGAGGCCGCGAGCGTCGAGGTGATCGAGCTGCGCGAGCTCGCCCACGACCTCGCGACCACCATGACCACCGGCGGGCTGCCGACGCCGGCTGTGGAGGCGGCGCGTGAGACCGTCGCCGCAGCCGACGCGGTGATCGCCGTGACCCCGGTCTTCGCCGCGAGCTACTCCGGACTGTTCAAGATGTTCGTGGACGTGCTCGACCCCGAGTCGATCGCCGGTATGCCGGTCCTCATCGCGGCGACGGCGGGCACGGCCCGGCACCAGCTCGTGCTGGACCACGCCCTGCGGCCGCTGTTCAGCTACCTGCGCGCGGCGGTCGTCCCGACCGGCGTCTTCGCGGCAACCGACGACTTCGGTGGGCCTGGCTCGCAGGACCTGGGGCACCGGATCAGCCGCGCCGCGGGGGAGCTGGCCACCGCCGTCGTCGCAGCCGGGGTGGAGGGCTTCGGCCAGGAGGCGCGACGTCGCTCGGTCCGCGGCGTGACAGCGGGCGAGGTCACCGACTTCGAGGACCTGCTCGCCGGGCTCGGCCAGTAGGACCCCGTGCGCCCCGGCACACTGGAACCATGAGCGAGCGGCGCGGCGGCGGGTGCACGAGCGTGCTGAGCCTGCTCCTCGTCCTCGGCCTGGTCATCAGCATGGTGGTCTACGTCTCGCCCGGCCTCGACCTCGGCGACGTCCGCCGGACGGTCTCTCCCGACCGCGCCGCGGGCGTGCCGGGATCCGGGGGCGAGGGCTACACCTTCATGCAGGTCACCGACGGAGGTGGCCCGGTCACCTGGGAGTGCGGCGCGGTCATCGAGCTCGAGGTGAACCCGCAGCGGGCGCCCGAGGGGTATGCCGACCTCGTCGCGGCCGCCGTCGCGCAGGTCGACGAGGTCTCGGGCTTCACCTTCGAGGTGATCGGCGAGACCGACGACCGCGAGTTCACCGGCCGCGGCAGGGGGCCGGTCCTGCTGGGCTGGGCGGACGAGGGTGAGGTGCCCGAGCTCACCGGGCCGACCGCCGGCCTGGGCGGGGCGTCCTACGTCATCGGCCCCGGTGGCGGGGCCAGGTCGGTCGGCGGCGTGGTCGTTCTCGACACCGACCAGCCCGGCGGGTGGCTCGGGGGCCTGGACGACCAGACCGTGCTGGTGCACGAGCTCATCCACGTCCTGGGGCTGGGCCACTCCGAGGACCCGGACCAGCTCATGGCGGCCGAGAACTCGGGGCAGGACGAGCTCGGCAAGGGCGACCTGGCCGGTCTCGCGGCGCTGGACGACGCGGCCTGCGGCTGATCCGCGCCGCCAGCGGCACCCGGATGCGACAAGAGCCGCCCTCGGACCAGGTCCGGGGCGGCTCTCGCGGGTGTTGAAGGGTCAGCCGCGCAGGTGCTCGATCGGGCGCCAGGAGCGACCGATCTCGAGGATCACGTGGGTGCTGCTGCGGAGAGCCTTGGACAGAGCGGTCATGATGGCCACCTTTCTTCATGTCGGGGTCTGACAGGTACTACTCTGACAGGATCTTTCTGTTAGGACAAGCGAACATTCCTTACGAGTATGTGTCAGACTTGCTACATGTTTTCCCCCGAGCAGCTGGTCAGTCTGAAGGCCGTCGTCGAGGAGGGCACGGTGCTCGCCGCGGCCGACCGCCTGGGACTCACCGCCTCGGCTGTCAGCCAGCAGCTGAGCCGCCTGCAGCAGGAGGCCGGGCAGCCCGTGCTCGTGCGCCGTGGACGCAACGTGGTGCCCACGGACGCCGCCGAGGTCCTGGTCCGGCTCGCCACCCAGGTCGAGCAGCTCGACGAGGCCGCCCGGGCCGAGCTGGAGCACCTGACCAGCGACGTCTCCGGGCCGCTGGTGCTGTCATCCTTCGCGACCGGGGTCGTCGGGCTGCTGTCGCAGGCGCTCCCCGGACTGCTGCAGACCTATCCGCTGCTGCGTCTCACCGTCCGTGAGCTGGCGCCCGAGGCCTCGCTCGGGGCCGTGCGCCGCGGCGAGGTCGACCTCGCCCTCGTCCACGACTGGACCGACCACCACATGACCTTCCCCGGCGGGCTGACGCCGACCGAGCTCGGGCACGACGTCGTCGACCTCATCGCGCGCGGGGACCACGGCCTGCGCCTGAGCCGCAGCGGCTCGGTGGACCTCGCCGACCTCGACGGCCGGGAGTGGGTGGACGACTCCCCGGGCGTCTTCAGCGAGTGGCTGCTCTCGGCCCTGCACCAGCGGAGCCTGGACTACCGGATCGCCGCGACGGCCGACAGCTTCCCCAGCAAGATCGCGCTCGTGGCCGCCGGCTTCGGCATCGGCCTCATCCCCCGCCTCGGCAGGCCCCCACTGCCGGACGGGCTCGTGTCCCTCCCGGTGCGCAACCCTCCGACCCGTCGCATCATGCTCGTCCACCGCGACTCCAGCGTGCGCCGCCCCGCGGTCGTCGCCGTCGGGCGCGAGATCCGGCGCATCTGGGCGGACCAACAGGGCTGACCCTGCATACACATGGGCATGCGCATGCCGCCTGCTACCCTGGATCGATGTCGGTCATGGATCGTCGGTTGCAGCTTCTGCTGGACGCGGAGCGGTATGCCCGGGTGTCCCAGGAGGCGGCGGCCTCTGGCCGGAGCGTGGCGGCGGTGATCCGCGAAGCCATCGACGCCCGCTTCGCCCCGGACGACGACGCGGCTCTCCGCGCAGCCGGGAGCGAGCTCCTCGAGCGCGCTCGTCTCGCCCGGGCAGACGCGACACATCCTGGCGAGGGTCCGGATGATCTCAAGCGGGCCTACGCGACGTCGGTGGACGCCAAGCTGGCTCGTCGATGAAGGCCATCTTCGTCGACTCCTCCGTCCTGCTCCTCCCCTTCGGTGGCGAGCACCCGGACCGCGCGGCCTGCTCCCGGCTGCTCGAGCTGGCCGCGACGGGGCGGGTCCGGCTGCACGCCAGCGTCGAGGCCGGGCAGGAGTTCCTCTTCCACCGCCTCCGGCGTGGTGCGACCGCCGTGGCCGTCGAGGACTTCGACGCCCTCGATCGGCTGGTCGTCTGGCATGACTTCGACTCCGCCGTCCTGCGCCGGAGCCGGGATCTCGTCGAGGCGGAGGAGGCCCGAGGCCGTGATGCGGTCCACGCGGACACGGCGCTGTGCGCGGGATTCGCCCAGATCGTCACCACCGATCAGGACTTCGAGGGAATCACCGGTCTGGATCGCGTCGATCCACGTGACCTCGGACCGGCGGACGCGACGAGCTGACGCCGGCACGAGGCCGCCCGTGCCGTCAGGACTCGCGCGGCTGCATCCCGGTCTGGCCCTGGAGCCGGTCGATGTGCTCGGAGGCCTGCGCCTTGGTGAGGCCGTCGGCGGGGATCTGCTCGCCGGCGGCGCTGGCCAGCCGGTCGAGGTAGGACTTCTGCGCCTCGGTGGCGGGGTCGTCGCCGGTGGCCCAGTCCTCGGGGTCGCGCTCGACCTGCTCCTGCGGCGACTGCGGGCTGCTCGCGCCGAGCATCTCGGCCCCACCAGACTGCTGGTCGGGCTGGGCTGGGTGGTCGGGGTCGGTCATGGGGGTCGTGTCGTCCGTGGGGTTCGTCATGCCACCGACTGTAGGTGCGGGGTCCGACAGCGTCGCGACGAAGCCGTCGGGCGATCGGGCCCGGCCCGGGCCCGGCTGGCAGGCATACGGGCGCGGGTGTAGGCATGGGGTCATGACGCCGACGTCCACGGACCAGCCGACCACCGCGGCCTACCGGGCCGCCCGCGACCAGCTCGTCGACCTGCACGGCGACCCCGGGCGCGCCCGCGCGGAGTTCCGCTACCCCGACCTGGGGGAGCGCTTCAACTGGGCCGTCGACTGGTTCGACGCGATCGCGCGCGGCAACGACCAGCCCGCGCTGATCGTGGTCGAGGAGGACGGCAGCGAGGTCACGCTGACCTTCGACGAGGTCGCCACCCGCTCGGACCAGGTCGCCGCGCGGCTGGCCCACCTCGGCATCGGCAAGGGCGACAGCGTCATGGTCATGCTCGGCAACCAGGTCGAGCTGTGGGACACCATGCTCGGCGTGATGAAGCTGGGCGCGGTCATCATGCCGACGACGACCGCCGCCGGCCCCTCCGACCTGCGCGACCGGCTCGAGCGCGGGGCTGCCCGCGCCGTCGTCGTCAACGCCGCCGAGGTCGACAAGTTCGACGACGTGCCGGGTGACTACCTGCGGGTGAGCGTCGGCGAGGCACACGGCTGGGAGGACCTGCGCGCGGCCTACCGCGAGCACGTCGAGCCGGTCGAGCATCCAGGCACCGCACCGCAGGACCGGCTGCTGCTCTACTTCACCTCCGGCACCACCAACCGGCCCAAGCTGGTCGAGCACACCCAGGTGAGCTACCCGGTGGGGCACCTGTCGACGACCTACTGGCTGGGCCTGCGGCCCGGTGACGTGCACCTCAACATCTCCAGCCCCGGCTGGGCCAAGCACGCGTGGAGCTGCTTCTTCGCGCCGTGGATCGCCGAGGCGACGATCCTGGTCTACAACTACACCCGCTTCGATCCTGCTGCCCTGCTGCAGGTCATCCGCAGCCACCGGGTCACGACCTTCTGCGCCCCGCCCACGGTCTGGCGGATGCTCATCAACGCCGACCTGTCCGGTGGGCCGGGCGCGCTGCGGGAGGTCATCGGCGCCGGGGAGCCGCTCAACCCCGAGGTCATCGCGCAGGTCCAGAAGCAGTGGGGGCTCACCCTGCGCGACGGCTACGGCCAGACCGAGACCACCGCGCAGATCGGCAACTGCCCGGGCGGGCGGGTCAAGCCCGGGTCGATGGGTATGCCGCTGCCCGGCGTCCCCTCGGTGCTCGTCGACGTCGAGAGCGGGCAGGTGGTCGACGGCCCGGGCGAGGGTGAGATCTGCCTGGACCTGTCCGCCTCGCCGGTGGCGCTGATGACCGGCTACCAGGGCGACGAGGGGCGCAACGCCGAGGCGATGGCCGGCGGTTTCTACCACACCGGCGACGTCGCGGAGCGGGACGCGAACGGTCTCATCACCTACGTCGGGCGCACCGACGACGTCTTCAAGGCCAGCGACTACAAGATCAGCCCCTTCGAGCTGGAGTCGGTGCTCATCGAGCACCCGGCGGTGGCCGAGGCGGCCGTCGTGCCCGCCCCGGACGAGGTCCGGCTGGCCGTGCCGAAGGCCTACGTCGCACTGGTCGACGGGCACGAGCCCACCGCGGAGACCGCGCGCTCGATCCTCAGCCATGCCCGGGAGCACTTGCAGCCCTGGCAGCGGGTGCGCCGGGTCGAGTTCTACGAGCTGCCCAAGACGATCAGCGGCAAGATCCGCCGGGTCGAGCTGCGGGCCCGTGAGGAGGAGCTGGCCGGCGCCGGTGAGGCGGCGGGCGGCGCCGGTGGGTCCGGGGAGAGCCAGACCGAGTGGCGGGACAGCGACTTCCCCGACCTCAGGGGCTGAGCTCGACCGGGCAGTTGCCGACGGCATACGTGGGGTAGCCGAAGCCGTCGACGTCGGTCAGGCGCATCCCGCCCACCGTCTCGGCGCGGGCTCGACCGAGATTCCAGCTCAGCAGGTCCTCGTCGAGCTCCACGTCGGGATGCCAACCGACGGCGCAGTCGGCCAGGTCGTCACCGTCCGCCAGGCCCGGGATCGTCTGGCCCGCCAGGCCCTCCCGGACCGTCGGCACGGCGTCGGCCCCGAGGGTCTGCAGGTAGCCCACGTCGAGGCGACCGGTCTCGGCGTACCGGTCGATGTTGCGCTGCGCCACCCACGCCTCGGGGTTGGCCAGGCCGATGACGAGCAGGAAGGTCGCGCCCGAGGCGAGCGCCGCGCGCGGCACCCAGCCGCCGCGCAGCCGCCAGCCCGCCACCATGACCAGCACGACCAGCAGCCCGAGCCACAGCTCGAAGGCGTCGACGAGCACGCGCAGCACGGTGAAGCCGTAGGCCTCCTGATAGACGTGCATCCGGTAGAGCGCCGAGCCGACCACGACGAGCGTGAGGCCGCAGAGGACGCCGAGCACGCTGCGCAGCAGCACCCGGTCGCGCGCGGTCTCTCGCGAGGCCCGGCGGCCGACGATCGCGACCGTCACCAGCGTCAGCGCGGTCGCGAGCGTCAGCTGGCCGAAGCCCTGGTGGACGGACTCGGCATACGTCATGCCGGTGGTGCGCTGCACGAAGTCGTGCCCGCCGAACATCGCGGCGCCCTGCGCGAAGAGGAAGACGACGAAGGTCGCGATCACCACGCCGACCGGCACGACCCACTCCCACGCGCGGGTGACCTGGCGCCCTGCCGGCAGCTCGACCAGGTCGACCCTCGGCGGGTTGAGCGCGAGGTAGCACGCCGCCAGCACGATGCCGCCGACGACGAACCAGGTGAAGCTGCGGAGCACGAGGGACTCGGCGATGTCGACCTCCGGGAGCAGGTCGCTCACCCAGGCCCCGACCACCGCGTCGCCGGAGGCGAAGAGCCCGCCGAAGACCACGAGCGCGACGAGCGAGATCGCGGCCGTGCGCACGACCGGCCAGAGCAGGGTGTGCCGGGACGTCGCCGTGATCGTGCGGCCCAGGAGCGGCAGCCCGCGCAATCCGCTGAGCACCCACGCCGCGGCGCCGGCGACCATCGCGGGCATGCCGCGGGCGCCGGTCAGCGCGGTCGTGACCAGCAGCGCCGCGGTGAGCAGCGCCAGGACCGCGAGCCACTCGGCGGCCCGGAGCACGAGCAGGCCGGCGAGGCCCACGCAGAGCGCGGCCGAGGCGAGGGTCCACGGGTCACGCCGCCGCGGCGAGAGCCGCAGGACGAGGGCGCCCGCGGCGAGCAGGACGAGGGCATACGCGATCCCGATGCCGCGGTAGGGCAGGAGCACGGCGGCGAGCGCCCCGATCCCCACCGAGGCCCACAGCGCGACGGGCGCGGTCCGCAGGCGTGAGGTCGGCTCCGGCCAGAGCCGGCCGAAGAGGGTGTCGAATACCGACGGGGTCGGCACCGGGATCTGGGTGCCCGAGACTGGTGACGCGGGCACGTGGGCAGGCCGGTCAGCGGCGTCGTCGGCGGTGCGCTGCGCCGGGAGCGGCGGGCTGTCATGGGTGGCCATCGGACTCTCCTCGCGGTCGTCGGTCGTCTGAGCTGTCGTTCTGGACATCGCTTCCTGGGGAGGGGGTCCCACGTCCCGTTGTCCACGTCGGTATGCCGGGGGCGTGAGTGGCAGCTCGACCCGCACGAGGGCTCCGGTCGCCGTCTGGCGCGGCTCCGCCTCGAGCGCCCGGACCGTGCCGCCGTGCAGCTCGCACACCCAGCGGACGATGGAGAGCCCGAGGCCGGTGCCGCCGCCGGCGTCGTCGCCGACGCCGAACCGGGCGAACATCTCCTCGCTGCGGCCGGGCGGGAAGCCCGGCCCCTCGTCGTGGACCTCGAGCGACCAGCCGGTGCCGGTGACGTCGGCCACCACGCGGACCGTCCCGCCTGCGGGGCTGTGCCGGACGGCGTTGTCGAGCAGGTTGGTGACTACCTGGGCCAGCCGGGCCCGGTCGGCCCGGACCTCCAGGCCCTCGGGGACGTCGACCTCGACGGACACCGCGTGGCCGCGGGCGGCGACCGTGGCCCGGGCCTCGTCGGCGCAGCGCGCCAGCAGGTCGGCGACCTGCACCGGCTCGACGTCCAGCGTCGCGACGCCGGCCTCCACCCGGCTGAGGTCGAGCAGGTCCTGCACCAGCGCGCTCAGCCGCTCCGACTGGTCCAGCGCGGTCTGCAGCGCCCGGTCGTCCGGGGTGACGACGCCGTCGACGAGGTTCTCCAGCAGCGCGCGCTGCGCCGCCAGCGGCGTCCGCAGCTCGTGCGAGACCGTGGCGAGCAGCTCGCGCCGCTGCCGGTCGGCGCCGTCCAGCTCGGCCGACATCGTGTTGAAGGCGGTGCCGAGCTGGCCCACCTCGTCGCTGGCGCTCGCGGTGACTCGGGTCGAGTAGTCCCCACCGGCCATCCGCCCGGCGGCCACGGTCATCTGCCGCAGCGGCGAGGTCATGCCCCGGGCCAGCCACTGGGTGACGAAGAGCGCGGCCGCGACGGACACCGGGATCGTCAGCCAGGCCGAGACCCCCGCGCGGTCACCGACCTCGGAGACGACGACGGCGGCCAGGATGCTCAGCGTGACGAGCACGCCGATCTTGACCGTGATCGAGCCGACGCCGTCGAGCGGGCGCTCGGGTGCCCGGCTCACCGGCCGCTCTCCAGGGCATACCCCACGCCGTGCACGGTGCGGACCCGGGCGCTGCCGATCTTGGCGCGCAGGGCCTTGACGTGGCTGTCGAGGGTGCGGGTGCCGTGCGCGTCCGACCAGCCCCACACCTGCGTCATCAGGTCCTCGCGGCCGCGCACGCTGCCCGGCCGCTCCGCGAGCGCACCGAGCAGGTCGAACTCCAGCGGCGTCAGGTGGATCTCCTCGCCGGCAACCCGCACCCGGCGCGCGGAGGCGTCGATCTCCAGGTCGCCGACGGTCTGCACCGGCAGGCGGGTGTCGGCGAGCTCGGTGGCCCGCTCGACGCGCCGGAGCAGCGCCTGCACCCGGGCGACGACCTCCCGCATCCGGAACGGCTTGGTGACGTAGTCGTCGGCGCCGGCGGCGAGGCCGACGAGGATGTCGGTCTCGTCGGTCTTCGCGGTGAGCATGAGGACCGGGACCGGGCGCTCGGTCTGCAGCCGACGGCAGACCTCCAGGCCGTCCAGGCCGGGCAGCATGAGGTCCAGCACGACCACGTCCGGGGTGTGCCCGGCCGCCTCGGTCAGGGCGGTCGGCCCGTCGACCGCCCGCGCGACCGCGAAACCCTCGGCGGTGAAGCGGTCGGCCAGCGCCTGGTTGATCGTGAGGTCGTCCTCGACCACCAGCACGGTGCGCGTCGTCTCGGTCATGGGTTCGAGCCTAGGTCTGCGCTGGTGGAGAGGGTGCTGGGCAGATGTGGAGGTTGTGTGAATGTCGCTGCCTGGCCCTAGGTTGGCGCCGTGAGCACCATCGTCTTCCTGCACGCCCACCCCGACGACGAGGCGAGCCAGACCTCGGCCACGATGCGGCTGGCCGCCGACGCCGGGCACCGGGTGGTGTGCGTCTACGCCACCAACGGCGACCACGGCACCGTGCCCGCGGACCTGCGGGAGGGGGAGACGGTGGTGGACCGGCGTCGCGCCGAGGCCCAGGCGTCGGCCGTCGCGCTCGGCACGGCGCGGGTCGTGTGGCTCGGCTACGCCGACTCCGGCATGACCGGGTGGGAGCAGAACAGCCACGAGCAGTCCTTCCACGCCTGCAGCACCGACGAGGCCGCGGCGCGGCTGGCGCGGGTCCTGGACGAGGAGGACGCCGACGTGGTCGTCGGCTACGACTGGCACGGTGGCTACGGCCACCCCGACCACGTCAAGGTCCACGCCGTCGTGCACCGGGCGGCGGAGCTGGCGGCACGGCGCCCACGGCTGCTCGAGGCGACGATGAACCGCGACCACATGCGGCGCATGTTCGAGGCGGCCACGGCGGCCGGGATGGCGCCCGAGGACGCGGACTGGGATCCGGACGCCCCCGCCGACGACGGCAACCCGGTCGGCACCCCCGAGGCGGAGATCCACTGGCACGTCGACGCCCGGCCGGTGCTCGCGGCCAAGCGGGCGGCGCTGTCCGCGCACGCCAGCCAGGAGGACGTCGGCTGGATGCTGGGTATGCCGGAGGAGCAGTTCGCCGCGGCCTTCGGGGACGAGTGGTTCATCGAGCCCGGGCGGGATCCGGGGATGACCGACGCTCACCCGGTGGGCTGAGGGCGCGACCGGGGGAGGCGGCGCCTACCCTCGAAGGATGAGTGACGCGCCGCAGCCGATGCCCGAGTCCGACCGCGCGGAGCCGGACGGCGCCGACCTCGGTCGGTCCCTGGGCACGGACTTCATGCACCTGGACGACCTGCTCACCGATACCGAGCGCGAGCTGCGGGACGGCGTGCGCGCCTGGTGCGACGACGAGGTCGTCCCGGCGGCGCAGGAGTGGTGGGAGGCGGCGCGATACCCCGTCGAGATGGTGCCGGGGTATGCCGCGACCCGGGTCGCCGGTGCCTCGATCGAGGGCTACGGCTGCGCCGGGGTCTCCACCCTCGCCGACGGGATGATGTGCGCCGAGCTGGCCCGGGGGGACGGCTCGATCGCGACCTTCAACGCGGTCCACTCCGGGTTGGCGATGACCTCGGTGCACCTGCTGGGCAGCGAGGATCAACGGGAGCGATGGCTGCCGGGGATGGCCCGGGTGGAGACGGTCGGCGCGGTGGCGCTGACCGAGCCCACGCACGGGTCCGACGTCGTGAGCATGGAGACCCGGGCCCACCGCGACGGCGACCACTGGGTGCTCGACGGCGCGAAGCGGTGGATCGGCAACGGGTCGGTGGCCGACCTCGTCGTGGTCTGGGCGCGCGACGACGACGGCGACGTGGGTGGCTTCGTCGTCGAGTCCCCGCAGCAGCTCGACGGCTGGGACGCCCAGGTCATCCAGGGCAAGATCAGCAACCGCGGCGTGTGGCAGGCGCACATCCGCCTCGACGGCGTGCGGATCCCGGCCGACAACCGGCTCGCGCAGGCGCGCACCTTCGCCGACACCAACCGGGTGCTGGCACGCTCGCGGCAGGCGGTGGCCTGGGAGGCGATCGGCCATGCGGTCGCGGCCTACGAGGGCGCGCTGACCTATGCCCTGCGCCGCGAGCAGTTCGGTCGTCCGCTGGCCAAGAACCAGCTCATCCAGGACGACCTCGCCCGCATGGTCACGCTCATCACCACGATGCAGCTCACCTGCACGCGGATGAGCCAGCTCGAGGACGAGGGCCGCTGCACCATCGAGCACGCCGCGATGGCCAAGCTGCACACGACCACGGTGGCGCGCGAGGTCGTCGGCATCGCCCGCGACATGCTCGGGGGCAACGGGATCCTGCTGGACCACCACGTCGCCCGGCACTTCGCCGACCTCGAGGCGACCTACACCTACGAGGGGAGCCGCACCGTGCAGTCGCTGCTCGTGGGCCGCTCGGTGACCGGCACCAGCGCCTTCCGCTGAGCCGCCCCCGACCGGGCGTCGTGAGTGGTTGGCTCCGGTCCGACCGGGCGTCGTGAGTGGTTGGCTCCGGTCCGACCGGGCGTCGGGTCTGGTGACGGCTGTCATGTCCGGCGGTCACGCGGCCTGACTAGGGTGACGGTATGCCCGATCCCGCCGCGCCCGATCCCGCCGCGCCCGACCCCTCCGCCCAGGGACCCTCGGACGTGCCGCCCGACTGGCGGCCCGACATACCGGTCCCGGGGCAGCGGCCCACGCCCCGCGAGGAGCTGCCGGCGCAGTGGCGCGGCAACCACCCCGCCGCCGCGGCGGACCGGGACGCGCCGGTGCCCATGCGCGCGCCGACCCAGACGCTGGGGACCCTCATGGGAGACGTCGTGCGGACCGGCGCGTGGGACGCGGCGGAGCGCACGACCACGATGCTGCTCGTCGGCGATGTCAAGCTCGACCTGCGCGAGGTGATCCGGCCCGACGAGACGCTGGAGATCTCCTCCTTCACCGGGATGGGCGACATCCGGATCGCGGTGCCTGCCGGCACCCGGGTGGAACTCTCGGGCTTCAACCTTCTCGGCAACATCCGGCACGACGTCGACCCGCAGGCCCAGTCCTCGGCCGACACGGGTGCCTGCGTCCGCATCAACGCCACGAGCCTGCTCGGCGACGTCCTGGTGCGCACGATGCCGCCCGACGACGGCACCAAGCCTCCCCGCGGCTGGCGCTGGACCCGGAAACGCTGAGCGCCGGTGGGTCGGGTCTCTACCAGAGCGGCAACATGCCCCAGCGGCCGAATACCAGGATCGGCACCAGGAAGACGACGACGAGTAGGCCGAAGAGGACGAGCAGCCGTGGGCGAAGGGCCGAGCCGGTCACGGTCTGCACCGAGACGATGAGGAGACCGATCACGCCCAGCGCCACCCCGAGCGCAGGGGCCAGTGCACCGACTAGGAGGGTGGCTACCGCGAGCGCGGCAAGGCTACCCGTAGATGTTGCAGGTTCCGCTGCTGTTGTACGTTGCATTTGCGTACCCCTTTGCCCGAATGCAGAGGTGCCTGTACTCATCGAAGGGACCTCTAGCGACGAACTGTCTCTGATACAAGGCTCTAGCGATGTTGTTGGACAGGACATGTTGGTTGTTGAGCGTCACGCCTACATCCCACGTGAGGTGAGCATCTTGCCACTGTCCGCTTATCCACTGTGAGTAGACCGTAGTCCCATTCCGGACGCACCAGTGAAACCGGTAACCTAGTTCATACAGTGTGTTACCGAAAGCGTTCTTTCGAGAAAGATATACATCACCGTGATAACACCAAGCGTCAGCCGCTGTGGTTGACGCAACTCCGTCTGCACTGATCGGGGCAGCTTCGGCTTCACTCCAGCAGAGCATCGCAGTCTAGTCAAGCCCTCGCGCTCATATCACTGAACACAGGCCCACGATGTTCGAGTCAGCCCAGGGGCACGTGCCGGCGGAACCACTCCAGGCTCGCCGCCCACGGGCCGCGCCGCTCGGCGAGGTCCTCCAGCAACGGCGTCAGCTCCGCGGAGAAGCTGATCGAGGACTCCAGCGGCAGCAGCGACGGGAGGTTGTCGATGGCGATGACGTCGAGCGGGGCGTCGGCGGTGCCGACCTGACGCACCGGCTCGGCCCACGTGGTGATCGCGGTGTTGACGGGGAGCAGGTTGTTGTCGGAGGTGACGTCGCAGGTCACGTCACCGATCGTGCGCAGGCGACGGGTGGCCGCCACGTCCTCGGTGCCGACGAAGGGCTCGCGCGGGGTGCTGCTCACGACGCAGTTCACGAGGATGTCGTGGTCCAGCAGCGCTGCCTTGTCCAGCTCGACGGTGTCGGCCCGGTCCCAGCGGGTGACCGCGCAGCCGGCCAGCTCCAGCGCTTCGACCGCGCCGCGGCCGGAACGCCCGCGGGAGCCGATGACCAGCGCGCGCTCCGGCTCGTGACCGGCCGCGCTCTCGCGCAGCTGGCCGTCCAGCTCCTCGCGGCCCATCGGTGCGACCCCGCCGGTCAGCAGGCCGCGGTGCCGGAGCACGGCGAGCGCGGCACCGACATACCCCGCCCAGAAACCGAACGCGACGACCCGCTTGCCGTCGAGCGTGAGGTACTCCACGTCCAGCAGCTCGCCACCGCCGCGGCGGAATCGCTCGAGCGTGACGTCCGCGCCCTCCTGCCCCTTGTAGGCGTGGGCGAAGAAGACGTGCGTGTGCGCCAGGCCGGGCGGGTCCTGCGGCAGCTCTTTGATCCCGACGACGACGGCGCCCTCGGGGGCGTCGGTCCACGAGCCGTAGGGCGCGACCGAGCACCCGGCCGCGACGTAGTCCTCGAGGTCGACGACGCGGCTCGGTGACTCCTCGACGGTGACGACATAGCCGTCGGCGACGAGGCGCTGCGCGTGGGGGGACGATCGGCACGCGCTGCTCGCCGGGGCGGGCCTCGGCGCGGATCCACAGGTGCGGTCGGGTCATGCCTTCAGCGTATGCGCCCGCACCGGTTGCCCTTGGGTTAGGTTGGGCCCAAACACACCGACGTGGACGGGGCAGCAAGACATGAGCAGCGACATCGTGCGCGAGCAGGGCGAGTTCGACGACGAGCCCAGCGACCGGGAGCCGCCACGCCCTGCGGGCCGGACCTGGGCCTTCCGACTCGGCGGCCTCGCCCTCGCCGCCCTCGTCTACCTCCTCCTCGGGGGCGCCGACATGTCCGGCGACGCGCGCTTCGTCGCCGCCATCGCCGTGCTCATGGCCGTGTGGTGGATGACCGAGGCCATCCCGCTCGCCGCCACCTCGCTGCTGCCGATCGTGCTCATCCCGCCGCTCACCGGATTGGGCGTCTCCGACGCGACGGCGCCCTACGCCAACTCGATCGTCTTCCTCTTCCTCGGCGGCTTCCTCATCGCCATCGCCATGCAGAAGTGGAACCTGCACCGCCGGATCGCGCTGCTCACGCTGCGCCGCGTCGGCACCCACCCGCGCCGGATCATCCTCGGGATGATGATCTCGACGGCCTTCCTGTCGATGTGGGTCTCCAACACGGCCACCACGCTGATGATGCTGCCCATCGCGATCTCGGTGCTGGCGCTCGTCGTGGAGAACAGCCAGCGTGGCGTGGCCGCCGCCGACGGCGACGTGACCAAGGAGGTCTCCAGCGGGCGGGCGGTGAGCGACGTCGTCAACGACCCGGACGTCCGCATCTTCGGCGTCGCCCTGGTGCTGTCCATCGCGTGGGCCGCCTCGATCGGCGGGCTCGGCACGCTGCTCGGCAGCCCGCCCAACGCCATCGTCGCCGGATATCTCGCGGACGAGGTCGGCCAGGACGTGGGCTTCCTCGCCTGGATGATGCTGGGCGTGCCGATCGTCGTCGTCTTCATCGGGATCGCCTGGCTGCTCATCACGCGGCTGATGTTCCGCTTCACGCTCGAGGAGATCCCCGGCGGCCGCCAGCTCATCGACACCGAGGTCGATGAGCTGGGCCCGATGAGCCAGGGGGAGAAGGTCGTGCTCGCCGTCTTCTGCGGCGCCGCCTTTCTGTGGATCGTCCCGGGCCTGCTGTCCAACATCTCCGCCCTCGGCGAGGCGCTGCCCTGGCTCGGGGAGCTGGACGACACCGCCATCGCCATCGGCGCGGGCATCGTGCTCTTCCTCATCCCCGGCGACCGCGAGGGCCGGATGACGCTGGAGTGGGACGACGCGGAGGAGGGCCTGCCCTGGGGCGTGCTGCTGCTCTTCGGTGGTGGCCTCAGCCTGGCCGCCGCGGTCGCCGGCACCGGCCTGGACGAGTGGTTCGGCCAGCAGGTCACCGGGCTGGGCTCGCTGCCGATCGTGCTGCTGCTCGCCGCTGTCGTGACGATCGTGCTCTTCCTCACCGAGGTCACGAGCAACACCGCGACTGCGGCGACCTTCATCCCGGTCCTGGGCGGTGTCGCCGTCGGCATCGGTGTCGACCCGATGACGCTGCTCATCCCGGCGGCCCTGGCGGCGACCTGCGCCTTCATGCTGCCGGTCGGCACCCCGCCCAACGCGATCGTCTTCGGCACCGGGGCGGTGAAGATCCAGGAGATGGCCCGTGGTGGAATCGTCCTGAACGTCGTCGGGGTGGTGCTCATCACCCTCTTCACCGTCCTCATCGGTCCCTTCGCCCTGGGGCTCGTGCTGTAACGGCCGGCGGCAGGTCCGATCACGGGAGGAGGACGCGGCACCGCATGTCCCCTGCCCCCCGCCGTGGCCGGTCCGCCCTGGTGATGGCGGTCGCCTCCGCCGTCACCACGCTGGGCGCCCTGCCGCCGTTCCTGCTGGGGGCTCAGGCGGTGGCGATCCGCGACGACCTCGGCTTCGGGCTTGGAGCCTTCGGTGTCGCGGTCAGCCTGTTCTTCGCCACGGCGGCGGTGGCCACGCTGTCCACCTCGACGTTGGTCGACCGGATGAGCCGCGGCCTGCTGCTGCTCCTGGCCGGAGGTGTCGTGACCGCCGGTGGCCTCGCCATGAGCCTGCTCGTCTCCGGGTGGTGGTCGCTCATGGCGGTCATGGTGGTGCTGGGTCTCGGCAACGCCGCCTGCCAGGCCACCGCGAACTCGTTGATGGCGCGCACGCTCCCGCCCGGTCGGCGCGGGCTCGGTTTCGGCGTCAAGCAGTCCGCCGTGCCGCTGGCGATCATGCTGGGCGGGCTCGCGGTCCCGACGACCGGGGCGCTGTGGGGGTGGCGCTCGACCTTCGTCGTGACCTGCTGCCTCGGGGTCGTGGTCATGCTCGGGGCGGTCGGGCTGCTGCTGCGTGGCCGGCGTCGCGGACCGCGCAGACCCGCTGCGTCCGCCGCCGACCTGCTCGAGTCCCCGCCGACCCTGCCGCTCGTGCTCGCCGCCGTGGCGATCACGTTGGCCAGCGCGGCGGCCAACTACGTCGGCGCCTTCGCGGCCTCCTGGGGGTTCGAGGTCGGGCTGACACCCTCCCAGACCGGCGTCCTCATGGCCGTGGGCTCGGGCGGCTCGATCGCGATCCGGGTCTTCTCCGGGTGGCGCGCCGACCACCGGCACGGGGCGAACCTGCCCGTCGTCGCCACCCAGATGTGGGTCGGCGCGCTCGGGTGCCTGGGCCTGATGATCGACGCACCCTGGGCGGTGTGGGTCTTCGGGCTGCTCGCCTTCAGCATCGGGTGGTCCTGGCCCGGTCTGCTGCTGTATGCCGTCGCCCGGCTCGGGCGTGACAACCCGGCCCAGGCGTCGGCTGCGATCCAGTCGGGCGCTTTCGCGGGCGGGGCGCTGGGCCCGGCGGTCCTCGGTGGGCTCTCGGGAGCCGCCGGCTTCCCCGTGACCTGGGCTGTGGCCGCGGGCTGCTTCGCGCTCGCCGGCGCCCTCATCCTGCTCTCCCGCCGGCTCTTTACCGCCGACCTGCTGGCCCGGCCTCCCCGCGAGCCCTTCACCTACGGACGCTCCAAGGTCACGCCGCCGCGCGAGCCGTGAGCCGGGAGGTCGCGCGTTCCGGCGACACGCCGACCGCGACCGGCTCAGCCGCACACGTGAACGCCTGAGCCGCTTTCCTCCGGCGTGTCGTCAGCACGTCACTGCAGGGCCTCTGCCATCCGGCGCACCGCCTCGCCCATGAGCTCGGCGCTCGTGCCGATGTTGAGCCGGGCGAAGCCCTCGCCGGTGGCCCCGAACGCCGGCCCCGGCGACAGCAGCACCCGGCCCCGCTCCAGGAAGGCCTGCGACGGGTCGTCGCCGAGGCCGAGGTCCCGGCAGTCCAGCCAGGCAAGGTAGGACGCGTGCCCCGGGTGGAAGCGCACCTGCGGCAGGTGCTCCTGGAGCAGGGCGGGCAGCTCCTGGGTGCGCGCCTGCAGCTCGGCCACCGTGCCGGCGAGCCACTCGCGGCCCTCGGTGTAGGCGGCGATCGCGGCATACTGCCCGAGGATGCTGGGTGCCCAGTCGGTCTCGGCCTGCGCCTGCGGCCAGCGTCCCTCCACCGCGGTCACCCCGAGCGCCAGCTTCAGGCCGGCCGTGTTCCACGCCTTGGAGGGCGAGTGCAGGGCGATGCCGACCTCGCGGGCCGCCTCGCTCACGGTGAGGAAGGGCACGAAGGGCCGCGGGCTGCCGGGGTGCACGAGCGGGGCGTGGATCTCGTCCGAGATCACCACGGCGTCGTGCTCGGCGGCCATCTCGGCCAGCGCGGCCAGCTCCTCGCGCGAGTAGACGTAGCCGAGCGGGTTGTGCGGGGTGCACAGCAGGACCACCTTCGCCCCGTCGGCGAGCGCGGCGCGCATGCCGTCCAGGTCGAGGCGGCCGCCGGAGGCGACGTCGAGCATCGGCACCTCGAGCGGCTCCAGGCGCAGGTCGCGCAGCCAGGGGTAGAAGGAGAGGTAGACCGGGGGGTTGAGGACGACCCGGTCACCCGGGGAGGTGAGCCCGCGCAGCGTCTCCTTGGCCCCCTGGCCGACGTCGGCGAAGAGCCTGGTGCGGCCCGGCGTGCTCTGCGGGTCCCAGCCCCAGGTGTCGCGGGCGAAGCCGGCGAAGGCATCGATCACGGCAGAGGGCTCACCGGCATACCCGAAGTCGGAGCGCTCGATCGCCGTCTGCAGCGCCTGCGCGATGGCGGGGGCGGTGCTGACGTCCATCTCCGCCGTCCAGGCGGGGAGCACGTCGTCCGGGACCCGGCTCCACTTGGCGCTGCGGTGGGTGCGCATCTGCTCCAGGGACAGGTCGAAGGGTGAGTTCATCCGCCCAGCCTGCCCTACCCGTCACAATCATCGGTATGCCCCCCGCGACCCCCGGCCACGCAGTTCGCTCCACGCCTGGCTCCACACCGCTCGTACCCGAAGCTGGGCCGGGTGCGACGACGACCTTCCACCTGCGCCCGGCGCAGGGCTGGCTCAACGACCCCAACGGCATGGTCCGGCACGAGGGGCGCTGGCACGCCTTCTTCCAGCACAACCCGGACGCGCCCCGGCACGACGCCATCGCGTGGGGCCACTGCAGCAGCGCCGACCTCGTGACCTGGCGCGAGCACCCCGTCGCCTTCACCCCCACGCCGGGAGGTCCGGACGGCTCCGGCTGCTGGTCCGGGGTCTTCGTGCCCGGGTTGTCGCGCCCGGCCGTCGTCTACTCCGGGCTCGCCGGGCCGGGCTTGACCAGCACGGTCTGCCTGCGCTGGGGGTCCGGTGCCGACCTCGACGAATGGTCGGCACCCGTGGTGGTGGCCCGCCAGCCGCAGGCTGACGGTGTCGCGGTCATGCGCGACCCCTTCGTGCTCACGCACGAGGGTCATCGGTTCGCCCTCGTGGGCGCCGGCCTCGACGACGGGACGCCCGCGGTGCTGCTCTACTCCTGCGACGACATCGAGGCGTGGGACTACCTCGGCGTCTGGCTGCGCGGCGCGGACCTGCCGTCACCGGGAGCCGGCCCGGCCGACGTGTGGGAGTGCCCGCAGCTCGCGGTCGAGGGTGAGCGTGCCGCCCTGCTGCTCTCGCTGCACGACGACGGCGTGCTCGGCGACGTGGTCGCCTGCGCGGGCCGGCTCGTCGACGACGGCGGGCGTCCACGGCTCGAGGTCGAGGACGTGGGGGTGCTGGACCGCGGTGACGCGTTCTACGCACCGCAGATCGCGGACGACGGCGGCGAGGGGTGGTGGCTCATGGGATGGGTCCGCGAGGACGGCCAGCAGCCCGGCGGCAAGGACCAGGCGGGCTGCCTGACGCTGCCGCGACGGCTGACGGTCGACCCGTCGGGGGTCCGGCTCGAGCTGGACCCCGCGGTCGGTGAGACGCTGCCCCTCGGCCCGGCCCGTGCCGCGGAGGGCGAGCTCCCGCCCGCGGCGGTGGTCGAGGTCGGGCCCGCCGGTGCGGAGCTCGTGCACCCTGCGATCGGCACCCGGGCCCTGCCCGAGGGGACCAGGGCCGTCGTCGACGGGGACGTGCTGGAGGTCTACCCGCCCGACGCCGTCCCGGCGACCTTCCGGCACCCGGTCGCGTGGCAGGTGCGGGGCGACGCCGAGCTGCGGCCGGTGCTCAGGCCGTGAAGGCCCAGCGGTCGAGGACGCGCTGCAGCTCGTCGACGTGCCACCGGGGGACGTAGGCGACGGTGATGCGCTGGCCGTGCCGGACGAAGGCACTGGCCTGGCCGGGCAGGCACACCGCGTCGAAGATCCACGGCAGGACGGCCATGTCGGCGTAGTCGTGGTCCAGGCGCGGGTGCAGCTCGCGGGTGATCCGGCCGACCCGGAAGCGGACGACCCAGCGGTTGCGCTCGCGGTCCACGCCGCCGTGCACCTCCCCGAGCTCGCCCGTCGACCCGGCGGCGGCGGCCAGCTTGCGCACCAGGTCGGGGTAGGAGTCCGGGCCGACGACGTGCTCGAGGTCGACGGTGGTGACGTGCGGGTGGTGGGTCAGCTCCCCGTCGGCGTCGCGGGCCAGGCAGTGCAGGAGCGCGAGGTAGGGATGCCGGCGGATGGCCTGCGCGACCTCACGGTCGGCGAGCAGGTCGGCCTCGGTGACGCCGTCCTGGGCGCTGAGGCCCAGGCGTTCCAGGGTCGCCAGCTGCTCGCGCGCGGAGGGGCGGATGGCCGGGGTGACGAGCAACGGCTGGTCAGAGCTGCCGTCGCTGTGGCGGGCGAAGACCTCGTCCAGTCTCATGGTCCAAGACTGCCACCGCCCACGGGACGGCACAACGCCTCGCGCCGCGTCCGGTGTCCGGACGCGGCGCGAGGCGGGGGTGACGCGGGTGGCTCAGGCCACGCGGGTCTGCGGGGCGTTCGCCGCGGTCTTGCCGGCGTCCTTCTCCGCGACCCCGCCGATGATGTCGTCGATCTTGGCCATGAGGTCGGCGTCGAGCTTCACGCCGGCGGCCTTGACGTTGTCCTCGACCTGGGAGGGCTTGGAGGCGCCGACCAGCGCGGCGGCGACGTTGGGGTTCTGCAGCACCCAGGCGACCGCGAGCTGCGGCATCGTGAGGCCCGCCTCCTCCGCCAGCGGCGTGAGCCCCTGGACGGCGGTGAGCACCTCCTCGCGCATGAAGCCCTGCATTCCCTTGCCCATCGACTCGTCCGCGGCGCGGCCCTCGGTCGGGGCCTGGCCCGGCTGGTACTTCCCGGACAGCACGCCCTGCGCCATCGGGCTCCACACGATCTGCGAGATCCCGAGCTCCTCGCAGGCGGGGACGACCTCGGGCTCGATGACCCGCCACAGCATGGAGTACTGCGGCTGAGAGGAGATGAGCTGGATGCCGAGGTCCTTCGCGAGGGCGTGCCCGGCGCGGATCTGGTCGGCGGTCCACTCGCTCACGCCGATGTAGTGCGCCTTGCCCTGCCGGACGATGTCGGCGAAGGCCTGCATCGTCTCCTCCAGCGGCGTCTCGGTGTCGTAGCGGTGCGCCTGGTAGAGGTCGACGTAGTCGGTCTGCAGCCGCTGCAGGCTGCCGTCGATCGACTCCATGATGTGCTTGCGGGACAGGCCGGTGTCGTTCTTGCCGCCCGGGCCGGTCGGCCAGTAGACCTTGGTGAAGATCTCCAGGCTCTCGCGCCGCTCTCCCTTGAGCGCGTCCCCGAGCACGCTCTCGGCCTTGGTGTTGGCGTAGACGTCGGCGGTGTCGAAGGTGCTGATGCCGGCATCGAGCGCCGCGCGCACGCACTGGTGGGCCACGTCGTTCTCGACCTGGCTGCCGTGCGTCAGCCAGTTGCCGTAGGTGATCTCGCTGATCTTGAGGCCGCTGTTGCCCAGGTATCGAAACTCCATGGCGGCACCGTATGCCTCGCGTCCGACAGGCCCGACCCTCGGGGGTGTCAGTCCGACCCGGCACGGGTCGTGGGAGGCGGACCCGCGACGGCTGGGCCCACGTCATACCGGGGGATGACGGGGTGGACGAGAGGTCGACCCAGCCGTCGGGCGCGGGCGGTCGGAAGGACAGCCGGAAGACCACCTCACCGATGCCCTCGTCGGCGATGTTTTCGATGATGCCGTTCGAGGTGAAGCCGAGGTGGCGGTGCCAGGCCTGCGGCTCCGGCTCGTCGGTCTGCGACGAGCTGAGCAGCGCGACGTAGCCCTGCTCCCGCAACCGCGCGACCAGGTCGTCGACGAGCACCCGCGACAGCCCGCGGCCGCGGGCGTCCTCGGCCAGGACGATGAGGCTGAGGAAGGGCACCGTCGCCCACAGGATCGTGTAGTGCAGCAACCCCACGACCGTGCCGGCCGCCACCGACCGAGCGGTTTTCGGCGCCGACCGGTCGCGCGGGAATCGACGGGCGTGCCACGGCGTTGCGGTGGACCCACCCCGAGGAGGACCGTGCCCGTTCCCGCGCTGCCCGACCTGCCCGCCCAGCACCGTCGTCTCACCGACCTCGGCCTCACGCTGCCCGCGCTGCCCGAGGACCTCGGCGGCGACCTGCTCGTGGTGCACCCCCGCCTGGTGTCGACCGCCCGCCTCGTGCCGCTCCTGGCCCTCGGCGACCGTCGAGGGTTCGTCGTGGAGGACCTCACCGACCTCGACGAGTTCGGCGCCGCCCCGGGAGTCCAGGTGCCGGAGGCAGACCTCTACGCGGTGGACACGCCCGACCGCGGTGACGAGCACGCCGACCGCAGCCCGGACGAGGTGGACCCGCGAATCAGGGCGGCGGGTCGGGACCTCATGACGGTCGCCGAGGGCGTCTGCTGGGCGCTGCAGAGCCCGGAGGTGATCGAGCGCAACCACTGCTTCATGACGACGGGCTCTCGCCGGCCCAAGGCGTCTGGACTGGACGCACGGGTCCCCGCGCTGTGGATCAGCAACGGCACCGGCCGCGACGGTCGGGACCGCAAGGACGCGCCCAAGCTGGGGTGGTGCTGGGCCGGCAACCGGCATACCTGGCTCGGCATCGCCTCCGTCGGCGGTCGCTCCTGAGCTCAGCCGGCCGCGGGCAGCTGCTCGGGCAGCCCGGCGTGCGCGAAGGCGTCACCGTCGAAGAAGCCGACCACGCCGGTGATCACCCCGTCGCGGAGGTCGACCACGCACAGCTGGAACTGCTGGTATGCCCCGTCCGGGCCGCGGAGGTACATCCCAACCGCGGGCTGCCCGTTGGCGACCACCGGCAGCATCCGCAGGTCGCCACCCACGCGGGCGGGGCACTGGTGCTCGATGAGAGCGGCGATGTCCTCGCGGCCGACGTAGTAGCGGTCGAAGGGCGGCATCTGCCACACGGCCTGCTCGGTCATGACCCCCACGACGGCGTCGATGTCGTGCCGCTCGAAGGCGTCGCAGAAGGCGGCGAAGACCTCGCGGTCGTGCGCGGTCAGCTCGCTCACCCTACGGCCCGCCCGGTCCAGTCCCTCGCCGATGGTCGCCCGGGAGCGCTGCAGCGCGGAGTTGACCGAGGCGACGGTGGTATCGAGGGCGGCGGCGGTCTCGGCGGCGGAGAACTGCAGCACGTCGCGCAGCACGAGCACCGCCCGCTGCAGCGGCGGCAGCTCCTGCAGCGCGGCCATGAACGCGAGCTGGGTGCCCTCGGCCGCCTCGGTCGCGTCGGCCGGGTCCACCGGCACCGCGTCCCGCCCCCAGACGAGCTGGTCCGGCAGCGGCTCCAGCCAGTCGCGGGAGCGGTCCTCGACCACCGGCTGGCGGGGGTCGCCGGGCGGGCCGCCGAGCCCGCTGGGCAGCGGGCGCCGACCCTGCTGCTTCAGCGCGGTGAGGCAGGCGTTGGTGGCGATGGTGTACATCCACGTCCGCACCGTGGAGCGCCCCTCGAAGCGGTGGTAGGCCTTCCACGCGCGTAGGTAGGTCTCCTGCACCAGGTCCTCGGCCTCGCTGGCCGACCCCAGCATCCGGTAGCAGTGGGCGATGAGCTCCCCGCGCAGCGGCGCGGTGGTCTCCTCGAAGTCGGCCTGCCCGGTCTGCTCCAGCTGCGTGCTCATGCTCGCTCCCTCGTCGCGCCACGGTCCGTCCAGTCGCGATCCATCCACATGACCTCCCACACGTGCCCGTCCAGGTCCGCGTAGGTCCTGCCGTACATCATGCCGTGATCCGCCCGCCGCACGTCGGTGCCGCCGGCCGCGACGGCCCGGTCGACCACGGCGTCCACCGCCTCCCGGCTCGGGGCGGACAGGCACACCAGCGTCTCGACGGTGCCCGGCTCGGCGACGCGCGAGTCGTGAAACGAGGCGAAGTGCTCCCGGTTGAGCAGCATCGCGTGAAGGGTCGGACCGAGCTCGAGGCAGAGCGCCGAGCCGTCGCAGAAGTCGGCGTTGAAGGTGTAGCCGACCTCGGTGAAGAAGGAGCGGGAGCGCCCCAGGTCCTCCACCGGCAGGTTGACGAACATCAGCTGGTGCACGCGCGGTCCTCTCCCTCGGTATGCCCCATGCCGGCCGGCCCGGTCGGCGGGTCGTGCGAGGTGTGACGACCGACGGGGGCGGAACTCATCGGTGCTATGATGTGTGTAGCATGCAACTATCTGAGGAACTGGCCCGCACCTTCACCGCGATGAGCCGTCTGCTGCGCGAGCGCGAGGGGGAGCTGTCGCGCAGCGACGTGGGGGTGCTCGTCCGACTGGCCGGGCAGGAGTGCACCCGCCCCCGGGCCTGGCCCGGGCCGAGGGGCTGGACCCCTCGACGATGAGCCGCCGGCTCGCCTCGCTCGCCGAGCGCGGTCTTGTGCAGCGGCACCCGGATCCGGAGGACCGCCGCGCCCAGGTGCTCGGCCTCACGGCGGCGGGCCGCGCCGCCCTCGCGGCCGAGCGCTCCCGCCGCGTCGACCTCGTGACCGCGACCCTCGCCGACTGGCCGGCGCAGGACCAGCAGCGCCTCGCCGACATGCTCGCGCGCCTCGCCGACTCGATCGAGCAGGCGTAGGAGCACGCCACCCCGCCACGCACCACCCCCTGACCGCAACACCCCCTGACCGCAACCCCCCAGCAGACCCAAGCAAGGACCCCGATGGCCACCGCCAGCACCACCGCGCCCACCAGCCGCAGCACCGGCGGCGACACCGCCGCCACCCCGTTCCGGCTGGGGCGGGAGCACAAGATCGTCTTCGCCAGCCTCATGCTCGGCATGTTCGTCGCCTCGATCAGCCAGACGATCGTGGGCCCGGCGCTGCCGCAGATCGTCGCCGACCTCGGCGGCATGGACCACTACTCCTGGGTGGCGACCGCGGCGATGCTCGTCTCGGCCGTGGTCGTGCCGGTGGTCGGCAAGCTGTCCGACCTCTACGGCCGCAAGACCTTCTACCTGGCCGGCCTCGTGATCTTCATGGTCGGCTCGGTCGTCTCTGGTCTCGCGGGCAGCTTCTGGGTGCTGGTCGCCGGACGCGCCATCCAGGGCGCGGGCATGGGCACCCTCATGCCGCTGTCGCAGACGATCATCGGCGACATCATCCCGGCCCGGCAGCGCGGGAAGTACCAAGGCCTCATGGGTGCCGTCTTCGGCGTCACCTCGGTCGCGGGACCGCTGGCCGGCGGGCTCATCACCGACCACCTGGGCTGGCGCTGGCTGTTCTTCGCCATCCTGCCGGTCGGCCTGCTCGCGCTCGCCTTCGTGGCCCGCTACATGCACCTGCCGCACCAGCGCCGCGAGGCAAAGATCGACGTCGCAGGCATCATCACCCTCTCGGTCGCCATGGTTTCGATCCTGCTCGCCACGAGCTGGGGCGGGACGGCATACCCCTGGGTCTCGGCGCAGGTCCTCGGTCTGTATGCCCTCGGCCTGGCCTTCGCGCTCGCCTTCGTCGTCGTCGAGCTGCGGGCGGCCGAGCCGCTGCTGCCGCTGCGGCTGTTCCGCAACAGCATCTTCAGCTGGGCCAACCTCGCCGGGCTCGGGCTGGCCATGGTGATGTTCGGCTCGATCATCTACATCCCGGTCTTCGCGCAGGGGGTCATCGGCGTCGACGCCACGCAGTCCGGCCTGATCCTCATGCCGATGATGCTCGGCCTCATCGTCATGGGCATCCTCACCGGGCTGCTGGTCACCCGCACCGGGCACTACAAGCCGTTCATGCTCACCGGCGTCGCCGTGATGGCCCTCGGTGTGTGGCTGCTCACGCTGCTCTCCGAGACCTCGACGGCCTGGCAGCTCTTCGGCGCGATGGCCGTGGTGGGCGTCGGGCTGGGCATGGCGATGCAGCAGTACACCCTCGTCGTGCAGAACGTCGTCGCCCGGCGCGACCTCGGTGTCGCGACCGCCACCACGCAGTTCAGCCGTAACATCGGCTCGACGGTGGGGATCGCGGTCTACGGCTCGATCATGACCGGCGGGCTCGGCGCGGCGGTGGCCGCGCACCTGCCGGCGTCGATGCGGGACGCGGCGGCCGAGCGGGCCGCCGACCTCGACGTGGGCGCGGTGCTGGACCCCTCCGCGCTGGGTGACGTGCCGCCGGTCGTCGAGCAGGCGCTGCGGGCGGGTCTGGCCGACCAGCTCCACGACGCCTTCCTCGTCGGCCTGCCGATCCTCGCTGTCGTCTTCGTCGCCACCGCGATGATCCGGCACGTGCCGCTGCGCGAGACCCTCGAGGACGCCCCGCGCGACCACGGCTGAGCCCGGCCACCGGTCGAGCAGCGCGTGCCGCTGACGCGGCGCGTCAGTCGGTCGCCGTCGCGGGCACCCGCAGGAAGGCCGCGAGCAGGAACAGGCAGCATCCCGCCGCACTGGCTGCCGGCAGGACCCAGAGCCAGCCGTAGCTGTGGTCGAGGGCCCGACCGCCGAAGGACGCGGCGAGATAGGTCAGCGGGAGCGCCGCCAGGAAGGTCAGGGCGCACCTCTTGGCTGCCGCGGCGTAGGAGCAGTGCAGGATCGCGGCGACCTCCGCGATGGAGTAGCCGTCGAGGCGCAGCTGCACCACCTGCTGATCGGCGGGCTGGAGCAGTTCGAGCCTCGGCTGGCGCGCGGCGCTCTCGGAGCTGCGGGAGGATACTGGTCAGGTCCAGCGCGTCGTCGGTCTGGGCGCTCGGCTGGTGCGCCATCGCCGACTCTCCGTATAGTGGAAGAAATACTCCGTATACCGAAAGTATAGCGTCATCGGCGAGGCGTCAAGGGGTCGCCGGCGAGGTCCCCACGACGGCGGGCTCAGCCAGCGGAGAAGTCCGCGGCGAGCTGGTCGGCCGCCTCGTGCAGCCGGGGGAGCGCCCGGCCGATGAGCGCATTGGTCATCCGCGTGGCCGGCCCGGACATCGACAGCGCGAGGTTGAGCCGGGCCTCGGGCAGCGAGACGGCCACGCAGCGGACGCCGAGCTCCATCTCCTCGTTGTCCAGGGCGTGGCCCTGCTTCCGCGCCTCGCGGACCTTGTCCAGGAAGGCCTCGGGCGTGGTGATGGTGTGGGGGGTGCGGGCGGGCATACCGGTCCGGCGCAGCAGCGCCAGCACCTGGTCGTCGGGCAGCCGGCCGAGCAGGGCCTTGCCGACGCCGGTGGCGTGCGGCTTGATGCGGCGGCCGATCTCGGTGAACATCCGCACCGCGTGGGGGGAGGGCGACTGGCCGATGTAGACGACGTCGTCCCCGTCGAGCACGGCGAGGTTGACGGTCTCGCCGAACTCGCCGACCAGCTCGTGCAGGACCGGCGTGCTCCAGCTGCCGAAGGAGGAGCGCGCGGCCTGGCCCAGCACGATGAGCTCGGTGCCGAGGGCATACCGGCGGTTGGGGAGCTGGCGCAGGAAGCCGCGGTCGAGCAGGGTGCGCACGAGCCGGTGCACGGTGGGCATCGGCTGCCCGGTCGCGGCGGTGATGTCGCTCAGGGACAGCTCACCGGTGGGGGAGGTGGTGAGGATCTCGAGCACGTCGATGGCCTTGCCGACCGACTGCACACCCGTGGCGCGCTTGGGGGCGGGGGACTCGCTGTCTGGGCTCACGGGGAGAAGTCTATCGGGCGCGTTCTCGCGATGCGGAAACACCACTCCGCACGAACTTTCGCAGAATGAGACGTGGACTCCGCATCATAGAAGTGCAAGAGTATGCCTCGCACCCCTGCCCCGACGTCACCCAGGAGCGCCCATGGCGACACCCAGCCCCGGATACTCGATCACCCTGCGGGTGGACGGCCGCCCGACTTCGGCGCGACGACCCGGCTGGCCCACGTCGTCGCCGAGGCCGGTGCCGCCGTCCAGGCGCTCGACGTCGCCGAGTCCAGCGGCGACCACGTCACGGTGGACGTCACCGTCCATGGGACGAGCGAGGAGCACGGGGAGCAGATCCGGGCGGCGGTGGACGCCGCGGAGGGCTTCACCGTCCGGCACGTCTCCGACCGGACCTTCCTGCTGCACCTCGGCGGCAAGCTCGAGGTCGTGCCCAAGGTGCCGCTGGTGCACCGCGACGACCTCAGCCGGGCCTACACCCCCGGCGTCGCCCGGATCAGCCGGGCCATCGCCGCGGACGTCAGCGACGCCCGCCGGCTCACCATCAAGCGCAACACCGTCGCGGTCGTCACCGACGGCTCGGCCGTGCTCGGCCTGGGCAACATCGGCCCGGAGGCGGCGCTGCCGGTGATGGAGGGCAAGGCCGCGCTCTTCAAGCAGTTCGCCGGCGTGGACGCCTGGCCGGTCTGCCTCGCCACGCAGGACACCGAGGAGATCATCTCGGTGGTCAAGGCGATCGCGCCGGTGTATGCCGGGGTCAACCTCGAGGACATCGCTGCGCCGAAGTGCTTCGAGATCGAGCGCCGGCTGCGGGACGAGCTCGACATCCCGGTCTTCCACGACGACCAGCACGGCACGGCGATCGTCGTTTACGCCGCCCTCATCAACGCGCTGCGCATCGTCGACAAGGAGATGGCCGACCTGCGGGTCGTGGTCTCCGGGGTCGGCGCCGCCGGCAGCGCCATCATCCGGCTGCTGCTGCGGGCCGGGGTGACCGACATCGTCGGCGTGGGGCGGACCGGGCCCGTGCACCGCGGCGCGGAGCTGCCCGACCCCATGCGGGTCTGGCTCGCCGAGCACACCAACCCGCGGCAGGTCACCGGCTCGCTCCAGGACGTGCTCGAGGGCGCCGACGTCTTCATCGGGGTCTCCGCCCCGGGCATCCTCACCGGGGACGACATCGCCACCATGGCCGACCGGGCCATCGTCTTCGCGCTGGCCAACCCCGACCCGGAGGTGGACCCGGTCGAGGCCCTGGCGCACGCCGCGATCGTCGCCACCGGACGCAGCGACTACCCCAACCAGATCAACAACGTGCTGGCTTTCCCCGGCTTCTTCCGCGGGCTCCTGGACGCCCAGACGACGTCGATCTCGGACGCCATGCTCAGCGCGGCGGCGAGGCGATCGCCGGGTGCGTCGCCGACGGCGAGCTCAACTCCAGCTTCATCATCCCCAGCGTCTTCCACCCCGACGTCGCGTCTGCCGTGGCCCAGGCCGTGGCGCGGGTGGCCGAAGAGGAGCGATGAGCGCCGGCCTGGAGCAGCTCGTCGCCGCGGTGCAGGCGGAGGCGGACGAGCGGCTCGCGCCGGCCGACGCCGACCTGGCCCGGCTCTACCCGGGCGACCCGGCCACGCGGCAGCCGGTGCACACCGTCTACGTCCCGGCCGACGCCTTCGAGCAGCAGACGCCGTGGCGCTGGGGCGCCGCGGCGCTGGAGCTCATGGACGACCACCTCCCCGACGCCGCCGCGGTCACCCGGGTCACCGGGATGGACGCGGCGCTCGCCGACGAGGTCCTCCCGCGCGACCGGGGGCTGCGCACGCTCGTCGACGCGGTCGCCGGGATGGCCAGCGGGGCCGAGGTGCCGCCCGGCCTCGTGCTCACCCTGCCCAAGGTCACCTCGACCGACCAGGTCGAGGCCATGGTCGCCGCCTGTGCACGCATCGAGGAGGCGCTCCGGCTAGCGGAGCGCGCTCGGGTTCGAGATCCAGGTCGAGACGCCGCAGGCGATCCTCGGGGCCGACGGGCGGGCCACCGTCGCCCCTCTCGGGCACGCCTCCGCGGGCAGGTGCACCGGCCTGCACTAGGGCACCTTCGACTACTCCGCGGGGCTCGGCATCGCGGCCGCGCACCAGACGCTGGAGCATCCCGCCGCCGACCACGCCAAGGCCACGATGCAGCTCGCCGCCGCCCAGACCGGAGTGCGCTGCTCGGACGGCTCGACCAACGTCATCGCCTTCGGCACCGCGGACGATGCGGCCTCGACCTGGGCGCTGCACCACCGGCTCGTCACCCGGGCGCTGGAGCGCGGCTACTACCAGGGTTGGGACATGCACCCCGGGCACCTGCCGACCCGCTACCTCGCGACGTATGCCTTCTTCCGGGCGGCCCTGCCCGCGTCGGCCAGGCGGCTGCGCGCCTACGTCGACCAGGCGGGCGGCGACGTCATGGACGAGCCGGCCACCGCCCGCATGCTCGTCTCGGCGGTGCTGCGCGGGCTGCACTGCGGGGCGCTCGACGAGGGCCGAGGTGCGCTCCGCCTCGGGGCTGGACCGGGACGGGCTGGTCACGCTGCTGCGCTGACGGCCCGAGCTCACGATAGGGGTTGACACCTCGTCGGGTCGCGGCCTGACGTATCGCATCACGGAACGAAATTTTCCAACATACGGAATTGCGAGGAGGCGACATGGCTCACGACCTGCCCTACCTGGTCAACTGCTCGATCCTGTTCACCGAGGTGCCGCTGCTGCAGCGTCCGGCGGCCGCGCGCGCTGCGGGCTTCGACGCCGTCGAGTTCTGGTGGCCCTTCGCCACCGCGGTGCCCACGGACCGGGAGGCCGACGAGTTCGTCTCGGCCGTCCGGGACGCGGGCGTGCAGCTGGTCGGCCTCAACTTCTTCGCCGGGCGCGACATGCCGGGAGGGGAACCGCGGTCTGGTCTGCTGGTTGCAGCGTCGCCAGGAGTTCCTCGACACCATCGACGCCACCGTCGGGATCGGCGAGCAGCTCGGCTGCCGTGCGTTCAACGCGCTCTACGGCAACCGCCCCGAGGGTGCCGACGTCGAGCACTCCGAGGAGGTCGCCACCGAGAACCTCGCGGCCGCCGGCAGGGCAGCCGCCCGGGTCGGCGGCACGGTGCTCGTCGAGCCGGTCAGCGGTGCACCGGCATACCCCCTCAAGACCGCCGCCGACGCGGTCGCCGTCATCGACCGCGTGGCGCAGCAGACCGGCGTCACCAACCTCGGCCTGCTGCTCGACCTCTACCACCTCGCCGCCAACGGGGACGACCCCGCGGCGGCGGTCGAGGCCTACACCGACCGCACCGCGCACGTGCAGATCGCCGACCACCCCGGGCGCGGCGAGCCGGGCACCGGCGACCTGCCCCTGGACACCTGGCTGGAGCGGATCCAGGATCTCGGCTACCGCGGCCACGTGGGGCTGGAGTACAAGACCGCCGCCCAGGACACCGTCACCGGCCTCGACGGCTGGCTGCCGCGCGAGCGGCGCGCCGGCACACCCTGACCTCACCCCCTGACACCCTCCCCGGACATCGACACCAAGGAGACACGATGAGCACCATCGCCTTCATCGGCCTGGGCATCATGGGCAGCCCGATGGCCGTCCACCTCGCCACCGCCGGTCACCAGGTGGTCGGCTTCAACCGCTCGCCCGACGCCTACGGCCCGCTCGAGGAGGCGGGCGGACGCGCCGCCGGGAGCCTCGCCGAGGCCGTCGCCGAGGCCGACGTCATCTGCGTCATGGTCCCGGACAGCCCGGACGTGGAGCAGGTCCTCACCGCCGAGGACGGCGTGCTGGCGCACGCCCGCCGCGGCGCCCTGGTCATCGACTTCTCCTCGATCCGCCCCGACGTCGCGCGCTCGCTCGCCGAGCGGGCCACCGACGCCGGGCTGCGGATGATCGACGCCCCGGTGTCCGGTGGTCAGAAGGGCGCGGTCGACGCCGTGCTCTCGATCATGGTCGGCGGCGAGGAGGCCGACGTCGAGGAGGCCCGTCCCCTGCTGGAGACGGTGGGCCGGACGGTCGTGCACGTCGGACCGGCCGGCTCGGGGCAGACGGTCAAGGCGGCCAACCAGCTCATCGTCGCCGGCAACATCCAGCTCGTGGCCGAGGCGCTGGTCTTCCTCGAGGCCTACGGCGTGGACACCGCCGCCGCGATGGACGTCCTGGGCGGCGGCCTGGCCGGGTCCAAGGTGCTGGAGCAGAAGCGGGGCAACATGCTGGACCGCTCCTTCGACCCGGGCTTCCGCATCGACCTGCACCACAAGGACCTCGGCATCGTCACCTCCGCCGCCCGCGAGGCCGGGGTCGTCATCCCGCTCGGTGCGGTCGTGGCCCAGCTCATGGCCTCCGCCCGCGCCCAGGGCGACGGCGGCCTGGACCACTCCGCGCTGCTGCGCGGCGTCGAGCGCCTGTCCGGCCGCGGCGACGCCTCCCCGGAAGGAGACTGACATGGCACGCATGCGCGCGGCCGACGCCGCCGTCCTCATCCTGGAGAAGGAGGGGGCGACCCAGACCTTCGGGGTCCCCGGCGCCGCGATCAACCCGTTCTGCCGACCGCATCGGTGACAAGCAGCTGCTCCGGGGCGGTTTCGCCGTGGTCGGGCTCGGCGCCCTCCTGCTCGCCCTGCCCGTCGGGACGAACCTGCTGGCACTCGTCGGCCTCGTCGTCGCGGGGCTCGCATGCGCGCCCATCTACCCGGCGATCATCCACTCCACGCCGGCCAACTTCGGGCACCGCAACTCGCAGGCCATCATCGGCATCCAGATGGCCGCCGCCTACACCGGCTCCACCCTGGCCCCACCTCTCTTCGGCCTGCTCTCGACGTGGGTCGGCACCTGGACCCTCCCGCTGTTCCTCCTCGCGCTGGTCGCCCTCGGCCTGCTCATGTCCGAGCGCCTCAACCGGCTCATGGCTCACCGGGCACGAGCGGACCGGCTGGCCGCGCGCCCGTAGCCCGCGGGGACCATCCGCCCGAGCGCCGGGTCCTGACTAGCGCCGGACCCGGTACTTCAGATGGGTGACGCCGACCCCTTCGAGCGTCCGCACGGGCTCCAGCTCGATCGGCAGGTCCCCGATGTCCTCCCACAGCCAGCGCCCCTGCGTCAGCAAGACAGGGACGACGTGCAGCTGCAGCTCGTCGAGGGCGCCGGCGCGCTCGAGCTCCGGACGGAGCGCGTCTGCAGCGCTGAGCTGGTCCCGGTCGGCGACGTCGTGGGCGAACCATCCGTGGAGCACCTCCCCGCCCTGGCCCAGGGTCTGCTGCGGCCCGGCTCCCGGGCCGGTGAAGTAGCCATCGACCGAGACGCTCAGGTTTGCGGCGATCATCGTGCTGCCTCCAGACGTTGCATCGAGAAGGTCTCTTTCGTCAAGGTAGACCCGTCCGGGTCCACCAACTCATCTCGCGACCCGCGGGCCACCTCGGGTCGGGTCCGCTCCGCAGATCAGCGCGACGACCTCGTCCGTGCTCGGTCCGGCGGCGATCTGGTCGGCGAGCTCTCTGGCCCGGCTGCGGTATGCCGTGCCCCCCAGGACGCGGTGGACCGCGCGGCGGGCGGCGCGCCGGCTCAGCGCGGGTCGGGAGATGCCGACGCCCACCCCGGACCAGGTGACCCGGGCCGCGACGTCGCGCTTGTCCTCCGAGGCGCCGACGCAGACGAGGGGGACGGCATACCTCAGGGCGTGGTTGACCCCGCCGTAGCCGCCGTTGGTGAACATGACGTCGCAGCGCGGCAGCAGCTCGTCGTAGGGGAGGAAGTCGGCGACGCGGACGTTGTCGGGCAACGGGTCCATCTGCAGCGTGCCGCCGCAGGTGGTGGCGCTGGTCGTGGTGGGGCCGACGAAGTGGATCGGCGCGGGGACCTCGGCCGTGGTTCGCGGGTACTCGAAGCCGGGGGCAGTCATCTGCAGGATGCCCTCGCTCCGGGCGGGCCGGTCGAGGGGGAGGAGGTCGGTGCCGGCGCCCGTCAGCGCGCGCACCTGCTCGTGCGCCAGGCGCGTGATCGGCCGCAGGAAGCGGCGCGCGACGCGCCGGATGGCCGCGTTGCGCGCGGAGGCGAGCGGGTTGGTCGCTGGGGGAAGCGCAGGTAGCGGGGCCATGAGCGGCAGGAACCCCAGGGCCAGGGCCCGTGGCCGCTCGGTGCGCGGTCGCAGGACCAGAGGCATACCGGCGAGGAAGAGGGGGTCGCAGAGCACGACGTCGACCGGGCTGGCGTCGAGCTCCTCGTCCACGACCCGCAGCTGGTGCGGCATGGCCTCGACGAACCGGGTGAGGTCGAAGCGCGCGAGCCGCAGGCCGGACAGGCCGGCGCGGCCGGGGATTGAGCCGTCGAGGTCGGTGTCGTCGAAATCGACCTCGGTGGCAGGGGAGTCGTGCGCGCACCGAGCGAGTCGAAGGTATGCCGGTACCGCTGCCCCGTGATGACGGTGACCTCGTGACCACGATCCACCAAGGCACCGACCAGCGGTGCCGTCGGGCCCACGTGGCCACGAGCGGGCTGGACACAGACCAAGGATGCGAGACATGACGCCCTTTCGTCACCCGCGATGCCGCCACGCCGGCGCGAGCGCGGCCGTCACGGCTGCGTCGGTCCCGCCACGCGCACACGGTCATACCCGTGTGTTTGCCCGCGATGCGTGCAAGGAAGTCGTGGCTCGGTGACCATCGTTTTCGAGTCACGCCCAGCACACCTTCTACATTGCCCGCACCAGCATCCTGAGCATGGATCCGGAGATCGAGCCGTGACGCAGCCCGGCCGTCACCGCTGGTGAGATGCGTCGTGTGGCTTGGTGGAGCGGGGCGTCCTCGAGCGTCGGTTGAGTTACGGGGTGGAGGAGTCCCACACCGGCATCCAGGTGGGTGATCCGCCGGACTCTGCGGCACCGTTCTAGATCTGGGTGGCCAACGCCGAACCCCCTCTTGACGAGGGCAGCACGCAGTCCGACTGTGGTGGCCTGTGGGTCGAGGTCTTCGACGTCCTCACGGGCATGGTGATCACCTTGCTGCTGAACCTGGACCCGCATGACATGAGCGCCTGGCGCTGGAAACGCGACACCTACCAAGGAGCCGCCCTCTATGCCTGGCGCGCCCGGTCGTCCGTCTCGTCCGACGAACGCAGAGCTGGCGCCTCACCGGGGTCCACTTCTTGCCCTCCTCGCCCGCTGTGACACGAGCAACCCGAGTGAAGGCGTTATCGACAGGTTGGCCAGGTCCCTTGATGTGCCTCCGCCCACGCTGGGCCATATACAGTGGCGACGTGGACGCGACGACTTTGGTAACCATCGGCATTATTGGCTTGGTGGTGGGTATGGGATTGATAATCTATTCTTTCAAAAGAAGACGCGGCGGGGTGACTCGGCTCAAGGCTAGCTATTCCCTTGTTTCTTGCCGCGGGCTGCCTATTCTTGGCTTCCATCCCTTTTTTCGTGGCGGCTTTTCAGTACTAGGCAAACAAATTTACCGGCCAGCTTTCCTTGCGTCTCGGATTGACCCGTGCGAATTCAAGATCGTGCCGTGCCCAGAACACCGGCGGCTCGTAGTGCCACAACCGCAAGCTCCTGTTGGCCCGGACGGTCTGCTCGTGACCGAGTGCGGCGTGAGCCGGAGTTGCTCACCGTGACCTTCCATTCGGCGTCGCGCCTGACCGGGAGTCCGACCTGCGGGACGGCGACCCCGACTCAAAGTCGACGCGCGGACGCGTCGGACGCCTTGCTGGCGGTGCTGGCCCAGTGACGACCCTTTTCGAGCCGGACTCGAGGGAACCCGGCTCTGAGACTGAACGGCTGAGCTTGCCGCGCCTCAGAGGTCGATACCGGAGGCGCGTGGCAGCATCGGAGGATGCGAGAAGGGAGGTGCAAGGCGGCTGGGGACGACTGTCCTTTCTGTCGGCTTCAGGCTGACATCTTTGACGACCGCAATCGGGCCAGCGATGTGGTTGCCGTGACGCAGCGGGCCTATGCGCGCATCGCCCCGAAGTGGTGGCCCGCCAACGCGGGCGGTGCGCTGGTCATCCCACGACACCACGTGGAGAATCTGTACGAGATCCCGCAGGTCGATGGCCACGCGGTGTGGGACCTCACACAGCGGGTCGCCGCGGCGATGCGTTCCACGTACGGCTGCGAGGGGGTGTCCACTCGACAACACAATGAGCCGGCGGGTGGTCAGGACGTATGGCATCTACACGTTCATGTGCTTCCGCGCTACCAGAACGATGACCTGTACCAGCGGCATCTTGAGGCCCGATGGGTGCCAGCCGACGAACGGCGCCCCTTCGCTGACCTCTTGCGCACCAGTCTGCAGTTGCCCACCTCGTTCTCCTAGCGCGTCTCGGGTCTGGCCGGCGACAGACCTTCCCATCAGACAGTGCCGTCGGGGAACAGTTCGGTCCATCGATGTCGCCGCACTGCTCGCGCAGGGCGTCTACTTGTTCGCGGTCGCCTACGCGCAGCGAAAGGTGGTGCAGCCCAGCGCGGGTTCGTTCGCGGACGCCGGTCACGTCTGGTGACTGTTCCAGGACGATGTATACGCCGTTGGGGTGCTGCCAGGTGCTCCCGGTGAGCCACCCGGGTCGAGCTTCGCTGTCCATCCTCATCACGAGCACACGAGGGTGTAGAGGGCATCAGGTCCCCTTCTGGTGCCGGTCGTCGGTCACGGTGCCATCATCGCGCAGGCGGCCTTCCTTGCCCAGGCGTCGGCCGCAAGCACGTCGTCCACTGTGAGGTCAACCGACGAACCGGCAACAGAGTTCCCCTCGGCGTGTCGGTGGACGACGGCGGAGACGGAGTCGACGATGTCGGTGAAGCCGATCCGGCCGGCGTGGAAGGCCGCGACACACTCTTCGTTGGCGGCGTTGTAGACCGCGGGATAGGTGCCGCCTGCCTCCCCCACCTGGCGGGCTAGCCGTACCGCCGGGAAGGCCTCGTCGTCCAGGGGTGGAACTCCCAGCTGCCTGGTGCGCCCCAGTCGCAGGGCGTATCGGCGTCGGGCAACCGATGCGGCCAGGACAGTCCCAGCGCGATGGGCACGAACATCCGCGGCGGGCCTATCTGGGCGATCGTGGACCCGTCGTGGAACTCCACCATCGAGTGGATCTGCTGCTGGGGGTGCACGACCACGTCGATGCGGGCGAAGGGCACCCCGAAGAGCAGGTGGGCCTCGATGACCTCTAGGCCCTTGTTTACGAGGTGGCCGAGTTGGTCGTGATGACCGTGCCCATGGCGAAGTTGGGGTGTCGCAGCGCCTGCTGCGGGGTGACTCCGGCGAGCTCGGCCCGGCGCATCCCGCGGAACGGCCCGCCGCTGGCGGTGAGCACGAGCCGGCGCACCTCGTCGGGCCTGCCGCCGCGCAGGCACTGGACGATGGCGCTGTGCTCGGAGTCGACCGGCACGATCTGCCCGGGCGCGGCTGCAGCGGTGACAAGGGCGCCGCCCACGATGAGCGACTCCTTATTGGCCAGGGCCAGGGTGCTCCCGGCTCGCAGCGCGGCCAAGGTGGGTCGCAACCCGATGCTGCCGGTGATGGCGTTGAGCACGAGGTCGGCGCCCGAGCCGGCCAGCTCCTCGGAGGCGTCCGGACCGGTGAGGATCTGCGGACGGTAGGCCGGGTCACCAGCAGCCGAAGCCGCCTCGGCCAGAGCGTCCCAGAGGTCGCCGCGGGCACGGGCGTCGGCGACCGCGACCTGGTCCACGCGCAGCCGCACGGCCTGGCGGGCCAGCAGGCCGAGGTTGGACCCGCCCGCGCTCAGGGCCTCGACCCGGAACTGGTCCGGGTGCCGTTCCAGGACCTCCACCGCCTGGGTGCCGATGGAACCCGTGGAACCGAGCAGGACCACGCTGCGGGTGCTTGTCACCGGCCCATTGTCACCCCTAGCGACTTGGTGGACGACCTTTTCGGGCGCTATCGAGCGCACGGCCCAGGCCCCGTCGTCGAGCTTCGGCCTCGTTGGCCCAATCCTGATCTGCTCGTCCGTCACCTGCTGGTCACGTGCCGCATCAAATCGCATGGGTGGGTTCCACTCAACCCGTCGGAACCTAGACACTTTCAGCCGCCGTTTGACACCCCGCGCCTAGGGCAGCGCGCCCATTGGGCCATAACGCTCTGCTTTCGACTCCCAGGAGGATCAGACGGCCTGGCGCAGTGACGACCGTTTTCGCGCCGTCTGATCGCCTCTGAGCGTGCGGTGACAGTGGTCTCCATCCGTGGATCCAGTTCACCTTCACGGCGCTGGCTTGCAGCGCGGGGCTGCGTGGCCGACCACGTCACCTATCCGTGCAGCAGTCCCGTTCCAACCTTCAGCAGCCCCCCTGTGTCAGTCCGCAACGCCAACCGTGGAATCTTCACTCCCTGTCAACTGAGCACGGTGGACGATGGACAGTAGAATCAAGGAATGCCGGA
Source organism: Serinicoccus marinus DSM 15273 (assembly GCF_008386315.1). Classification (NCBI taxonomy): domain Bacteria; kingdom Bacillati; phylum Actinomycetota; class Actinomycetes; order Micrococcales; family Ornithinimicrobiaceae; genus Serinicoccus; species Serinicoccus marinus. The sequence continues at coordinate 3,191,241 of NZ_CP043808.1, read as the reverse complement.
AACGCCTCAGGAATGGTACGCACGCGTCAGCGCGGCGGTGGCGAGCGAGGGGCATCGCGAGAGCGACCTGCAGCGATGGAGCTCCTGGCCCTGGACGGGGACGCTCACCCCCAAGTTGCTAGAGCCGCCGGTCGAGAGTGAGCCCGCCCGCCGTGGCGCAGGGAGTGAGAACTGTCTCATCTGCGACGGGTCGAGCACCCTCGACCCGGCGTACGTCGTGTGGCACGACGACGTCTTCATGCTGGGAATGCCTCACGAGCCCCGTAGCCTGCCGTTCGCGCTTTTCCTCATGCCTCGTCGGCACGCCGAGCTGGGTGACCTCACGCCCGAGGAAGCCCATCGCCAAGGTGAGCTCCTCGCCACCGTGGACGCCGCCGCTCAGCACGTGCTCCACATACCTCGCGTCCAGGCGGCGCTGTGGGGAGACGGGACCGAGCACCTGCACTGGTGGCTGTATGCCCGGCCCACCGGGATGCTGCAGCTGCGCGGCACCTTCCTGTCGCACTGGGACGACCTCCTTCCTGCCGTACCCTCAGCCCGGTTCCGTGCCGACCAGGTGCTCGTCGCCCAGGAGGTGGCTCGCCGGCCGGTGGGGAAGCAGTGGCGGAGTAAGGGCGCTGCGAGCATGGGTCTGGACGCCCACGATCAGCAGGCAGATGGTTCAACGGCCCCGAGAACGTTCAGAACATCCGAGCGGTGCCTACGCAGGTTGCCCTCGGCCCCGCCGGGCAGCTGCACCGTGCGATGCGGGCACCGGGTCTGTCCGGGATCCCCGCACCGCCGACTTTCGAGCGGGGTCTTTGAGGGCCTCATAGACTCTTCCTGATGACTCAGATTCGGGCCGTGATTTTCGACCTCGACGGCACCCTCGTTGACCACGTTGGGTCCGCGACCAAGGCGCTCGAAGGGTGGCTCCCCGAACTCGGCGCGACTCTCACCGCGGAGCTGAGGGGCGCTTGGCTCGTGGCCGAGGAGAAGCACTTCCCCGCTTGGCGTGCCCGTGAGGTTACGTTCGCGGAGCAGCGCCGCCGTCGCTTGCGCGACTTCCTGCCTCTCATCGACAGCCCGGTCGGACTCGACGCGGAACTGGATGACGTCTTCGCCGGCTACCTGAGGCATTACGAGGCTGCCTGGACATGTTTCGACGACGCGCGGGAGACGTTGCAGAAGATCTCCCGGCTGCCGATTAAGACGGCAGTCCTGACTAACGGCACAGATGAACAGCAGCACGCGAAAATCAAAAAGGTCGGCCTGGCGGGACTCGTCAGTCAGGTCTTCACGGCAGAAAGCTTGGGGGCGGCCAAGCCTGACCTATCCACGTATCGCAGCGTCTGCAAGGCCCTCAACGTCGAGGTCAATCGCGCGCTCCACGTGGGCGACGTGTACGCGCTGGACGTCACAGCTCCACGAGAGGCCGGTCTCCAGGCCGTTCACCTTGATCGTGACGACGCTGGTCCGTTTGATGAACCCACACGAATTCGGTCTCTTCGCGAGTTGCTCGAGTTTCTACGCTCCAGAGAGCAGTAGGTGATAGGGCGCGGCCATCAGCAGAGTCGGTTTGTCACGGCCTCCGCGCCTGGACGCAGCGCGCTGATCGGGCCATAACGTCCAGTTTCCGACGCCCGGGAGCCAAGAACGGCCCGGCACAGTGACGACCGTTTTCGAGTCAGGCAACCCCGGTCCCGACCCTGTGCGTCAGGATGGGGTGAGACACCACCGCTGATCTGCTACTGACCTCGCACGGGGCGAGAAACGGACATTTTGAGATGACGATGACGGTTGCTGACGTCGGCGCCGATGATGGGGCCATGGCTCCTCGTGCTGACCGTCCCAAGCGGCGCTCGTTCACCGCCGAGTTCAAGGCGGCGATCCTGGCCGAGTACGACGCCGCGGACCGGGAGGAGCGAGGCGCGATCCTGCGCCGGGAGGGTCTGTACACCTCCCACATCGCCGAGTGGCGCAAGGCCGCTGCGGAGGGTGCACAGGCCGGGCTGGGCAGCAGACCGCGGGACCGGCGCGAGCGGGAGATGCAGGCGCTACGGGTCCGGGCGGAGAAGGCCGAGGCCGAGCTGGCCAGGACCAAGGCGGCGCTGGACCTGATGGGAAAAGCACACGCGCTCTTGGAGACGCTCTCCGAGAGCGCGGACAGACCGCCGCGGTCGCCGCGGTGATCAACCCAGCCGTGGACGAGGTGGCCGAGCACGTCGGCACCGCCAGGGCGTGCGCGCTGCTGGGCCGCTCCCGCGCCGGCCACTACCGGGCCAAGAACCCGCCACCGCCACGTGCACGGGCACCGCGGCCTGTGCCAGCGAACAAGCTGACACCGGCCGAGCGGGCCCACGTGCTGTCGGTGCTGACCAGCGAACGGTTCGCGGACAAGTCGGTCGCGCAGGTCTGGGCCACGCTGCTGGACGAGGGCACCTACCTGTGCTCGCAGTCCACCATGCATCGCATCCTGCGGGAGAACGCGATGGCCGGCGAACGACGCCGCCAGGCCACCCACCCGGCCCGCACCAGACCGGAGCTGGTGGCCACCGGCCCGGGGCAGGTGTGGTCCTGGGACATCACGAAGCTGCGCGGCCCGGAGCGGGGTGTGTACTACGACCTGTACGTCGTGCTCGACATCTTCTCCCGGTTCGTCGTGGCCTGGACGATCGCCGCCCGCGAGGACGCCGACATCGCCAAGAACCTGCTCGAGCAGGCGATGGGCATCCACGGGGTCCCGGACGCACTCCACGCCGACCGGGGCACCTCGATGACCTCCAAACCGGTCGCCCAGCTGCTGGTGGACCTGGGCGTGGCCCGGTCCCACTCCCGACCGCACGTCTCGAACGACAACCCCTACAGCGAGGCGGCGTTCAAGACCCTCAAGTACGCCCCGATCTTCCCCGAGCATTTCGGGTCGCTGGCCGACGCCGGCGCGTTCGCGGAGCAGTTCTTCGCCTACTACAACCACGAGCACCGCCACTCCGGGATCGGGCTGCACACCCCCGCCAGCGTCCACTACGGCACCGCCACCCAGGTCCGCGCCCAACGCCAGGCCACCCTGGACGCGGCCTACGCCGCCCACCCCGAACGCTTCGGCCACCGCCGACCCCAAGCGCCGAACCTGCCCACCGCGGCGTGGATCAACCAACCCTCACAGGAGGCCCTCATACAGACCGCCTGACGGAAACTGTCTCACCCGCCTTGACACCTTCCGATCGGACGTCTTGTCTGTGAGCCGGTTCGTCAACGGACGGCCTGTCGAGTGACGAAGGGGCTCTCAGTTGACGAGTCGGCTCAGAGTGTCCGCGCTGCCGGCGTCGTGGACCGGCGCGCGGCTCAGCCGCGTGCTCCCGTCCCGCGACGACAGCATGTGCTCGAAAGCCCGGCCCGAAAGGGTCAGCGGCTCGGTACCCGTGAGCGGGGCGACTTTTGAGCAGCCAAACCTACCGCGCGACTCCACATGACGGAAAAGAATTTTCACAGACTTCTGTCCGTCAGGTCTTGACAGGAGAATGTTGATCCGCCATCTGGCACCGACCTGTTGGCATGGATAACCAGGACGGCGCCAGACGGATGATCCGGCAACCATGGGACGCGGCAGAGCGGCCGCGTCGTGAGAGTTGTGAGGAGACGTCGATGACGACGACAACGCCCCAGGCCGCCACTGCAGTTGACGCTGCGGCAGGTGTCGAGATCACCGTCAACGGCCGCTGCTACCCCGGCGAGCAGCCCGAGGCATACCTCTCCGCCCTGGACTGGTTGCGCAGCCATGGCCTCACCGGCGCCAAGGAGGGCTGCGCGGAGGGGGAGTGCGGTGCCTGCTCGGTCCTCGTCCGTCGCCCCGACGGCGAGGGCAGCCGGTGGACCGCCATCAACTCCTGCCTCGTGCCCGCCGCCGCGCTGGACGGCCAGGAGGTCATCACGGCCGAGGGCCTGGGCACGCCACAGAGCCTGCACCCGGTGCAGCAGGAGATGGCCGAGCGCGGCGGCTCGCAGTGCGGCTACTGCACGCCCGGCTTCGTCTGCTCGATGGCCGCGGAGTTCTACCGTCCCGGGCGCGCCCCGACCGAGGCGGACCCGGCACCCGGTGCCGCCGCGGACGACCACGAGTGCGGTCCCAACGGCTTCGACCTGCACGCCCTCTCCGGCAACCTGTGCCGCTGCACCGGCTACCGGCCGATCCAGGACGCGGCATACGCCCTGGGTATGCCCGAAGACGGCGACGAGATCGCGTCCCGGCAGCAGCAGCCGGCCCCGGCCGCGCGGGTCACGAGCATCGACGGCGAGCACGGCTCTTTCCGGCGCCCGGCCGACCTGGCGCAGACGCTCGAGCTGCTGGCCGAGCACCCGGACGCCGTGCTGGTCGCCGGCAGCACCGACGAGGGCGTCGAGCTCACCCTGCGCCACCGACGCGCACCGCTGAGCGTGGCGATCGACCACCTGCCCGAGCTGCGCACCCTGACGGTGGAGGAGGACCGGATCGAGATCGGCGCCGCCCTCAGCCTCTCCGACATCGAGCGGCGGCCGCACCGCCGCCAGGGGTATGCCCAGCGCCGTCGCCGCGACCTGCAGCATCTTGGTGTGCAGCCCCTGCCCCATCTCGGTGCCACCGTGGTTGATGAGCACCGACCCGTCCTTGTAGACGTGGACGAGGGCGCCGGCCTGGTTGAAGGCGGTGAGGTTGAAGGAGATCCCGAACTTGACCGGGGTGATGGCGATGCCCCGCTTGGTGTGCGGATGCGCGCTGTTGAAGGCCCGGGCCTCCTCGTCCCGCTGCGCGAGGCCGGAGGTCTCCGAGAGCCGGTCCCAGATGCGGCCCATCCGCTCGGCGTGGCGGACCCGTTGGCCGTAAGGGGTGGCCTGGCCCTCGGTGTAGAAGTTGCGGCGGCGCAGCTCGTGCGCCGGCACCCCGAGCCGGGGCGCGACCCGTCCGAGGATGTCCTCGAGGACGAGCATCCCCTGCGGGCCGCCGGAGCCGCGGAAGGCGGTCTGGCTGGTCTTGTTGGTGCGGGCGATCCGGCCCTGGACCTCGATGTCGGGGATCCAGTAGGCGTTGTCGATGTGGCACAGCGCCCGGGCGAGCACCGGCTCGGAGAGGTCCAGGCTCCAGCCGCCGTCGCTGGTGAGGGTCGCGCGCAGGGCACGGGTCCGCAGCTCGTCGTCGAAGCCGATCTGCCAGGTGGCGTGGAAGGGGTGCCGCTTGCCGGCCATCGTGAGGTCCTGGGTGCGGTTGAGCCGCAACCGGACCGGGCGGCCGGTGAGGGTGGCCCCGAGCGCGGCGACCGCCGCGAGCCCGTGCGGCTGCATCTCCTTGCCGCCGAAGGCGCCGCCCATCCGCAGGCACTGCACGGTCACCTCGTGCGAGTGCAGGTCCAGCACGTGCGCGACGATCTCCTGCGTCTCGGACGGGTGCTGGGTGCTGGACTGGACGAAGACTTGACCGCTCTCGTCGACCGACGCGAGCGAGCAGTGCGTCTCGAGGTAGAAGTCCTCCTGCCCGCCGAGCTCGAACTCGCCGGAGAAGACGTGGGTGGCGGCAGCCATACCGGAGTCGACGTCGCCGCGCGCCACGGTCGGGGGAGCCGCCGCTCATGCTCGCCCGCAGCGTCCGGGAGGCGCCGCGCCAGGCGTGCGCCGCCTTCGGGCCGGAGGGCACGTCGGTCGACCTCGGCTGCCCGTCGACACCGCCGAGCTCTCGCAGACCTGTCAGCACTACCTCGAGACGTATGCCCGGCACGGGCTGGTCGGTCCCCGCTCGGTGCTGGCGCACAATGTCATCCCGGGTGACGACGAGCTCCGGCTCCTGGCCGCCAGCGGTGCCGCGGTGTCGCACTGCCCGACGAGCAACGCCGCCCTCGGCAGCGGGATGTTCCCGCTGCGGCGCCACCTCGACGCCGGGGTGGCCGTCGCGCTGGGGTCCGACGTCGGTGCCGGTGCCGGGTTCAGCATGTTCAAGGAGGGACTGCAGGCTTACTACCTCCAGCAGCTGCTCGGCGCCGACGGGGTGCCGCTCACCCCGGCGCACCTGCTCTACCTCGCCACCGCCGCCGGGGCCGGCGCGCTCGGTCTCGGCCAGCAGGTCGGCGACCTCGGCGTCGGCAAGGAGTTCGACGCGGCCTCGCTCGCACCGCCCGCCGGCAGCACGCTGGACACGGCACTGCGGCACGCGCCCGGAGACTCTGAGAGGCTGGCCCGGATCTTCGTCCTGGGCACCCCGGGAGACGTCGTCGCCACCTGGGTGGGGGGCCGGCTCGTGTCCGGCCACGCACCCGCGCCCACCCACCACACCGCAAGGAGCAGCCATGTCCACGCACGACCCTGACCGTCCGCCCACCGAGGGCGGCTCGCTGGCCGATCCGCACTCGGCCACCCCCGACCAGCTCGACACCGGCACCCACGACACCTCGCGGGCCGAGGTCGCCGCGCAGCAGGCCGACCACCGCGGCGGGCTCGTCCGGGGCAGCGACGCAGCACGTGCCGGCGCGCCCACCGAGCCCAAGAACGGGCTCGACCGCTTCTTCGGCATCAGCTCCTCGGGCTCCACCGTGCCGATCGAGCTGCGGGCGGGGCTGACGACCTTCCTGACGATGAGCTACATCATCTTCGTCAACCCCAACGTGCTCGGCAACGCCATCGACGTGGGCCCGACCACCTTCGTCCAGCTCCTCTCGGTGACCTGCATCGCCGCGATGTTCGGCTCGCTCGTCATGGGGCTCATCGCGCGCTACCCCTTCGCGCAGGCTCCCGGGATGGGGCTCAACGCCTTCTTCGCCTTCACGGTCGTCCTCGGGATGGGGGTGGCCTGGCAGACCGCGCTCGGCGCCGTCTTCATCTCCGGCGTCCTCTTCGTCGTGCTCAGCGTGCTCGGTGTGCGGAAGGCGATCGTCCAGGGCATACCCATGGGCCTGAAGCTGGCGATCACCGCCGGCATCGGCTCCTTCCTGGCCCTGCTGGGGCTGCGCAGCGCCGGCATCGTCGTCGCCGACGAGGCCACCCTCGTCGGGCTCGGCGACCTGGGAGCCCCGAGCGCCTGGCTGGCGGTCATCGGCCTCATCTTCACCGCGGTGCTGCTGCAGCTGCGGGTCAAGGGAGCGATCCTCTGGGGCATCCTCGTGACCTCGCTGCTGGCGATCGTCACCCGGGCCGAGGTCTACACGGGAGCGGACGGGTCCCCGGCGGCCTTCGGCGGGTTCACCGACGGCATCGTCGGTGCGCCGGTGTGGCCCTCGGACCTCGTCGGTCAGATGGACATCATGGGCGCGCTCGGCCTGGGCCTGCTCAGCGTCGTCTTCACCTTCTTCTTCGTCGACTTCTTCGACGCCACCGGCACGCTGACCGGCCTGGCCCAGCGCTCGGGCTACCTGGACGAGAAGGGTGACATGCCGCGCGCCAAGACGGTCTTCTCCATGGACGGCCTGGCCTGCATGTTCGGCGCCGCGATGGGGACGTCGACGACCACGGCGTACGTCGAGAGCGCGTCCGGCATCGAGGAGGGCGGGCGCACCGGCCTCACCGCCACCGTGACCGGCCTGCTCTTCGGCCTCTCGCTGTTCCTGTGGCCGCTCGCCGGGGTGGTCCCGGGGGCCGCGACGGCACCGGCCCTGGTGCTCGTCGGCGCGCTGATGATGGACGGCATCCGGCACATCGAGTGGGACCAGGTGGCCGAGGGCGTGCCTGCCTTCCTCACGATCATGGTGATGCCGCTGACCTTCTCCATCGCCAACGGCGTCTCGATGGGCATCATCAGCTACTGCGCGATCAAGGCCCTGACCGGCAAGGCCAAGGAGGTCCACTGGATCCTCTACATCGTCGCGGCGCTGCTGCTGGCCCGTTACGTCTGGCTCGGCGAGTAGCCCTCGTCGATGCCCGGCCGGGCGCAGCTGCGACCTGGCAGGCCCGGTGACCGGACCCTGCCGCCGATCCCTCGGCGGTAGGGTCCGGCCATGCCCGGCGACCTGCACCTGCCCACCGCCCTGCTGGTGCTCGCCGTGGTCGTGCTGGTGCACCTGGTCGCGTGGTGGTGGCGGCGCCGCACGGCCCGCGGCTTTCTCTCCGAGACCGACCAGCAGACCTACGAGACGCTGCGCTCCGGTGCCCAGGCCGGCCGCAGCCTGCGCGCCGGCTTCACCGAGAGCCACGCCGACCCCGCCGCCCGGCACCTGCGCACCATGCTCGGCGCGACCACGCTCGCGGTCTGCGACAGCCAGCAGGCGCTGGCCTGGTCCGGCCTCGGGGACCATCACCGCGAGCAGGCCGCGGGTCACGCCGCCCGGGTCCTCGCCAGCGGTGACGTCGCCGTCCTGACCCGGGCCGACCTGCCGTGCGAGGTGCCGGAGTGCCCGGTCCGCGCCGGGGTCGTCGCCCCGCTCGTGGTCGACGACCGCGTCATCGGCGCGCTCGCGGCATACTCCCCGCGCCCTTCCGCGGGCCTGGCCCGGGCGACCGAGCAGCTCGCCACCTGGGTGAGCGGCCAGCTCGAGCTGGGCGAGCTCGACCGCGAGCGGACCCGGGCGATGGAGGCCGAGCTGCGCAGCCTGCGCGCCCAGATCAGCCCCCACTTCATCTACAACTCGCTCGGCGCGATCGCCTCCTTCGTGCGCACGGACCCCGACCGCGCGCGCGAGCTGCTGCTCGAGTTCGCCGACTTCACCCGGTATGCCCTGCGCCGCGGCGGTGTCTACACGACCCTCGCCGACGAGCTGCGCAACGTCGAGCGCTACCTCGTGCTGGAACAGGCGCGCTTCGGTGAGCGGCTGCGGGTCAATCTGCTCATCGCTCCGGAGGTGCTGCCGGTCGCGGTGCCCTATCTCGCGGTGCAGCCGCTGGTGGAGAACGCCGTGCGGCATGGGCTGGCCGGCAAAGAGGGGGTCGGCACGGTGACGATCACCGGCACCGACCTCGGCGACCTGGCCGAGATCGCCGTGGAGGACGACGGCGTCGGGTCCGACCCCGAGCTGGTCCGGCGCGCCCTGGACGGGGAGTCCGCGGCGGCGGACGGCAGCGGCGGCGAGGGGATGGGCCTGGGCAACGTCGACGCCCGGCTGCGCCAGGTCTACGGCGACGACCACGGCCTCGTCGTCGAGACCGCTCCCGGCCTGGGCACCAAGGTGACGTTCCGGGTGCCGAAGTATGCCCCCGGCGTCCACCCGGACGCATGAGCTCTTGACCACGTTGACCAGACCAACCAGACTAGAAGCATGAAGACTGTCAATGTCCAAGAGGCCAAGACGCATCTGTCGCGGCTCCTGGCCCGCGTCGAGGCGGGAGAGCGGGTGACCATCTCCCGAGCCGGCGTCCCGATCGCCGAGCTGCGACCGGTCGTCGCGGCGCCGCCGCGCGCCTTCGGCCCCATGGAGATCACCGTTCCGAAGGACTTCGATGACTCGCTCCCTGAGGAGGAGCTCGACCGGTGGGAGTGACGTATCTGCTGGACACCCACGTACTGCTGTGGCTGATCGGGGATCCTGGACAGCTGGACGAGGAGCAGCGAAGCCACCTCGCCGACCGTCGCAAGGTCCTGCTCGTCTCCGCGGTGTCGGCCCTGGAGGTAGCGACGAAGGTGCGACTCGGCAAGCTCGTAGCCCCGGGGCTGGTGGACGCCTGGTCGCGCCGGATAGCCGACATCGGTGCCGAAGAGCTTCCCATCACCGGCACGCACGCATTGCTGGCGGGGTCCATGAGCTGGCAGCACCGTGACCCATTCGATCGGCTGCTCGTGGCCCAGGGCATCGTCGAGTCCGCGACCCTGGTGACCCGGGACAGCGCGATGAGGCAACTGCCCGCACCCCGCCTTTGGATGGTGTGACCCGACGCCGCCCCGTGTGCGCCGCCCTACGATGGCCGGCATGCGCGCTCTCGTCGTCGACGACGAACCGCCTGCCCTCTCCGAGCTGACCTTCCTGCTCGAGCGGGACGGGCGGTGCGAGAGCGTGCAGCCGGTCGGGTCGGGGGCCGATGCGCTGCGGGTGCTCGAGGCCGGTGGCGTCGACGTCGTCTTCTCCGACATCTCCATGCCGGGTCTCGACGGCATGGAGCTGGCCCGGGTGGTCGCCCGGTCCGAGCACCCGCCGCTCGTCGTCTTCGTCACCGCGCACGAGGAGCACGCCGTGGACGCTTTCGCGGTGCAGGCGGTCGACTACGTCATGAAGCCGGTCTCACCGGCTCGGCTCGCGCAGGCGGTGGACCGGGTGGTCGGCGCCCTGGCGCAGCGCACTGCCGCCGACCCGGCACAGGATCTCGAGCGCTCCACCGGCACGACCGGTGAGCCGGCGGACGAGCGGATCGCGGTCGAGCTCGGTGGCGTCACGCGGTTCGTCCGCCGCTCCGCGGTCCGCTACGTCCAGGCCCAGGGCGACTACGTGCGGCTCTTCACCGGCTCAGCCTCGCACCTGCTCCGGGTGCCGCTCACCACGCTGGAGACCCGCTGGGCCGACGCCGGCTTCGTCCGCATCCACCGCTCCACCCTCGTCAACCTCGCCCACGTCGGGCAGGTCCGCCAGGGGCAGGGCAGGCTCGCGCTCCGGTTGCTGCCCGACGGCCCCGAGCTGCCGGTCGCCCGCCGACACGCACGGGCGGTGCGCGAGCGGGTGCTCGCGACCGGCGAATGAGCGGGCAGCACGGCGCCCGGGTCCGCGTCACCTCCTCCCGCCGGGGCGCCACCACCGCACGCCGCCGTCCGCTCGCCGCCTCGCTCGTCGAGCAGACCGGCGCCGGTGAGCTCTACCTGCGTGGTCTGCTGCGGGCCCAGCTCCGGCTCGCGCTGCTCGTGCTGGCCGGGCTGGCGCTGGTCCTGGGCGGCATACCCGTCCTGTATGCCGTCCTGCCTGCTGCGCGGGACGTCCGGCTCGCCGGGGTCCCGGTCGTCTGGCCGGTGCTCGCGGTCCTCGTCTACCCCGTCCTCGTCGCGGTGGCCGCGTGGTACACCCGGGCGGCGACCCGGGTCGAGCGCCGGCTCTCCGCGACCGCGCAGGAGCGCTGAGCGGTGGCCGCCAGCCTCGCCGGTGGCGCGGTGCTGCTCGTCTGCCTGGTCACGGTCGCGCTGAGCGCCTTCGCGCTGCGGCTGTCCCGGCGGACCAGCGACTTCTACGTCGCCGGCCGCGCGGTCTCGCCGCAGCGCAACGCCGCCGCGATCGGCGGGGAGTACCTGTCCGCCGCCAGCTTCCTCGGCGTCGCCGGGCTGATCTACGACCAGGGCGTGGACGCGTTGTGGTACCCGATCGGCTACACCGTGGGCTACCTCGTGCTGCTCGTGCTCGTCGCGGCCCCGCTGCGCCGCTCGGGGGCCTACACGCTGCCCGACTTCGCCGAGGCCCGGCTCGAGTCCCGCCTGGTGCGCCACCTGTGCTCGGTCCTGGTCGTCTTCATCGGCTGGCTCTACCTCGTGCCGCAGCTGCAGGGCGCCGGCTTCACGCTCCGGCTGGTGTCCGGCGCGCCGCTGTGGCTGGGTCCGGTCGTCGTCGTGGTCGTCGTGGTGCTGTCCGTCGCGGCAGGGGGTATGCGCTCGATCACCCTGGTGCAGGCGGTGCAGTACTGGATCAAGCTCACCGCGCTCGCGGTCCCCGCGGGCATCCTGCTCGCCGTGTGGTGGGGCAGCCAGGGGCCCGGCCTGGACGTCGCGCAGAGCTGGGTGCTGCCGGGCGGCGGCCCCGCGGGCGGTGGGCACGCGCTCTACCGCACCCTGTCGCTGGTGCTCGCGCTGGCGCTCGGGACGATGGGGCTGCCGCACGTCGTCGTGCGCTACTACACCAACCCCGACGGCACCGCCGCCCGCCGCACCACGGTGCGGGTGCTCGTGCTGCTCGGCCTGTTCTACGTCGTCACCGTCGTGTATGCCCTCCTCGGCCGGGCCTACCTGCCCACCCTGGGCGCGGGGGAGCGGCCGGACACGGTGGTGCTGCGGCTCCCCGCGGAGGTGCTGCCCGGGCTGGGCGCCGAGCTCCTCCTCGCCGCCCTGGCCGGCGGGGCCTTCGCGGCCTTCCTCTCCACCTCTTCCGGGCTGGCCCTGGCCGTGACCGGCGTGCTCAACCAGGACGTCGTGCGGCCGGTGCTGGCCCGGGTGGTGCCGGGGGACGCCTCGGAGGTCGCCGGCTTCCGGATCGCCGCGGTGCTCGCCGTGCTCGTGCCGGTGGCCGGGGTCGGGGTCTTTCCCGAGGTGCCGCTGGCGGCCTTCGTGACGCTGGCCTTCGTCATCGCGGCCTCGACGTTCTTCCCCCTTCTGGCGCTCGGCGTGTGGTGGCCCCGGCTGTCGGTGCAGGGTGCGACCGCCGGGCTCGTGACGGGCACGGTGCTGGCGACCGGTGCGGTCGCCAGCACCGTGCTGGCCGAGGGGTCGCAGGGGTGGGCCTCGGCGCTGCTGGCCCAGCCGGCGGCCTGGATCGTGCCGCTGGTCTGCGGGGTGATGGTCGGGGTCTCGCTGCTCACCCCGTCCGGGATCCCCCCGGGGGCGGCGCGCACGCTGGTGCGGCTGCACACCCCGGAGGACCTCACGGTCTGACCTGGAGCGTCAGAGGTGGCTGGTGATCTCCGCGTCCTCGCGCAGGGCCGCGATGAGCTCGTCGGTGGCGGCGGCCTGCTCCTCGGCCCGGAGCTGCTCGGCGAGCTGGTCCTTGACCTCGTCGAACTCGGGGATCTCGGGCTGCGGGGCAGCGGTGCCGCTCGCGCCCGACTCACCCTCGGGGGCCGCCTCCTCCTGCTGGGCGACGAGCTCGTCGTAGTAGTCCCGCAGCTCCTCGTCCGAGGGGTCCTCGACCTGCGCCTCCTCCTCGATGTAGGCCTGGATGGCGAGCTGGCTGGCCGCCTCGCGGCGCGCGGTCTCCTCGTCCATGCCCTGCTGCTCGAGCACCTCGAGGAACTGGTCGACCGACTCCAGGCCGTTGCCCGTCGCGAGCTCCTCGAGCAGGGTGTCGACCTCCTCGTCAGAGGGCTCCAGGCCGGCCTCCTCCGCCGCCTGCCGCAGCACCACGCTGTCGACGACGGTGTCGAGGGTGTCGGCCTGGAGCTGCTCGGTGTCCAGCTCTTCGCCGCTCATCTGAGCCTGTCCGGCGGCGCTGGCGAACTGGCTCTCGTAGTAGGTGGCGAACTCGTCCTTGGCCACGTCCTCCCCGTTGACCGTGGCGACCGGGTCCGGGACCTCGCTCAGGTCCGGCTCGGGCATGGCCTCGGGGAGCTCCGGCGCTGCGCTGCTGCTGGCGGCGTCGTCCGGCGCGGGGCTGCTGCTGCTCGCGGCGGCAGCGTCGCCGTCGCCACCGCCGTCGGTGCTGCACGCGGTGAGGCCGGCGAGGCTGAGGGTCAGGCCTAGGCTGATCGTGGCGAGCTTCCGTCGAGCGGACATCGTCCATCTCCCTGGTCGGGTGCGGGTGTGCAAGCCGCGGAACCTAGCACGCCTGCATGGGCCACCCACCCGGGATTCTCCCAGGCTTCACGCAGGTGCGGAGGATGCGGCCGCCGGGCGCGCGTCGAGCGCCGCTCGCCGCAGGATCAGCACCCGGTGACCGGCCGGACCTGCGCCCCGGGGGTGGGGCACGGCATACTCGGGACCGACCCCGAGCGCGAGGAGCACCGATGTCCGACGAGGGACTGTCCAACCTGCTGCACGAGGAGCGCACCTTCGCCCCGAGCGATGAGTTCGCCGCCCAGGCCAACGGCTCGAGCGAGCTGTTCGACCGGGCCCGGGAGGACCGGGAGGGCTTCTGGGCCGAGCAGGCGCGGACCTACCTGGACTGGGAGACTGACTTCGACCAGGTGCTCGACTGGTCCGAGGCGCCCTTCGCCAGGTGGTTCGTCGGCGGCCGGCTCAACGCCTGCGTCAACGCGGTCGACCGGCACGTCGAGGCCGGGCACGGCGACCGGGTCGCGATCCACTGGGTCGGCGAGCCCGAGGACGACACCCGCGACATCACGTATGCCGAGCTGCACGAGCAGGTGCAGCGGGCCGCCAACGCGCTCACCGACCTCGGCGTGGGCGAGGGCGACACGGTGATGATCTACCTGCCGATGGTGCCCGAGGCCGCCGTCGCCATGCTGGCCTGCGCCCGGCTCGGCGCGCCGCACTCCGTCGTCTTCGGCGGCTTCTCCTCCGACGCCCTGCGCAACCGCATCGCCGACGCCGACAGCAAGGTCGTCATCACCGCCGACGGTGGCTACCGCCGCGGCAAGCCCTCCGGGCTCAAGTCCGTGGTCGACGGCGCGCTGGAGGGGGACACCCCCGTCGAGCACGTCCTCGTGGTGCGACGCACCGGGCAGGACGTCGAGTGGACCGAGGGCCGCGACGTCTGGTGGCACGAGGTGCTCGAGGCGGCCGACGCGACCCACGAGGCGCAGGCCTTCGACGCCGAGCACCCGCTGTTCATCCTCTACACCTCCGGCACGACCGGGAAGCCCAAGGGCATCGTGCACACCACCGGGGGTTACCTGCTGCAGACGGCCTACACCTCGCACGTCGTGCACGACATCCACCCGGAGACCGACGTCTACTGGTGCACCGCCGACGTCGGCTGGGTGACGGGGCACTCCTACCTCGTCTACGGGCCGATGACGCTGGGCGCGACCCAGGTGATGTACGAGGGCACGCCGGACACCCCGCACCAGGGCCGGTTCTGGGAGATCGTCCAGGACAAGAAGGTGACGATCCTCTACACCGCGCCCACGGCCATCCGGACCTTCATGAAGTGGGGCAAGGAGATCCCGGAGAAGTTCGACCTCTCCAGCCTCAAGCTGCTCGGGTCGGTCGGTGAGCCGATCAACCCCGAGGCGTGGATGTGGTACCGCGAGGTCATCGGCGGGGGCCGCTGCCCGATCGTCGACACGTGGTGGCAGACCGAGACCGGCGGCATCATGATCTCCCCGATCCCCGGCGTCACCGAGACCCGGCCCGGCTCGGCGCAGCACCCCATCCCGGGCATCAACGCCGTGGTCGTCGACGACATGGGGCAGCCGGTGGAGAAGGGGTCCGGCGGCTACCTCGTGGTCACCGACCCCTGGCCCTCGATGCTGCGCGGGATCTGGGGCGACCCGGAGCGCTACAAGGAGACCTACTGGAGCCGGTTTGAAGACATGTACTTCGCCGGGGACGGCGCCAAGCTGGACGAGGACGGCAACATCTGGGTGCTCGGCCGGGTCGACGACGTCATGAACGTCTCCGGCCACCGGATGTCGACCGCGGAGATCGAGTCGGCGCTGGTCAGCCACCCGAAGGTCGCCGAGGCGGCGGTGGTCGGTGCGGCGGACGAGACCACCGGTCAGGCGATCTGCGCCTTCGTCATCCTGCGGCAGGAGGCTGTCGAGGAGGCGACGAGGCCGGCGAGGGGCAGGACCTCGTGGCCGAGCTGCGCCAGCACGTCGCCAAGGAGATCGGCGCCATCGCCAAGCCGCGTCAGATCATGGTCGTGCCCGAGCTGCCCAAGACCCGCTCGGGCAAGATCATGCGCCGCCTGCTCAAGGACGTCGCCGAGAACCGCGAGGTCGGCGACGTCACCACGCTGGCCGACTCCTCGGTCATGGACCTCATCAGCAAGGGCATGGACTCCGGCGACTGAGGAGCCTCGCACGCACTGAGCGCCGGCCTGTCGCAGGAGAGCCTCCTCGAGGAGGCTCTCCTGCGACGTGGAGGCTCCCGGTCGCGGCGCCTCAGCGGCTCTCCCAGGCGTCCGGCTGGTCCAGCAGCGCGGACACCGGGGAGCGAACGTGCCGTCGACGGCGCGGATGACGTCGCCGACGGCGATCTGGTCGGCGGCCGGGGCCAGCCGTTGCGCCGTCGCTTCCTCGCCTCGCTCGGGCTCGTCGCCGGCTTCCCCGACGCCACCGGGGGGGCGGGTGGGGTCCGGCCGGTGGTCGTCGCGGCCTGGCTGGGCGCGGTGAGCTACGTCGTGGCGGCGCTGCGCGTCAGCCGTGCCGCCGCAGATGCCTCCACGGCCGACTCAGAGCGAAGCGCCGCCCGCTGACCTCCGTCACGGTGATCGCGACGACGTTGAACTTCTCCGTGCCGACCCACGGCCGCAGCCGCAGGTTGTCGACCTCGCGGGCTTCCTGCCCCTCGAGGATCCCCGCGGTGCCGCGGGCGACGACGCTCCAGGCGGTCTCCGCGTCGTCGTCGACCTGGTCGATCTCGAAGGCGACGTCGGAGTCCATCACCACCCCGAGCAGCTTGGAGCCCTCCGCGGTGCGGAAGACGAGGCGGTCCCGGTCGACGGCGTAGTTGACCGGGGCGATGTGCACCTCGTCGGTGAGGTGGTAGGCCAGGCGGCCGAACTCGTGCTGGCCGAGGAGGTCCCAGCACTCCCGCTCGGAGAGGGTGGTCGTGGGCGAGTCGCTCATCATCTGCTCCTGTCGTCCGACTACGACCATGCTACTACCTGAGGTCGTACGTCGCCCGGCCGTAGGTCCCGGACCTCACACCCTGGCCGGGCCCCCGGCCGGCGACCGGACGGCCCCCCGGCCGGTCGCTTGCGGGGTCACCCTCCGAGGGCCCGTTCGACGGCGCCCTGCACCTGGGTGACCGCGAGCCAGGCGAACAGCAGGGCACAGATCCCCATGAGGACGTTGACCACCGGGCCGTTGCGCCACTCCTTCGGGGTCCGCGCGGTGTTGAGGATCCACAGCAGCGTGACCGCGAGGAAGGGCATGAAGAAGGCCCCGAGCACGCCGTAGGCGAGGATCAGCCAGACCGGTCGGCCCAGGAACAGCATGATCATCGGCGGGAAGGTCAGCCAGAGGATGTAGGCCTTGTACCAGGTACCGCCGAGGCGCACGCTGGGGTCGTCCTTGGGCAGCCTGCGGACGTGGCCGACGAAGTCGGCGAACATCATCGAGACGCCGTTCCACACGCCGACGAGCGAGGACATGGCCGCCGACCAGAAGCCGACGAGGAAGACGGTGCCGGCCCAGCTGCCGTAGCGGTCGCGCAGCACCTCGGAGAGGTCGAGCAGACCCTCGTCGCCGGTCTCGACCGCGATGCCGGCGGAGTAGAGCAGCTCGGCTCCGACGATCAGGGTCGAGATGACGAAGATGCCGGTCACGGTGTAGGCCACGGTGTTGTCCAGCCGCATGACCCGCATGTGTCCGGGCGTCGTCCACCCCTTCTCCCGGATCCAGTAGCCGTAGGCGGCCAGCGTGATCGTGCCGCCCACCCCGCCCGCGACGGACAGGACGTTGATGAGCCCGCCCTCGGGGATCCGGGGGACGAGGCCGGTCACGAGCTCCGGGATGTTGGGGAGCGTGAGCAGCGCGGCGACGAACATCGTCACGAACATGAGGCCGACCAGCGCCGCGCAGACCTTCTCGAAGAGGGCATACCGGCCGAACCACACCAGCGCCGCACCGACGAGGCCGGACAGGATGCCCCACCAGGTGACGGGGAGCGCCGGGAAGAGGCTCGCGAGCGGTAGTCCCGTCCCTGCCATGGCGGCGGCGCCGTAGACGAAGCCCCAGATGACGATGTAGGGCGCGAAGTACCACGTCGTCCAGCGGCCCAGTGTCGCCCAGCCCTCGTAGATCGTGTTGCCGGTGGCGAGCGAGTAGCGGCCGGCGCCCTCCACCAGGACCACCTTCATCAGGCAGCCGACGATGACCGCCCAGAGGAGGGCATACCCGAACCGCTGCCCGGCGATGACCGTCGCCACCAGGTCGGCGGCGCCGACACCGGTCGCGGCGACGATGAGGCCGGGGCCGACGAGGCTCCACCCGGCGCGGGAGTCGGGGGCGGTCTGAGACTGCGTCGTCATGGGTCCTGTCTACACCGGGTGCGCGTCGACCAGCGCGGGACGGGCGCGTGGCAGGCTGAGGTATGCGCGTGACCGAGCTGTGGAGGTATCCCGTCAAGTCCTTCGCCGGGGAGGCGGTGGACACCTCGGGCGTCGAGCCGTGGGGGCTGGCGGGGGACCGGCGCTGGGGCGTGGTCGGTCCCGACGGCTTCCCGGTGACCGCGCGCGAGTGCCACGGGCTGCTGGGGCTGACCGCGCGGCAGGTCGACGAGGAGACGATCCGGATCGCCGCGCGTGACGGTGACTCGATCCTGGTGGAGACCCCGCTCGGGGTGCCGGTGGTGCCGGTCGGCCACTCGCGGCAGGGCTTCGCGCCACCCGCGGACGCGGACGTGAGCGAGTGGATCTCCGAGAAGCTCGGGCGCGGGCTGCGGCTGGTCTGGCAGGAGGATCCGGCCGTGCGGCGCATCTCCGGCGCGCACGGCGGGCAGGAGGGTGAGTCGATGTCGCTCGCCGACACCGGGCCGGTCCTGCTGACCAGCGAGGCGTCGCTGACGCGGGTGGGCGACTGGATCCTCGAGGGAGGTGGCGAGCCGGTGCCGATGTCGCGGTTCCGGCCCAACGTCGTGATCGACGGGGAGAGCGCCTTCGCCGAGGACGACTGGGAGTTCGTGACGATCGGGGAGGTCCGCTACCGCCGCACCGAGCTGTGCGACCGGTGCGTCATGACGCAGATCGACGGCGAGACGCTGGAGACCGGCAAGGAGCCGATCCGGACGCTGGCGCAGCACCGGCGGTGGGACGGCGCCACGTGGTTCGGCATCCGGCTCGTGCCGGTCGGGCTGGAGGGCGGGCCGGCGCAGGTCTCGGTCGGCGACGAGGTCGCTCCCGGGTGAGTCGTCGCGGGACGCCGTCCCGCAGCGTCACCGTCAGGCTCGCCCGCTGCGCTCCTGCCCCGGCGCCATGACCTCGATCCGGTTGTCGAAACCGTCCCGGCAGTGGAACCGCTCGTAGCCCTCGAAGCTGTGGCGCTCGGACCAGTCCACCTCGAAGCCGGCCCGCTCCACCCGGGCGGCGAGCTGCTCGAGGCTGCTCGAATCGCCGACGAGGAGACCAGGATGCGCCTTCCTCGCCGGCGCGAACGGGTCCTCGACCCCCAGGTGGATCTCGGCGGGGACGGCACCGTCCTCCCCCGAGCGGAACCAGCAGCCGCCCCGGCCCCGCAGCGCCGGCGGCTTGTCCACCTCGACGAGGCCGAGCGCCTCCGCGTAGAAGCGTCGGGCCTCCGCCTCCCCTCCCGCGGGCATCGCGATCTGGACGTGGTGCAGGTGCATACGACCTCCCGGTGTCTTGACATCAAGATACTCGGGTCTGCCTAAGGTGGGCGGATGGAGAGGCTGGCGCCGCGTCTAGTGATGATCACGGGCCCGATCGCGAGCGGCAAGAGCACCCTCGCGTCGCTCGTCGCCGAGGGGGCGCGTCAGCGGGGACTCACGGTGGCCCTGACCGACCTCGACGGTGTCGCTGAGATGGCCCTGCCCAGCCTGCCGGCCGAGCAGGGCGAGTTCGTCACCGACGACCTGCCTGGGTGGCTCGCGGCGCGCCAGGGGTGACAGCGCAGGCGGACCTGTCCT
This sequence comes from Serinicoccus marinus DSM 15273, assembly GCF_008386315.1. Classification (NCBI taxonomy): domain Bacteria; kingdom Bacillati; phylum Actinomycetota; class Actinomycetes; order Micrococcales; family Ornithinimicrobiaceae; genus Serinicoccus; species Serinicoccus marinus. Next base: position 3,171,923 of record NZ_CP043808.1, on the reverse strand, counting down.
GGCCAGGCGGCAAGCCCACTGTCGCGGGGCCGCCACGGGCCGTAGGCTAGGCCGCACCCAACGACGGGAGACACCAGTGCCACGTGCTGGTCGGCAGCAGACCGAGGAGCTGACGCCCCAGTCGGCCCGGGCGGAGTCAGTCCGGGAGATCGCGGCGCGACAGGCGGGGGAGCGGGGGCCGCTCCTGGAGATCCTGCACGCCGTGCAGGCCGCGCACGGCTACGTCGCCGACGAGGACGTCGCCGAGATCGCCGACGTCCTCAACCTCTCGGTCGCCGAGGTCCACGGGACGGTGAGCTTCTACCACGACTTCCGGCGCACCCCACCGCCCGAGCACACCGTGCAGGTATGCCGTGCCGAGGCCTGTCAGGCGGTCGGTGCCGCGGACCTCTACACCGCGGCGCAGGAGCGCTTCGCCGGGCGGGACGACGTCGAGGTGCGCGAGGTCTTCTGCTTCGGCAACTGCGCGCTCGGACCCAGCGCCAGCGTCGACGGGCGCCTCCGGGGTCGTGTGACCGCCGAGCATCTCGCCGCCGCGGAGTCGGGGTGGTCCCCATGACCACCGTCTGGGTGCCGCAGGACTCCTCGGCCCGCGCCGTCGGTGCCGACGAGGTCGCCGCGGCCCTCGCGCAGGTCGAGGGAGTCACCGTCCGGCGCAACGGCACCCGGGGCATGCTCTGGCGCGAGCCGCTCGTCGAGGTCGAGACCGAGCGCGGGCGGGTGGGCTACGCCGCGGTCACGGCCGACGGCATACCCGACCTGGTCGGGGCGGGGATGCTCACCGGCGCCGATCACGAGACCTCCATCGGGGTGGTCGACGACGACCCGTGGCTCACCGGGCAGGACCGGGTGAGCCTGGCGCGGATCGGGCTGGCCGAGCCGACCGACATCGGCGCCTACGAGGCCCAGGGCGGCTGGGCCGGGCTCCGGCGGGCGCTCGAGCTCGACCCGGCCGAGGTCGTCGAGGAAGTGCTCACCTCGGGCCTGCGCGGCCGCGGCGGCGCGGGCTTCCCCACCGGCATCAAGTGGCGCACCGTCCTGGAGGCGGACAGCGACCAGAAGTTCGTCGCCTGCAACCTCGACGAGGGCGACTCCGGCACCTTCGCCGACCGGGTCCTCGCCGAGGCCGACCCGTTCACCCTCGTCGAGGGCATGACCATCGCGGCGGTCACGGTCGGCGCGACCGACGGCTACATCTACTGCCGCAGCGAATACCCCGACGCCATCGCCCGGCTCCGCGACGCCATCGCGGTCGCCGCCGAGCACGGCTACCTCGGCGACGACGTCGCCGGCAGCGGCCGGGCGTTCCGCCTCCAGGTGCGCGTCGGCGCCGGCGCCTACATCTGCGGCGAGGAGACGTCCATGCTGGAGTCCCTCGAGGGCCGTCGCGGCGAGGTCCGAGCCAAGCCGCCGATCCCCGCGCTGCACGGCCTCTGGGGCAGCCCGACGGTGGTCAACAACATGCTCTCCTTCGCCGCGATCCCGATGATCCTCGCCGACGGCGGCCAGGCGTATGCCGACCGCGGTGTCGGCCGCTCGCGCGGCACCCAGATCTTCCAGCTCGCCGGCAACATCGCCCGCGGCGGCGTCTACGAGGCGCCGCTCGGCATCACGTTGCGCGAGCTCGTCGAGGACGTCGGTGGCGGCACCCGCACCGGCCGTCCGGTCCGCGCGGTGCAGGTCGGCGGGCCGCTGGGGGCCTACCTGCCGGCCGACAGGCTGGACGTCCCCATGGGCTACGAGGAGCTCGCCGAGGCCGGCGGGATGCTCGGGCACGGCGGCGTCGTCGTCTTCGACGACACCGTGGACATGTCGCGCATGGCGCGCTTCGCGATGGAGTTCTGCTCGGTCGAGTCGTGCGGCAAGTGCACCCCGTGCCGGATCGGCTCCACCCGCGGCGTCGAGACCATCGACAAGATCACCAGCACGCCCGCCGGCGCCGAGGGGCGCGACCAGCTCTTCGTCCTCCTCGAGGACCTCTGCGCCACCATGACCACCGGCTCGCTGTGCGCCATGGGCGGCCTCACCCCCGTCCCGGTCCGCAGCGCGCTCACCCACTTCCCGGAGGACTTCGGAGGGAGCCCGCGATGACCGCCATCATCCCCACCGCCGAGCAGGTCGCGAGCCGGCTCGGGCAGGCCAGCCGCGAGGGCGACGTCACCGGGATGCCGGGGGTCACCCCTGGCGCCACCGACGGGGCGACGGGCGCGGCATACCTGCCCGAGCCCGACTTCGGCACCCCCGAAATGCGCAGCGGGACGACCGTCACCCTGACCATCGACGGCCGCGAGGTCACCGTGCCCCAGGGCACCTCGGTCATGCGCGCGGCCCGCGAGGCCGGCGTCGAGATCCCCAGCCTGTGCGCCACCGACTCGCTCAAGGCCTTCGGCTCGTGCCGCCTCTGCCTCGTCGACATCGAGGACGGCAAGGGCAAGCCCGCGTCCTGCACCACGCCGTGCTCCGACGGGGCCGTCGTCCGGACCGACACCGACGAGGTCCGCCAGCTGCGGCGCGGGGTCATGGAGCTCTACCTCTCCGACCACCCCGCCGACTGCGCCGGCTGCGCCCGCGGCTCCTGCGAGGTCGCGGCGCTCGCCCGCCAGACCGGGGTCGCCGAGGTGCGCTACGGACTCCCCGACCCGCTCGACCGCGGCGAGCGCGACACCTCCAACCCCTACTTCGACTACGAGCCCGACGCCTGCATCGCCTGCTCGCGGTGCGTGCGGGCGTGCTCGGACATCCAGGGCACCTTCGCCCTCACCGTCGAGGGTCGCGGCCCGGACTCGCGGATCGTCCCGGGGCCGACCGACTTCTTCGCCTCCGAGTGCGTCTCCTGCGGCGCCTGCGTGCAGGCCTGCCCGACCGACGCGCTCACCGAGAAGTCGGTGATTTCCCTGGGTATGCCGAAGCGCGTCGTGGAGACCACCTGCGCCTACTGCGGCGTCGGCTGCTCCTTCCGCGCCGAGGTCACGGACACCCGCGACGAGGCCACCGGCGAGACGACGACCGAGGTCGTGCGGATGATGCCGCTCAAGGCGGGCAAGGCCAACGAGGGCCACTCCTGCGTCAAGGGCCGCTTCGCCTACGGTTACACCGACCACGCCGACCGGCAGATGTCGCCGATGGTCCGCGACACCATCGACGACGACTGGCGCGTGGTGAGCTGGGAGGAGGCGATCCAGCGCGTCGCCGACGGCTTCCGCGCGATCCAGGACCGTCATGGGGCCGGCAGCATCGGAGCCATCTCGTCCTCCCGTTGCACCAACGAGGAGGTCTACGTCGTCCAGAAAATGGTGCGTGCCGCCTTCGGCAACAACAACGTCGACACCTGCGCCCGGGTCTGCCACAGCCCCACCGGCTACGGCCTCAACCAGACCTTCGGCACCTCCGCCGGCACCCAGGACTTCGCCTCGGTCGAGCACACCGACGTCGTCCTGCTCATCGGTGCCAACCCCACCGACGCGCACCCCGTCTTCGCCTCACGGATGAAGCAGCGGCTGCGCGAGGGCGCGCAGATCATCGTCGCCGACCCGCGCCAGATCGACCTCGTGCGCACCCCGCACGTCGAGGCGTCGGCGCACCTGCCGCTGCGGCCCGGCTCCAACGTCGCCTTCGTCAACGCGATGGCGCACACCGTCGTCACCGAGGGCCTGCACGACAAGGGCTTCCTGGAGGAGCGCTGCGAGGACGTCGAGGCCTACCTCGACTTCATCTGCTCGCCGGAGAACTCACCGGAGGCGACCGCCGAGGCGACCGGCCTCGACCCGGAGGAGGTGCGCGAGGCGGCCCGGCTCTACGCCGCCGCACCGAACGGCTCGATCTACTACGGCCTCGGCGTCACCGAGCACAGCCAGGGCTCGACGATGGTCATGGGCATGGCCAACCTCGCGATGGTCACCGGCAACATCGGCCGCCCCGGCGTCGGCATCAACCCGCTGCGCGGCCAGAACAACGTCCAGGGTTCCTGCGACATGGGCTCCTTCCCGCACGAGCTGCCCGGCTACCGGCATATCTCGCTGCCCGAGGTCCGCTCGATCTTCGAGGACATGTGGGGCGTCACCCTCGACCCCGAGCCGGGGCTGCGGATCCCCAACATGTTCGACGCCGCGATCGGCGGCAGTTTCAAGGGGCTCTTCGTGCACGGCGAGGACATCGCCCAGTCCGACCCCAACCTGCAGCACGTCCGCGCCGCGCTGACCAGCATGGACATGGTCGTGGTCCAGGACCTCTTCCGCAACGAGACCGCGCGCTACGCCCACGTCTTCCTGCCGGGCTCGAGCTTCCTGGAGAAGGACGGCACGTTCACCAACGCCGAGCGGCGGCTCGGGCGGGTGCGTCCGGTCATGCCGAGCCGGGTCGGCAAGGACGAGTGGAAGGTCGTGTGCGAGATCGCGACGGCGATGGGCTATCCGATGGAGTATGCCTCCGCATCGGAGATCATGGACGAGATCGCCGCGACGACGCCCACCTTCGCCGGGGTGAGTTTCGCCCGGCTCGACGCCGAGGGCTCGATGCAGTGGCCGGTCAACGACAGCGCACCGCAGGGCACGCCCACGATGCACGTCGACGCCTTCGTGCGCGGCAAGGGCAAGCTCATCCCCACGGTCTTCGTCCCGACGACCGAGACGACCAACCGCCGCTTCCCGCTCATCCTCACCACCGGGCGGATCCTGTCGCAGTACAACGTCGGCGCCCAGACCCGCCGCACCGCCAACTCCTCCTGGCACCCCGAGGACGTGCTCGAGGTCCACCCGGCGGACGCCGAGATGCGGGGGATCAGGACCGGCGACCGGGTCCAGCTCGCGAGCCGGGTCGGGGCCACGACGCTCACCGCCCTGGTGTCGGAGCGGATGCAGCCCGGCGTGGTCTACACGACCTTCCACCACCCGGTGACCGGCGCCAACGTCGTGACGACGGAGAACTCCGACTGGGCCACCAACTGCCCGGAGTACAAGGTGACGGCGGTGCAGGTCGGGGTCGCCAACGCGGGCCGGGAGCATGAGGCGGCGGAGGCGGCCGGGGTCAGCGACGGGCACGAGCCGGTCGACCCGGCGGTCGACGTGGTGGGGGCGCGCCGGTGAGCCGGCGCGAGCCGGACCTCGACGCCCCGACCGACGCCGACCCGAGCCCGGATCAGGGCCCGCCGACAGGGGAGGGCGTCGACGTGCATACCCGTCAGCACCAGCCCGCCGACGTGCGGATGGGCGAGGACATCGCACGGGCGATGGCGCACCACCCGCCGGAGCGCGCCGCCGAAGAGATCGCCACCCACATCCGCAAGTTCTGGGACCCGCGCATGCGGGCCTCGATCGTCGGGCGGATGGAGCGGGGCGAGTCGATGGACGAGCTGCTGCGCGCCGGCGTCACGCTCTACCGCCAGGGTGAGATCGACCGCGGCGAGGTCGCCGAGCCCTCCGGCGGGTGATCCCGGTGCTGACACGGGCGCGCGGGCAGACTGCCCCCATGACCGAAACGGTGCGGCGGCGGCAGTGGTTCGAGCCGAGATATGCCTTCGCCGGGCTGGGCTGGGGCGTCCTCGTAGGGATGGTCACCGGTGCCGTGCTGGCGATCCTCGTGCTGGTCGAGTCTCGCGGCGAGGACCCCGACGTCGGGCTGACCGTCTTCGGGATGCTGTACGGAGCGGCGGTGTATGCGCTGCTGGGGGCGATCTCGGGCCTGCTCTGTGCGGTCGTGCTGCCGGCCGTGTCGGGCCGGCGTGCCCACTGGTGGGCGGCGCTGGTGCTGACAGCCGGGATCTGGGCGCTCGCGGCGGTCCTGCTCTTCACCTATCTGGTCCAGGCGGGGGGCGTAGAGGTCGCGGGCACGTCCTGGATGCTCGTCCCGCTGGCACTGGCCACCCTGCCCGGGCTGGCTGCCGGTGTGCTCATGGCTCGGTCGACCCGGAACCTGCGCTGACTGGCAGCCGCTTCGCCCACTGACAGCCTCTTCGTCACATCAGAGCCTCCTCGAGGAGGCTCCGGTGTGACGAACCGGCTCTCAGTGCGAGAGGCACCCCTCAGTCGGCGGGCGGATCCCCCGCCGTGGCGCGGCGGTGCCAGGCCCACAGGCCCGCGCCGAGCAGCGCGAAGCAGGCGCTGGTCAGGGCGGTGCTGAGCAGGGTGCCCGTCACCAGCGGCGAGATCAGCCCGGCCAGCAGCGCGTTGAAGACCAGCGCCGCGAAGGAGGCCATCGACGCGGCGGCGCCGCGCTGCTCCGGGAACAGGTCGAGCATCGCCAACTGCTGCACCGGGAAGGCCACGCCGATCGCCGCGCCCATCAGCGCCGGCCCGAGGACGGCCCACGGCAGGTCCGGCGCGAGCCAGCAGAGCACGACGTTGACCAGCGTCCCGCCGAGCAGGACCACCATCGTCACGTCCACCATCGGCCCGGGGTCCACCCGCCCGGCCAGCCCGTTGGTGAGCATCGAGCCGGTCACCATGCCGCCGATCATCGGCACGAAGAGCATCCAGAAGTCCTGCTCGCCGCGCCCCAGGAGGTCGACGACGATGATCGGTGCGGCGACGACATACAGGAAGTAGGAGGCGAAGACGAAGGCGGCCGAGAAGGCCAGCCGCTCAAAGCGTCCGGACCGTGCCACGCCCCACAGCGACCCGAGCACCGAGCCCACCCGCAGCGAACTGCGTCGCTCCGGCGGGTGCGTCTCCGGCAGCACCACCGCGGTGAGCACCGCCGCCGCGATACCGTAGGCCGCGACGAACCAGAAGATCCAGTGCCAGGGCCCGAAGCGCAGGATCTCGCCCCCGATGACCGGCGCAATCGCGGGCGCGATGGCGAAGATCATCATCACCCGCGCCATGAGCTTCTGCGCCTCGGCGCCGGAGAAGAGGTCGCGGATCACCGCCCGGCTCACGATGGTCGCCGCCCCGGCGAAGAGGCCCTGCATCACCCGGGCCGCGAGCAGCACCCCGAAGCTGGGCGCGAGCGCGCAGACGACGGAGGCGACGACATACCCGAGCAGCCCGCCGATCATCACCGGTTTGCGCCCGAGCGCGTCCGAGATCGGGCCGTGGAAGACGCTCATCACCGCGAAGCTGATGAGGTAGATCGAGGTGATCTGCTGCAGCGCGGTCGCGTCGACCTCGTAGTCCCGCCCGATCGCCTCGAAGCCGGGGAAGACCGTGTCGATGGTGAACGGACCGATCATCGCCAGCGCGGCGAGCGTCGTCGTGACCAAGAGCGTGGCGCGCCGAGGGTATGCCGTCGCGCCGGTCTGCGGCTGCGGCGGACTGGTGGTCACCCGGTCACGGTAGTGCCGGGACTGTGGACGGGTGTCGGCGGCACGGTCATGATGCCGCCGACGCCGCGATCGAGCGGGTCGCCGAGCTCGGCGGAGCCCTCGTGCACGGCCCGGACGACATGCCCGGTGTCGGTCGTCTCGCCACGGTCGCCGACCCGCAGGGCGCCGCCTTCATGGTCATGCAGGCCGCCCCGCAGGAGGAGTCCGCGAGGGCCTGAGGGGTACCATCATGGCGCGAGGGCGCGGCCACGACGGCTCCGCGCCCTCTCGTCATGACCCCAGCAGCAAGGAGAGTCCGTGAGCGTCGCCGGCATGGGAGCCATCCCGATCGAGGGCGGCTACGCCTTCCGCGTCTGGGCACCGAACGCCACCGGCGTGAGCGTCATCGGTGACTTCAACGGGTGGGACCCCGAGGCTCACGGGATGGAGCACGAGGGCAACGGCCACTGGTATGCCGAGGTCCCGGGCGCGCAGATGTGGCAGGAGTACCAGCTGCTCGTGAGCAACGGCGAGCACAGCTTCCACCGCATCGATCCGCGGGCGCTGGCGGTGACGAACTCCGTCGGCAACGGCCTGCTCTACGACCACGGCGCCTTCGACTGGGAGGGCGACGACTTCACCCCGCCCCGCCAGCACGAGACCGTCATCTACGAGACCCACATCGGGTCCTTCGTCGCCACCGAGGACGGCCGGCCGGCGAACCTCGGCGACCTCATGGGCAAGCTCGACTACCTCGTCGGGCTCGGGGTCAACGCCATCGAGCTGATGCCGCTCATGGAGTTCGCCGGCGACTACTCCTGGGGCTACAACCCGGCCCACGTCTTCGCCGTCGAGTCCAGCTACGGCGGGCCCGAGGCCCTCAAGACCTTCGTGCGGGAGGCGCACAAGCGCGGTCTCGCGGTCTACGTCGACGTGGTCTACAACCACTTCGGCCCCTCGGACCTGCCGACCTGGCAGTTCGACGGCTGGTCCGAGAACGGCAAGGGCGGCATCTACTTCTACAACGACCACCGCTCCTCGACGCCGTGGGGCGACACCCGGCCCGACTACGGGCGGCAGGAGGTCCGCGACTTCATCCTCGACAACGCCCGCATGTGGCTGCGCGACTACCACGCGGACGGGCTGCGGCTGGACATGACGCCCTACATGCGCCGGGTCGACGGGACGCACGGCGACGAGATCCCCGAGGGCTGGGAGATGATGCGCCGGATCGGTGAGATGGTCCGCACCGAGTTCCCCCGGCACCTCGTCATCGCCGAGGACCTCCACGGGGTCGCGGCGGTCACCTCCACCGAGCCCGGTGGCGCGGCCATGCACGCCCAGTGGGACACCAAGTTCGTCCACCCGGTGCGCGAGGCCCTCATCACCCAGGACGACGCGCACCGCTCGATCGCCGCGGTCGCGGCCGCCGTGACGCATACCTATCAGCACGCCTTCGACCGGGTGATCTACACCGAGTCGCACGACGAGGTGTCCAACGGCAAGGCGCGGATCACCTCCGAGGTCCAGGGCGACAACCCCAGCGGGTGGAACGCCCAGAAGCGCGCCACCCTCGGCGCGGCCCTGGTGCTCACCGCGCCGGGCCTGCCCATGCTGTTCCAGGGGCAGGAGTTCCTCGAGGACGAGTGGTTCCGCGACAACGTGCCGCTGGACTGGGAGCGAGCGTGGGCCTTCCGCGACATCACCCAGATGTTCCGGGACCTGATCCGGCTGCGGCTCGACGCCGACGGGGTCAGCGCCGGCCTCGCCGGACCGCACACCAACGTCGTCGCCGGCGACGAGGACGCCAACGTGCTGGCCTACGTCCGGTCCACGGGCGACGGGCAGCACGTCCTGGTCGCGATCAACCTCTCCGCGCACGCCGTCCAGCGCCCGGTCGAGCTGCCGGGCGGGCACTGGCGCTTGCGCTTCAACAGCGACGCCCGGGCCTACAGCCAGCTCTTCGGCGACCACGCGACACCGGACATCGACGCAGGAGACGGGCACGGCACGCTGGACCTCGGGCCCTACTCGGTCGTGATCTATTCGCCCGCCTGAGGCCTGCTCAGGGCGCCTGGTCGGTGACCTGGCGGCGCAGGACGTCCGGGGTCATGCCGTGCTCCAGACCCCAGCGCACCGCCTGCGAGCGCCGGGTCACGCCCATCTTGCGGTAGGCGGTGCGGATGTAGGTCTTGACCGAGTTGATCGACAGGTAGCTGCGCAGCGCGATGTCGTTGTTGGTCAGGCCCAGGGTGATGAGGCTGACGATCTCCGCCTCCCGGGCGGAGAGCCCCTCGGCCCGGCCGGGCCAGTCACCGGGGGAGTGCGGCTCAGGCTCGGGCTGCTGGCTCGTGACCGGCTCGACCACGACCTCGCCGGACGCCACCCGCTCCAGGGCGGTGACCAGCTCGGCGCCGCTCACGGTCTTGCCGATGTATCCCCGGCACCCCTTGGCCAGGGCGACCTCGATCAGTGCCGGGTCGAGGTGCCAGGTGTAGACGACGACGGCCCCCGGGTTGGGGCTCTCCAGGACGTCGTCGAAGTCCTCGCCGTCCACCTGGGGCTCGGAGAAGGTGTCGTAGAGCGTGACGTCGACGGACTGCCTCACGTCGACCTGGGCGCCGATCTCGACGACGGAGACCCGGTCCTCGAAGGGCGCCAGCATCCCCTGGAGGCCCCGGACGACCACCTCGAAGTCGTTCATCAGGGCCACCCGCAGCGGGGAACCGGCGACCATGGCCCAGACTGTACGCCGCCGCCCCCGGGCGGGCGCGGTGAGCCGTCACCGGGGTCCCCGTCGTCGCAGGTCAGCGCGTCTCCCCCGCATTTCACCCTTTCGGATGTGGTGGCTGGGTGGCGGCAATGGCTACACTGCGGCCGTGCCCGATACCGTTGCTGTACTGACGATGTCGCGCGGACATCACGATTACCTGCTGGCGCAGGTCGACGGACTCTCCGTCGGCACCACGCCACCTGCGGTGCACGTCGTGATCTCCATGGGGGACCGCGATCTCACCCGTGGACGACTGCCGCTGGGCACCGACCGGTGGCAGACCGTCGTCAAACCTGTGCAGACCGACCGTCGCGCCCTGCCCTACGCGGCAGCACGCAACCTCGCGGCCGAGCTCGCCGTCGACGCGGGCGCCGACGTCCTCGTCTTCCTGCACTCCTCCGTCATCCCCGGCCCCCGGACCCTGGAGCGGTATGCCCGGGCCGTCGCCGAGCGCGACACCTCCGGCATACCCGACGGCCCGGTCGTCTGGTGCTCGCCGGTGCTCCGTCTGCCGCCGGTCGCCAACCCGGCCGTCGGCTACCCCCTGCAGAAGCTGGACGAGCTGAGCCGGCGGGCTCCCGGCGCGCCGAGGCTCGCGCCCGGCGAGATCCGGGTCGAGGAGCGGTCCCACCTGTTCTCCCCGGGCAGCTTCGCGATGAGCGCCGACGACTACGCCGAGGTCGGCGGGTTCTGCGCCGACTACGCCGGGCCCGGCCTGGAGACCGCGGACTTCGCCCGGGTCCTGGACCGGGCTGGCGGCTCGCTGGCATGGGTCGGCGGGGCCGAGGCCTACCGTCAGCCGACCGAGCCGCTCACCCCCGAGGAGGAGGCTCGGTATGCCCGCCGGCACGCCGCGACCTGGCGCGAGCGGTGGGACGAGGAACCGGACCACCCGTGGCTGACCCGGCTGGTCGCCGAGGGCATCATCCAGCGGGACGGGTCGGGCCGCATCCCCGACCCGCCGCGCCGCTGAGACCGGCGTCGGCCGTCCTGGCAGCAGCGGGCACACTGGAGCCATGACCAGCCTCCCGCCCCTCGTCGGGCCCGGTCCAGCGCTGCGGCCCGACCAGGTGTCGCGCTACTCCCGGCACCTGCTGGTGCCGGGGATGGGCATGGCGGCGCAGCGCCGGCTCCTCGCCGCACGGGTGGCGGTGGTCGGGGCCGGGGGGCTGGGCAGCCCGGTGCTGGCCTACCTCGCCGCCGCCGGGGTCGGTCACCTCACGATCATCGACGACGACGACGTCGACGCCACCAACCTGCAGCGGCAGGTCATCCACCGTGCCGACACCGTCGGGACCCCTAAGGGCGAGTCCGCCGCCGCCTTCGTGCGGGGGCTGAACCCGGACGTCTCGGTGGAGGTCCGGCACACCCGCCTCGACGCGGACACCGCGGAGGACCTGCTGCGCGGCCACCACGTGGTGCTCGACGGCGCCGACAACTTCCCCACGCGGTATGCCGTCTCCGACGCCTGCGGCGCGCTCGGGATCCCCCTGGTCTGGGCAGCCGTCCTGCGCTTCGACGCGCAGGTGTCCACCTTCGTGCCGGGGATCGAGGACGCGGTCTCGCTGCGCGACCTCTTCCCGGTGCCACCCCGGCCGCAAGACGTGCCGAGCTGCTCCGAGGCCGGTGTGCTGGGCGCGCTGGTGGGACAGGTGGGCTCGATCATGGCCGCCGAGGTGGTCAAGCTGCTCTGCGGCTTCGGTGAGCCGCTGGTCGGGCGGGTGCTGCTCGTCGACGCGCTGTCCCAGCGCACCCGTGAGGTGCCGCTGCGCCCGGTCGGGGCGGTCGTGCAGCCGGTGGAGCGCGAACACGTCCGCGAGATCGTGCCGCTGCCCGAGGTCTCGCCGCGCGAGGTCGAAGGCCTGCTCGCACCGGATCTCCGCTCCGGCGCGCCGACCCTCCTCGACGTCCGCGAGCCTGCCGAGCACGAGCTGGGCACGCTGCCCGGCGCACTCCTGGTGCCGGTGGGGGAGGTGCTCAACTGGGACGATCTCGACCACCACCTGCCGGAGGGCCCGGTCGTCGTCTACTGCAAGGCGGGCCCCCGCGCGCAGCGGGCCGCGGCCCACCTCGTCCGCCTCGGCCGGGAGGACGTCAGCGTCATGAGCGGCGGCATCCTCGGCTGGATCGAGCAGGTCGACCCGAGCCTGCCGAGCTATTGAGCGACATGCCCGCGCTGCCTCCCGTCGACCTCGTCGTCCTCGCCGGCGGACGCGGGACCAGGATGGGCGGCCGGGACAAGGCCTCGATCGAGCTGGGCGGGCGGACCTTGCTCGAGCGCGTCCTGGCGGCCGACCTGGGTGGCCGGGTCGTCGTGGTGGGGGAGACCGCCGTCCCGGACGGCGTGCGGCGCACCGTGGAGGACCCGCCGGGGGGAGGACCGGTCGCGGGCATCGGCGCGGGTCTCGACGCACTGCCCTGGTCGCAGCGAGCCCCTTCTGCGGCCGGTGACCCGTCGCGTCCGGACTGGGTCGCCGTGTGCGCCGTCGACCAGCCGGGCGCGCCGCAGGTTCTTGCGGCGCTGCGGCACACGCTCGCCGGGCTGGGGGGGAGATCGACGCGGTATGCCCGCGCCACGACGGGCGGGCGCAGTGGCTGCTCGCGGTCTACCGCCGGGCCGCGCTCGACGCGGCGCGGGCGCGGCGGGCCGGGGTCGCCGAGACCGGGGCCTCGGTGCGCTCGCTGGTGGCGCCGTTGCGTTGGCGGGAGCTCGAGTTCGACGGGGTGCACCTGGGGGACGTCGACACCCCGGCGGACCTGGAGCGGTGGTCCTCAGCCCTCGACGGATGACCCCGGTGGCCACGGCGCGCCGGTCAGGGCGGCCCAGCCCGCGGCATACGTGCCGGACGACACGTCGCCGATGACGAGGCGCTGCAGCACGAAGCCGGGGATCGTGCCGAAGGTCGCCTGCGCCACCGCCACCGGGTCGGCCTCGGGGGACAGGCGTCCCGCGTCCTGGAGGCGCTCGAGGTAGGCCACGAGGTGACCCCCGGTGCTGCGGATCGCCCTGGCTATCAGCGCGCTGCTCGCCGTGCTGGTCACGGCCTTCGCGTGGCCGGCCGTCAGCTCGGCCCCCCCCCGGGGGTGACGTGCTCCTCGGCGTCCTCGCCCCCGCCCCGGCGCTCGCCCAGCTCGAGGGTCAAGCTGGTGGGCCAACTCCGGCGCGATCGCCCTGGGGATCGGCGCGATCGGCGCGAGCCTCGTGGGCCTGCACCGTGTCCTCGGTCTGCCGGGCGTCGGCCTGGGCGCGGCCGTGATGATGCTGCGGCAACCCGCTGTCCGGTGTCTCCGGCGCCCCGGAGATGCTGCCCGCCGGGTGGGGCGCCCTGGGTCAGCTGCTGCCCCCCCGGGTGCCGCCGGGTCGCTGCTGCGGTCCACCGCCTTCTTCGACGGTGCGGGCGCGTGGGGCCCCGGTGCTCGTCCTCGGGACCTGGCTGGTGTTCGGTGTCGCTCTGGCCCTGGTGCCGCGCCGCGAGGCCTGAGCACCACTGGGAGCCGGTTCGTCACATCGGAGCCTGTTCGAGGAGGCTCTCAGATGACGAACCGGCTCTCGGCTGACCAACCGGCGGTCGGTGGCGCCGACCACGTCCGGGTCGCTCTGGCAGGCTGGGCGGTATGGACGTGGTGCTGCGGGCAGCGACGCCGGAGGACGCCGAGGCGGTCGCGACCGTGCGGGTGGCCGGGTGGTGGGGTGCCTACCCGGGCCTGCTGCCGTCCCCGCTGCTGCACGCCCTCGACGTCCCTGACGAGGCCGCACGACGGCGGGCGCGGTGGGCGGAGCAGCACGCCGACCCGCGGGGGACCGACCTCCTCGCCGAGGTCGACGGTCTCGTCTGCGGCTGGGCGGTCGCCGGCCACTCCCGCGACCCGGAGCGGCCGCAGGACGGCGAGCTCTACGGGCTCTACGTCATCCCCCGACTCTGGTCGGCCGGGATCGGGCACCGGCTGATGGTCGCCGTCGAGGAGCACCTGCGTGCCCAGGGGTATACCCGTGCCCACCTCTGGGTGCTCGACGGCAACGCGCGGGCGGCCGAGTTCTACGAGCAGCACGGGTGGGTCGAGGACGGCGGGACCCAGCTCGACCGGCGTGGTGAGCACGAGCTGCGGGAGAACCGTCGGGTGCTGGACCTGGCCCGGCCGGGGTGAGCGGCGGCATACCCGATCGTCTGCGAGACTGACGTCATGGCGACGGTGAGGTACTTCGCCGGGGCCGCCGAGGCCGCCGGCACCGAGAGCGAGCGCGTGGACGCCGACGAGCTGGGCGCGCTGCTCGCCGACCTGCGGGAGCGGCACGGCGCCGAGCTGACGCGGGTCCTCGCGCTGAGCTCGGTGCTGCACGAGGGGCAGTACGTCTCCGACCCGCAGCTGCCGCTCGCGCACGACGCCGTGCTCGACGTGCTGCCACCCTTCGCCGGGGGCTGAGCCCCGACCCTCTGATTGACGCGGCGTCAACCCTTGACAGGGCGCAGGCGGAGAGTTTCACTAGGACTCTCATATGTGCACCGACGCCGCGCTCGTTTGTGCGGCGAGCCCGACGGGGTGGGTGCCATGACGAAGGAGTCACACATGCGAGGAGTCCGGGTCACGCGGACGACGCCCCGACGGGGCGCACGCTCGAGGGCGGTGGCGCTCACGGGTGCCGGGGCGCTGCTCCTGCTCACCGGGTGCGGCGGGGCGACGACGAGTCCGCGAGCGGTGACACGCTCACCATCGCCGTCGTCGACAACGGCGACCTCGACACGCTGCAGGAGATGAGCGACGCCTTCCTCGCCGAGCACCCCGAGGTCGAGATCGAGTGGGTGCGGGAGGGGGAGAACGAGCTCCGCGAGACCGTCACGACCGACGTCGGCACCGGTGCGGGCCGCTTCGACGTGGTCACAGTGGGGACCTACGAGGCCCAGGTGTGGGCCGACCAGGAGCTGCTGACCCCGCTCACCGACATGCCCGAGGGCTTCGACGCCGGCGCCTTCATCCCCGAGGTGGCCGACGCGCTGACCCACGAGGACACCCTGCAGGCGGCGCCGTTCTACGGCGAGTCGACGTTCACGATGTACCGCACCGACCTGCTCGACGAGGTCGGCGTCGAGATGCCCGAACGACCCACCTGGGACGACGTCGTCGCGGCGGCGACCGCGATCGACGAGCAGACCGACACCGCCGGCGCCTGCGTGCGCGGCAAGCCGGGCTGGGGCGAGAACGCCGCCGTCGTCACCGCCATGGCGCACTCCTACGGCGCCCGGTGGTACGACGAGGAGTGGAGCCCCGAACTCGACAGTGACGCCTGGCGGCAGGCGAGCGAGACCTACCTCGCGCTCGCCGGGATGGCGCCCGAGGGTGTCGCCGACGCCGGGTATGCCGAGAACCTCGCCCTCTTCCAGGACGGGCAGTGCGGCATCTGGGTCGACGCCACCACGGCCGCGAGCTTCGTCACCGACGGCGAGGCCTCGAGCGTCGCCGACGACGTGGACTTCGCCTTCGCGCCGGGCACCGAGGCCGGCCGCGCGAGCAACTGGCTGTGGGCCTGGGCGCTGGCGGTCCCCGCCAGCTCGGACCAGCCCGAGCTCGCCAAGGAGTTCGTCACCTGGGCGACCTCCTCGGAGTATGCCCGGCTCGTCGCCGACGAGCAGGGCTGGGCCGCGGTGCCCGCGGGCAACCGCACCGACCTCTACGAGAACCCCGACTACACCGAGGCCGCGCCCTTCGCCGACCTCGCGCTGGAGTCGATCCAGACCTCCCAGATCGGGGAGCCGACGACCCAGCCGGTGCCCTACGTCGGGATGCAGTACGTCGACGTGCCCGCCTTCCAGAGCCTCGGCAACGCCGTGGGGCAGCAGTACACCACCGCGATCGAGGGCGAGCTGAGCCTGGACGAGGTGCTCGAACGATCGCAGTGGGTCGCCGACCAGACGATCGAGCAGACCCGTCTGCTCGCCGAGCAGGACCAGGACTGAGGGAGATCGCCATGGCACGCAGCGTGGAGCAGATCGACAAGCAGATCGCCAACACCGACCCCGAGCTCCTCCCGGTCGGCGAGCACGAGAAGCACGGGGCCAAGCACTTCGCCGGCCTCTACGCCGCGGAGAACGTCGCGGGCACCGAGTTCGTCTTCGGCGCCACCTTCGTCATCCTCGGCGCCGGGATCTGGGACGTCCTCATCGGGCTGCTCATCGGCAACACCCTGGCCGTCCTGACCTTCTGGCTGGTCACGACGCCGGTCGCGCGCGAGGTCGGGCTCAGCGTCTACACCTACCTGCTGCGCTTCGGCGGCAGCTCCATCTCCAAGATCTACAACCTCGCCAACGCGATCGTCTTCGCGGTGATCTCGGCGGCGATGCTCACCGTCTCGGCGACCGCCGTCCAACGGGTGATCGGCATCCCGACGCAGGAGCAGGCATACCCCACGCATCTCGGGTTCATCATCCTCGTGGTGGCCTTCAGCATCGTGGCGGTGCTCGTGGCGGTCTTCGGCTTCAACGCGCTCGCCGAGTTCGCCACGATCTGCGGGCCGTGGCTGGCGACGATGTTCACCGTCGGCGGCCTGGTGCTGCTGCCGGCCGTGGCCGAGTCGGTCACCGGCGTCACCGAGATCGGCAGCTTCGGCGAGTTCGTCGACATCGCCGGTGCCACCGTCTTCACCAGGGTCACGCCCGGCGGCGAGGAGGGCATCGGGATGATCGAGGTCGCCGGTCTGGCGTGGGCCGCCAACAGCTTCGCGCACGCGGGGATGATCGACATGGCGCTGCTGCGGTATGCCAAGAAGGGCTGGCACGGTCTGATGACCTCGACCGGCATGCTCTTCGGCCACTACGTCGCGTGGTTCTCCGCCGGCCTCATGGGCGCCGCCACCGCCGCGCTGACGCTGACCAGCATCACGGTCCTCTCGCCCGGCGACGTCTCCTGGGTGGCCCTGGGCTGGGCCGGCTACGTCACCGTCGTGGTCGCCGGGTGGACGACGGCCAACGCCAACCTCTACCGCGCCGGCTTGGCGACGCAGGGGGTCTTTCCCTCGATCTCGCGGGCGCGGGCGACGCTCATCGTCGGCGTGATCGTGGTGGTGGTCGCGTGCTTCCCGTTCGTCTACCGCAACTACGCCCCGCTCGTGACCTGGGCCGGCGTGCTGCTGGCCCCGGTCGGCGGCATCGTCTGGGCCGAGCACAAGCTGCTCCCGCGCTTCGGGCTGACGGAGTACTGGGCGCGCTTCAAGGGCGTCACCAACACGCCGGCCATCGTCGCCTGGGCGGTCGCCTTCGGCCTCGGGATCGTGCTCAACCTCACGCAGATCATCTCGCCCTACTTCGCCTTCGTGCCGGCCTGGATCGTGGCGGCGCTGCTCTACGTCGCGCTCGCGAAGCAGGCCGGGGCCGGGGAGGACTACACCGAGGAGAAGCGAGACCACGAGCTCTTCCTCGAGCGGGCGCAGGACTTCAAGCGCAAGCAGGCCGAGTCGCTGCCCGGTCACGTCAAGGACACGACGCCTATCAGCCGGGCGCTGCGGGTCGTGTGGATGCTCGCGCTCGCGGTGATCCTCGTCTACGCGCTCATCGTGTTCTTCGACAGCCCGGACATCTACACCTACCTCACGCAGCGCAACACCTTCTACACCATCGCCATCACCGGCACGATCGTCTACTTCGTCTGCGCCTACTGGGAGCTGCAGCGCGGCAAGGCGGTCTCGAAGCGGGCGCACGAGAAGGCCCGGGCCGAGGCCGACGCCGGCAGCTCCGGCGACGACGGCGAGGGCGGCGAGAAGGAGTCGGTCGGCGCGCGCGCCTGACGGGTATGCCACGGGCCCGGTCGGCGAGCCGGCATCCGCGCAAACCCGTTGCGGTGGAGCGGCCGAGGCGGTCGGATGGGCCGATGAGCATCAGCCTCGCCACCCCCGGCGTCGACGACCTCGGCGCGATCGTGGCCGTGCTGGCCTCGTGGCAGGGGCCGGAGGCGCCGGTGCAGCTGCACCCCGGTGACGTCGGGTGGTTCTGGAGCCGTGGACCGGAGGCGACGGCCGCGGCGCTGCGGGTCTGGAGCAGCCGGGACGGCATCCTGGCCGTCGGCCTGCTCGACGGGCCGGACCTGCTGCGCGTCGGCCTCCGACCCGACCACCAGCGTGACCCTGCGCTCGCGGAGCAGGTGGTCGCCGACGCGGCCGACCCCGGCCACGGGGTCCTGCCCGAGGGCGAGGTCGCGGTCGAGACGCCCAGCGGTGCGCTCGCGCACGACCTGCTGGGGGAGCAGGGGTGGGGCGAGGACGAGCCCTGGGCGGTCCTGCGGCGCGACCTCGACCGGCCGGTGGAGGACCCCGGTATGCCGGTCGAGACCGTCGACACGTCCACCGCGGGCGACTGGGCGCAGGTGCACCGGGCGGCGTTCGGCGGTCGGCTCGGCATGGCGGAGATGCGCTCGCGGTGGGAGGCCCTCGCGGCGGGCACGCCCTTCCGCGAGGCGCGTGGCCTCCTGCTGCGGAGCGACCGGGGCGAGCCGGCGGCGACGATCATCGTCTGGGCGGCCGGTGCCGGGCGCGTCGGCGTGATCGAGCCGATGGGCGTGCACCCGGACCACCGTGGTCAGGGCCACGGCCGGGCTGTCACGCTCGCCGGTGCGGCGGCGCTGCGAGACCTGGGTGCCGCGGCCGTCGTCGTGGCGACGACCGCGGCGAACACGGGGGCGGTGGCGACGTATACCTCGGCCGGCTTCGAGCGGCTGCCCGACCGCCGCGACCGCTGCCGCCACTGAGCGAGCGCCGGCACGCACCTGACCCCAGGTGGTGCGGGGAAGGGAGCGAGGTCAGCCGCCGATGGCGCTCATGGGACGCGGGGGCTGCAGGAAGGTCGGCTGGTTGATGCCGTGACCGGGCAGCTTGGCGGTGATCGAGGAGCGCAGCAGGGCGGCGAGCTCGTCGTCCGAGGCACCGTCGCGCAGCGGCGTGCGCAGGTCGGTCTCGCCGGTGGCGAAGAGGCAGTTGCGGATCATGCCGTCCGCGGTGAGCCGGACCCGGTCGCAGCTGCCGCAGAAGGGCATCGTCACCGACGCGATGGCGCCCACGGTGCCCAGCGGCTCATTCTCCACGTCCGCGCCGAGGGGACGAACGTCGAAGAGCTCGGCCGGGGCGCTGCCCCGTGTCTCGTCCGGCTGCGCGGTGAGGTCGTAGCCGGTGCGCAGCTTGTCGAGGATCTCCTCGCCGGTGATCATCTGCCGACGGTCCCAGCCGTGCTGGGCGTCCAGCGGCATCTGCTCGATGAAGCGCAGCTCGTAGCCGTGCTCCAGCGCGAAGGTCAGCAGCCCGACCACGTCCTCGGCGTCGTCGTTGATCCCCCGCATGAGCACGGTGTTGATCTTGACCGGCACCAGCCCGGCCTCCGCGGCGGCGCGCACGCCGTCGAGGGTGTCCTTGAGCCGGTCGCGCTTCGCGAGCTCGATGAAGACGTCGCGTCGCAGCGTGTCCAGGCTGACGTTGACCCGGGTCAGGCCGGCCTCGCGCAGCGCCGAGGCGTTCTTGGCCAGCCCGACCGCGTTGGTCGTCATGCTGATCTCGGGTGCCGGGTCCAGCGCGGCCAGCCCGGCGACGACGTCCACGAGGTCGCGGCGCAGCAGCGGCTCGCCGCCGGTGAGCCGGATCTCCTCGATCCCCATCGAGACGGCCACGTCGGCGAGCCGGACGACCTCCTCGGTGCTGAGCATGGTCGCCCGGGGCAGCCAGGGCACGCCGTCCTCGGGCATGCAGTAGGTGCAGCGCAACGAGCACCGGTCGGTCACCGAGATCCGCAGGTCCCGGTGGACCCGGCCGTAGCCGTCGACGAGCGGCTCACGGGTCACCACGTGTGGTCACCCCCGCTCACCTGGGAGAGCACGTGCGCGAGCAGCGGGCTGATGATGTCCATCCCCTCGGTCACCGCGGCGGGCCGTCCGGGCAGGTTGACGACGAGGGTGCCCCCGACGCCGCGCTCCTGCGGCCAGTCGACGACGCCGACGACGCCGCGGGAGACTGCGGCGTAGGGCGTCTGCCGGGAGCCCTCCCGGCGGATGAGCTCGGCCAGGCCGGGGTTCTCCCGCGTGATGACCTCCCGGGTGCCCTCGGGCGTGAGGTCGCGCGGTCCCATCCCCGTGCCGCCGGTGGTGACGACCAGGCGCGCGCCCTGCCCGACCGCGTCGCGCAGCGCGCCGGCCACGCTGTCCACCCCGTCCGGCACCACGACCGGCTCGGTGACGGCATACCCGATCGCGCGCAGCGCCTGCACGAGCAGGCGGCCGGACTCGTCCTCGCGCCGACCGTCGGAGCTGCGGTCGGACACGGTGATCGCGACCGCCCCCTCGCGGAGCGGCTCGGTCTGCGGGTCCACACTCATCACCTCAGTCTAGGAGCCGCCGGCGACGCCGGTTCGCGCGGCCGACCCGCCCTCGGCCGGCCTCCCCCCGGTCCGGACGGGCAGCCGCGGTGTCGCGGGGGCAGGGACCAGAGCGCGTGGCCGAGCGCTCCCCTGCTCATGGAGGGGCCGAGCCTCAGAGCAGCCGACCCACCGCGCGGTCCGCCGCGAGCAGGAAGCGGAGCACGACGTCGCGCTCGTCCTCGCTGAGACCCTGCGCGACGTGCTGGAGCTCGGCGAACATCGGCACGAGGTGTCCCATGAGCTCCTCACGCCCGCTCTCGGTCGCCACCACCGCGGTGCGGCGGCGGTCGGTCGGGTGTGCCTGCCGCTCGACGTGCCCACGAGCGACCAGCCGGTCGACGATGCCGCTCGCCGCGGCGGAGGTGACGCCGAGCCGCTGCGCCAGCTCGGTGGGGCCTACCGGCTCGTCCATGACGTGCTCGAGCACGGACAGCTCGGTATGCGTGAGGCCGGCCCGGCGGGCGAGGGCCGGCGTGGCGCGGCGGCCGGAGTCGAGGAGCCGGCGCAGGGCGTCGAGGACCGGCCCCGGCTCCCAACCGTCGACCCACTCGCTCTGCGGGCCGCGACTTCCGTGCGGCACCGAGCCCGTGCTACGTTCTGTCACGAAATATCTCACTTAGTTAGGTATCTACCTGACGACTGTGTCCCACACTAGCCCCGGAGGTCAAGCCCCGACATGTCCCGACTGCTCGCCACGTTGACCGGTCGACGATCCTGGATCGTCGCCCTCGTCGGCCTGCTCCTTGGGGTCGCGCTCATCGGCGGCGTCGGCCAGGCCGAGCGCGACGCCTCGGCGCTCGACACGCTGCCGGCCGGTTTCGACAGCACCCAGGGTCAGGGGCTGCTGGACGAGCTCCCTGACGAGGGCAGCAAGGCGGCGATCGTGCTCTTCACCGCCGAGGAGGGCATCGAGGAGTCGCTGCCCGACCTCGCGACGTTGCTGGAGGACGTCGCGCCAGAGGGGACGCAGGCCCCCTCCGGTGGCACGGGGCAGGTCGAGGGCGAGACCGGCGGTCAGGCACCCGAGGGCGCGGAGGGCGAGGCCGGCCACCAGCCCGGTGGCGAGGCGAGCGCCGAGGGCGGCCCGCCGCCAGGCCTGACCGGCGAGTTCCCGGTCATCCCCGCCGAGGACGGCACGGCGGCGATCAGTGTGCTCGACCTCGACGCACCCACCGCCACCGAGACGGCCGAGGTCGTCTCCACGCTCCGGGCGGACCTCGCCGACGGCGTGCCCGAGGGGTGACCGCCCAGGTCACCGGCCCAGCCGCGATCGAGGCCGACCTGGCCTCGGTCTTCGACGGCGCCAACGTGACGCTCCTCGCAGTGACCGCCGGCGTGGTCGCCCTGCTGCTCATCGTGACCTACCGCAGCCCGATCCTCTGGGTCGTCCCGCTGCTGGTCGTGGGGGTCGCGGACCAGGCCGCAGCCAGCGCCGCCACCCACGTGTTGAAGGCGGTCGGCATCCCCTGGGACGAGTCGACCATCGGCATCCTCTCGGTGCTCGTCTTCGGCGCCGGCACCAACTACGCGCTGCTGCTCATCAGCCGCTACCGCGACGAGCTGCGCACCCACTCCTCGCGGCACGAGGCGATGGCTCTGGCGCTGCGGCGGGCGTCCGAGGCGATCCTCGCCAGCGCCAGCACCGTCGTCGTCGGGGTGCTGTGCCTGCTGCTGTCGGCCTTCCCGTCCACCCGCGGCCTCGGGCTCGCCTGCGCCGTCGGGGTGCTCGTCGCCATGGCCTTCGTCCTGCTCGTGCTGCCCGGTGCGCTGGTGCTCTTCGGTCGCTGGATCTTCTGGCCGCAAGTGCCGCGCGAGGGCCAGGCGGTGCTCGCCGACTCCCGGTCGCTGTGGCGCCGCATCGGCGACGCCGTCGCGGCCGCGCCGACGGCATACATCGCCGGGACCCTCGTGCTCCTGGCGGCGATGGCCTTAGGGCTCACCCAGCTGCGCAGCGGGCTGGCGCCGGAGGACCAGTTCCTCGAGACCCCGGAGGCGATCACCGCCGCCGAGCGGCTCGGCGAGTCCTTCCCCGCCGGCACGTCCGACCCGCTCGTCGTCGTCACGCGGGGCGACGAGGCGCAGGTGGACGAGCTGGCCGCCGCGGTCGGTGACGTCGACGGCGTCACCCAGGTGACCCCGGTCGAGCCGGAGGGCGGCATCGGCCAGGTGCAGGTCGTCCTCCAGGCCGAGCCGGGCAGCGACGAGGCGCAGGCGGCGGTCGGCGAGGTGCGCGCCGCGGTCGAGGGGTATGCCGACACCCACGTGACCGGCGGTGACGCCACCGCGCTCGACGAGGAGGAGGGCAACGTGCGGGACCGTCTCGTGGTCATGCCGTTGGTCCTGGCGCTGGTGCTGCTCACCCTCGTCGGCCTGCTGCGCTCGCTGCTCGCGCCGGTCATCCTCGTGACCTCGGTCGTGGCGACGTTCTGCGCGGCCCTGGGTGTCTCGTGGTGGCTGTTCACCGGCGTCCTCGGCTTCGGTGCCATCGATGCCGGTATGCCGTTGCTGGCCTTCCTCTTCCTCGTCGCGCTGGGCGTGGACTACAACATCTTCCTCATCACCCGCACGCTGGAGGAGGCCCGCGAGCACGGCACCCGCGACGGGGTGCTGCGGGCGCTGGGCGCGACCGGTGGCGTCATCACCAGCGCCGGCATCCTGCTCGCCGCGGTCTTCGCGGTGCTCGGGGTGCTGCCGCTCGTCGTGCTCGCGCAGATCGGTGTGGTCATCTGCATCGGCGTGCTGCTCGACACCCTGGTGGTGCGCACGGTCCTGGTGCCGGCGATCGTGCGGGTGCTCGGCGAGCGGTTCTGGTGGCCGCGGCGGGTCGATCACGCTGGCCGGCACCGGGAGGACGAGCCCGAGCCCGCGACGGTCTGAGCGGTCACGGTCAGGAGCGGCCGGTGAAGAGCTGGTCGACCGGCGCGTGGTCGTCGGTGAGCACCTCGGCCCCCTCTGCGAGCTCGTCGACCCGCTCCGGGGTGAGCGCGCGCATACCCCCACCGTGCTCGTCGGTCGCCGCCTCCACCGCCGCCGGGTCGAGCGGGGTGTCCGAGGCGAGCACGACGAAGTTGCCGCCCGGCACCGGCCGGTCGTCGTGCGTGAGCACCTCGACGTGGTCGAAGAGGGTGCGCAGCGTCGCGACCTCGGCGGCGAGGAAGCCCAGCTCCTGGTAGTCGATGATGTTGAGCGCGACGAGCCCGTCCGGCCGCAGCACGCGCTCGACGTCGGCAAAGGTCTCGGCCGTCGCGAGGTGCCACGGCGCGGCGACCCCGCCGAAGGCGTCGCCGACATAGACGTCGTAGCTGTCGGTCGCGAGCCCGGCGACCGCGACCCGGCCGTCCTGGACGTCGACGGTGAGGCGGTCGGAGTCCGGCAGCGGCAGCCGCTCGCGCACCAGCTCGACGACGCCCGGGTCGATCTCGACGACCGAGTTGGCCCCGGCCTCGCGGTAGGCCACCTGGTAGCGCGGCAGCGTCATCGCGCCGCCGCCGACGTGCAGCACGTCGAGGCGCTCGTCCGCGGGCGCCCAGGTGTCGAGCGCGCCCGCGAGCGTGCGGACATACGCGAACTCGAGGTATGCCGGGTCGTCCAGGTCGACGTAGCTGTGCCGCAGCGTGTCGAGCACCAGGGTGCGGCCGCCCTCGCGGTCGGGATCGGCGACGACCGAGGCGCAGTGGTAGCGGGTCTCGACCTGGCACGGGTCCGGCGCGATGAGCCCCAGGCCGGCGCCGACGATCGCGACCGTGAGAGCGCCAGCCGTGCCGACGCCGGGCTCGACCCCGCCGCGCCGGGCGGTGACGACGAGAGCGAAGCCGGCGGCCATGAGCACCAGACCGGTGGCCAGCAGGATGACGCTCGTGCGCAGCAGCGCGACGAGGACGAATCCGGTGACGAAGGTGGCCGCGATCGCACCAAGGGTGCCGATGGCGGAGAGGCGGCCGACGACCGAGCCGGTCTCGGTGAGCGCGCCGAGCTGCAGCTTCACCACCATCGGCGGGATCGCGGAGAGCACCGCGGCAGGGGCGAAGACGGTGACCGCCGCGAGCAGGATCGCCATGCTCGCCGACTGCTCGGGCGGGGTGAACGCGGTGACCCAGCGGACCGCCGGGCTGATCGTCAGCGTCAACGCGCCGCCGAGCACGAGCAGCGGGCCGATGAGACCGCGTGGTGAGGTGCGGTCGGCGCTCGCGCCCCCGGCCCAGGCGCCGAAGGCGATCGCCGCCAGCGCCAGGCCGATGACCGCGGTGTTGGTCTCCAGGGTGATCCCGACGTAGGGCGCGATGAGCCGCAGCGCCGTGATCTCCAGGACCAGGACGGCCGCCGAGGAGCCGAAGGTGACGACGGCCGCGACCCACGGGGCCAGGGCGGCGGGGGCGGCGTCGCTCGGGGTGTCGGCTCGGGGGGTGGCGCGCGGGGTGGCGTCCCCGCGGGGGTCCTGCGGTGGGGGTCGGGGACTCACCCGGTCGAGCCTACGGGCCGGTCGGGCAGGGCCGGCGACTCGCCGGTCGCGACCGGCTCAGTCGTTCACGTGAACGCCTGAGCCGTTCTCGTCGGGCGCGTCGCCGGGACGGGCCTGTTCGAGAGCGGCGCGGTGCCAGGTATGTAGCTGGTCGACCTCGCGCTGGCCGGGCATGAGGCCGGTGGCGAGCGTCCGCCGGTCCTCGCCGCGGAAGACGATCCGGTCCTGGCGGCCGGGAGCCGGCCGGACCTCTGTCACCCGGGTCCAGAGGATGAGGCGCGGACCCTGGAGGAGGCCGCGGTGCAGGCCCTCCGCGTCAGCGGTGACGTCGTCGTCGCCGCGCAGGAGCGTGGCCAGCATCACGAGCACCAGCACGAGGAGGGCTCCAGCGACGACCCGCATCGAGGTGGAGAGGCCGGTCCAGCCCATCACGGCGGGGAACCAGACCAGGATCAGCAGGCTGGACGACACCACCTGGACCCAGTGTCGGGTGCGGGGCGCGCGGATCCGGACCGAGGGCATACCGGAGTCTGTCACCGCGAACCTGAGCCCGTCGCCACGCCCGACCCGACCGGCTCAGTCGCGCACGTGAACGCCTGAGCCGTTCTCGTCCGGCGTGTCGCCGGGACGGGCCTGTTCGAGAGCGGCGCGGTGCCAGGTATGCAGCTGCCCGACCTCGTCCTGGGTGGGCATCTGACCCTCGAAGATCGTCCGGCTGCTCGCGCCCCGGATGACGAGGCGCTCGGGGTTCCCCGGGGCGGGCCGAATCTCGGTGACGTCGGTCCACGCGACGTGCCCGCGGCCGTGGAAGAGGCTCCGGTGCAGGCCATCTGCACTGGCGCTGGTGTCGTCCACCCCACGGAGCAGCGCCACCAGGAGCGCCACCGTCACCAGGCCCACGACCACGGCCAGGAGGCGCCACCGGGCAGAGTGGTCCGTCCATCCGAGTGCCTGGGGGATCCAGCTGAGGCCTTGCAGCGCCAGAACGGCGACGAAGAGCCAGTGCTGGGTGCGGGGAGCGCGGATGCGGACCGACGGCATACCTGATCCTGTCACCGTATGACGCATACCGCCGCCGGAGCGGGCAGTCGCGTCAACCGAGCACGCCGGCGGCGGCGTGGTGGCGGCCGATGGGCAGCACCATGGGCTTGCCGGAGACCGGGTCAGGGACGACCTGGCTGCGCATCCCGAAGACCTGCTCCACCGTCGGCGCGGTGAGCACCTCCTCGGGGGTGCCGCCGGCCAGCAGCCGCCCGCCGCACATGGCGACGAGGTGGTCGGCATACCGGGCGGCGAGGTTGAGGTCGTGCAGCACCATGACGATCGTCGTGCCGCGGGTGCGGTTGAGGTCGGTGAGCAGGTCGAGGACCTCGATCTGGTGGCAGATGTCGAGGTAGGTCGTGGGCTCGTCCAGGAGCAGGATGTCGGTCTGCTGGGCCAGTGCCATGGCGATCCAGACGCGCTGGCGCTGCCCGCCGGAGAGCTCGTCGACGGCGCGGTCCACGAGGTCGGTGGTGCCGGTGAGCTCCAGGGCCTCCTCGACCGCCTGCTCGTCGGCGGCCGACCAGCGTGTGAGCATCCGCTGGTGCGGGCTGCGGCCTCGCGCGACGAGGTCGGCGACGGCGATGCCCTCTGGCGCGATGGGGCTCTGCGGCAGCAACCCCATGGTGCGCGCGACCGCCTTGGTCGGCTGGGTGTGCACCGCCTTGCCGTCGAGCACCACCTGACCCTCGCTCGGCGCGAGCAGCCGGGACAGTGCGCGCAGCAGCGTCGACTTGCCGCACGCGTTGGCGCCGACGATGGTCGTGATCTGCCCCGGCGGGACGGTGAGGTCCAGTCCGTCGACGACGGTGCGGTCGCCGTAGCCGAGGTGGACGTGCTCGGCGACGAGCGTGTGCGAGGCGGTCATAGCGAACCTCCGGCGAGGTTGGTGCGGACGAGCAGGTAGACGAGGTAGGGCGCCCCGAGGACGCCGGTGATGACCCCGACGGGGTAGCGGGTGCCGAAGAGGTGCTGCCCGGCGAGGTCGGCGGCCAGCACGAGCAGCGCACCGGTGAGTGCGGCGGGCACCATGAGCGAGCCACCGGCCCCCACGATGCGGGCGGCGATCGGTCCGGCGAGGAAGGCCACGAAGGCGATGGGGCCGGCGGCGGCGGTCGCGAAGGCGATGAGGGCCACGGCGGCGACGATGACGGTGAGCCGGGTCCGCTCCACCCGCACGCCGAGCGCGCTGGCGGTGTCGTCGCCGTGCTGCAGCAGGTCGAGCTGCCGCGACTGGGCGAGCAGGGCGGGCATGAGGACGACGGCCGCCACGACGAGCGGCAGCACGACCCCCCAGGTCGCGCCGTTGAGGCTGCCGGTCAGCCAGCGCATCGCGACCTGCAGGTCCCACGCCGCGGCGCGGACGATGACGTAGGCGACGACCGAGTCCAGCATCGCGGCGATGCCGATGCCGATGAGGATGAGCCGGGTCCCGAGCACCCCGTCGCGGTAGGCGAGCAGGTAGATGACCAGGGCCGTCACGAGGGCGGCCACGATAGCCAGCACGGAGACGAGGGCCTCGTCCACGCGGAGCACGACGATCCCGATCACCGCCGCGGCGCTGGCCCCCGCGCTGATCCCGATGATGTCCGGCGAGGCCAGCGGGTTGCGCAGCATGGTCTGGAAGGTGACGCCGGCCATACCCAGGGCGGCCCCGGCCACCAGACCCAGCACGGCGCGCGGCAGCCGCAGCGTCCCGACGGTGAAGGTCGCGCCTGGCACGTCCTGGCCCAGGACCACCCGCCAGACCTCGCCGGGCCCGTAGAACGTCTGGCCCACCATCAGGCTGACGGCGAAGAGCGCGACGACGAGCAGCCCGAGCAGGCCGACGGCGCGGCGCCGGCTCGCGGCACGGCGGCGGCGACCCAGCCGCAGCGCGGACGGGGCCGGACGGGCGTCGGTGGCGTCACCGGTGCGCGTGCTCACAGCGCCCTCGCCCGCATCCGCCGCACGATGATGATGAAGACCGGCGCTCCGATGAGCGCGGTGATGATGCCGACGTCGACCTCCGCGGGTCGGGCGACGACGCGGCCGACCACGTCGGCCAGGGTGAGCAGCACCGCGCCCACGAGCATCGACAGCGGCAGCAGCCACCGGTGGTCGGTCCCGACGACGAGCCGGCAGGCGTGCGGCACGACGAGCCCGACGAAGCCGATGGGTCCGGCCACCGCGGTCGCGGCGCCGCAGAGCGTGACCGCGCCGACGGCGGCGAGCCCCCGGGTCAGCGCCACCCGCTCGCCGAGGCCGGCTGCCAGGTCGTCGCCGAGCGCCAGCGAGTTGAGGCCACGCGCCACGGCGGCGGACATGAGGGTGCCGACGGCCAGGAAGGGCAGGGCCGTGAGGATCTTCTCCGGCGTCGCGCCGCCGACGCCGCCGATCTGCCAGAACCGGAAGGAGTCCATCACCTGGATGCGCGGCAGCAGGATGGCGCTCACCAGGGAGGAGAACGCCGCGGACATGGCCGCCCCGGCCAGCGCCAGCTTGAGCGGGGTGGCGCCGCCGCGGCCCATCGAGCCGATGGCGTAGACGACGGCCGCCGCGACCGCGGCCCCGACGATGGCCACCCAGATGTAGCCGCCGGAGGTGCTGAGGCCGAAGAAGGCGATGCCGACGACCACCGCGAGCGAGGCGCCAGAGGTGACCCCGAGGATGCCGGGGTCGGCGAGCGGGTTGCGGGTGACGCCCTGCATCACCGCGCCGGCCAGCCCGAGGGCAGCGCCCACCAGCATCGCCAGGAAGGTGCGCGGCACGCGCTGGGCGACCGCCGCCTGGGAGATGTTGTCCTGCGCGCCGCCGAGGGCGGCGACGAGATCGGCATACCCGATCTCGCGGGCGCCGAAGGTGACCGACAGGACGCCGGCGAGCACCAGGGCGCCGAGCGCCACGAGCAGCGTCGTGGTGCGGTATGCCCTCGTGCCACCCCGCCGCCGCGCTGCGCGTGCAGGCGCGTCCGGCGGGGCGGAGGTGAGGGTGTCCGTCACCGGCTCTTCTCGGCGGCGGCGGAGACCAGGTCGAGGAAGTCGGTCAGGCCCCACTCGATGGCGAGCGGCGACGGGGTGGCAGCCGCGGCGAGCGGGGTGTCGTTCTCCAGCATGACGACGGCACCGTCGGCGACGGCCGGGATCTCCGAGACCAGCGCGTTGTCCTGCAGCTCGGTGAGCAGGGCGTCGTCACCGTAGGTGACGAGCACGTCGACGTCCTCGAGCAGGTCGGCGTTCTCGGCGCTGACCGTCTCGTAGAACGTCTCGCTCTCCGCGGAGCGCTCGCTGACCAGCTCGGGCGTGGTCATGCCGAGCTCCTCGAAGAAGAGCGCGCGCGGGTCGTGCGTGGTGTAGAAGCCGACCTGGCTGAGGTCGTCGGTGCTGTGCGAGCTGAACATCGCGCTCTTGCCCTCGAGCGCCGGGTAGTCGGCCACGGTGTCCGAGACGTAGCCCTCGATCTCCTCGACCAGCGCGTCGCCCTCCTCGGCGAGGCCCAGGGCCTGGCTGTTGAGCTCGATCATCTGCTGCCAGGTGGTGCCCCACGCCAGCTCGGGGTAGGCGACGACCGGTGCGATCTGGCTGAGCGTGTCGTACTCCTCCTGCGTCAGGCCGGAGTAGGCGGCGAGGATGACGTCGGGCTCGGTGTCGGCGACCGCCTCGAAGTCGATGCCGTCGGTCTCGTCGAAGAGCACCGGGGTCTCGGCGTCGAGCTCGGTGAGCGCGTCCTCGACCCACGGCAGGACGCCGTCCTTGTCGTCGTCGCCCCAGGTGGCCTCGCTCATGCCGACCGGCACGACGCCGAGGGCGAGCGGGACCTCGTGGTTGGCCCAGGCGACGCTCGCCACGCGCTCGGGCTGCTCCTCGATGGTGGTCTCGCCGAAGGCGTGCTCGATGGTGACCGGGAAGGCGCCCGACGCCGCGTCGGCGGAGGTCTCCGAGTCCGTCCCGTCGCCGGCGGCGGTGTCGGCGTCGTCGCCGCAGGCGCTGAGGACCAGGGCTGCGGACAGGGCCGTGGCGGTCCCCAGGACGCGAAGCGTATGCATGATGCTCCTTAGTGAAGTTAGGTAAGGCGCACCTAATGTATATCCTGTCCCTGGATGTGTCCGAATGTACCCGGACCGCCGCGCACCGGAGCCCACCGCGAGGAGAACGACATGGCGAGGAACGAGACGCAGGCCGCACGCCGCAAGCCGGCGCACGCCCGCCCGCTGCGGCTGCAGGTCCGCGGCGCCCACCGACCGACGCCGACCTTCGCCCGGATCACGCTCGGGGGGGCGGAGCTGGCCGACTTCGGGCCGATGGGCGACGACCAGTGGTTCCGCCTCTTCCTGCCCACCGGTGGCAGCGAGTCGCTCCGTCACGTGCCGGACAAGCTGACGACCGCCTCGTATGCCCGCTACATGCTCATCCCGGCGGCGCAGCGCCCGGTCATCCGCAACTACACGGTCCGCGCCTATCGCCCGCACGGCGAGCTGGGCGAGGGCCCTGAGATCGACGTCGACTTCGTCGTCCACGGCACCGAAGAGGCCGGGGACGCCCGGCCGGCCTCGCTGTGGGCGCAGTCCTGCTCGGTCGGCGACGAGGTCGCGATCATCGACGAGGGCGCGATCTTCAACCCGCCGCCGGGCTCGGCGCTGCTGCTCGCGGCCGACGAGTCCGCGCTGCCGGCCTTGGCGGGCATCCTGCGGCACGCGCCGCGTTACACCGTCGGCACCGCGGTCGTCGAGGTGCCGGACGCCGCGGACCGGCAGGTGCTCGACGAGCCGATCGGCGTCGACGTGCGCTGGGTGGTACGCGGGCCGGAGGACCGCCCCGGCACCGCGGCCCAATCGGAGATGGCGCGCGTGCCCGTGCCCGACGGTGACGTGTATGCCTGGGTCGCCGGCGAGTCCGACCTCGCCACCGCGCTGCGCCGGCACTGGGTGCGCGCGGGCATACCCAAGACGCGGATCAGTTTCTGCGGCTACTGGAAGGCCGGCGCCAGCCACTGAGGCCCGGTGTCGGCGCCGGCGTGGCCCGACCGGATCCGTGCCGCGGACTCGCCGGGAGGCACCGGCCCCAGCGTTCAGGTGAACGCTGCAGCAGATGAGAAGGCGGGTGTCGTCGGGACCGTCCTCAGAGGATGAAGCGGAAGAGCGGGCTGTCCGGCTGGATCGGCTCGATCTGCAGCGAGCTGGCGTCCATGCGGCGGAGCAACGGCTGCAGGTCCTCGCGGGCACCGAGCTCGATGCCGACGAGGGCCGGGCCGGTCTCGCGGTTGTTGCGCTTGACGTACTCGAACAGCGCGATGTCGTCGTCCGGCCCGAGCACCTCGTCGAGGAACTGGCGCAACATGCCCGGCTCCTGCGGGAAGTCGACGAGGAAGTAGTGCTTGAGGCCCTCGTGGATGAGCGAGCGCTCCATGACCTCGGGGTAGCGCAGCAGGTCGTTGTTGCCGCCCGAGACGACCACCACGACGTCGAGCCCGGTCAGGTCGCCGACCGCGTCCAGCGCTGCCGCCGCCAGGGCCCCGGCGGGCTCGGCGATGATGCCGTCGCTCTGGTAGAGCCGGATCATCTCCGTGCAGATGCGGCCCTCCGGCACCGCGACGAGCTCGGGGGTGTGCCGTCGCACCACGTCGAAGGTGTGCGCGCCGACCTTCTGCACCGCCGCCCCGTCGACGAAGCGGTCGATCTCGGGCAGCGCCACCGGCTCCCCGGCGTGGGTGGCGGCCATCATGCTGGCGGCGCCGGCGGGCTCGGCGGCCACGACCCGCACCTGCGGCGCGTGCTCGCCGAACCAGGTGAGGCACCCGGCGAGCAGCCCCCCGCCCCCGCAGGGCACGACGACGACGTCCGGCGGGCCGGGCAGGTCCTCGCTGATCTCCCGGGCGATGGTGCCCTGACCGGCGATGGTGTGCGGGTGGTCGAAGGCCGGCACCAGGGTCGCCCCGGTCCGCTCGGCGTCGGCCACCGCCGCGGCGGCCGCCTCGTCGTAGGTCCGGCCCACCACGACGACCTCGACCCAGTCGCCGCCGATGGTGGCGACCCGGTCGCGCTTCTGCCGCGGGGTGTTGGCGGGCAGATAGATCCGCGCGTTGACGCCGAGGGTCGCGCACGCATACGCGACACCCTGAGCGTGGTTGCCGGCGCTCGCGCAGACCACCCCGGCCCAGATCTGCTCGCTGTCGAGCTGGGCGATGAGGTTGGCCGCGCCACGGCCCTTGTAGGACCGCACCGGCTGCAGGTCCTCCCGCTTCACCCAGACCTGCGCACCGGTCTCCTCGGAGAGGCGGGTGCTGCGCTCCAGCGGCGTCCGGTGCACCCTGCCGGCGATCCGCTGCGCCGCGGCGTCGACGTCGGCGGCGGTGGGCAGCGAGGGGGAGTGGACCGGCATACCCCGATCGTAGGGGTGACGCCGGGTCAGGCCGAGCCCGCTCAGGCGATGAGCGCGACGATCGACCCGGCGATGAGCATCGTGAACAGCCCGGCGAAGACCGCCAGCAGCCCGCCCCAGCCGGACCGGCACCCCCCGGCGAGCACGAAGGAGGACTCGTCGTGCGGGTCGACGAGCACGTCGACGTCGAAGGGGAAGCGCCGCATCGTGCCGTGCGACATCCCGAGCTGCGAGGTGGTGCGGTGCACGGTGCCACGCGCGTCGGTGCGCTCGATCCGCCAGTGCTGGACCGCGTAGTCGTCGGCTCCGCGCCAGTCGTAGCCGACGACGGTGGCCCGCTCCCGTCGCCACCGGCTGGCGCGGGAGGCCTGCCGGGCGACGCTGCGTCCGCCGAGGAGGATGAGCGAGATGCCGGCCACGGCGCCGACGATGCCGATGATCGCGGCGATCGGAGGGCCCTCCATGACGTCCCCGGTCAGCCGAACATGATCGCGGCTTCGTCCCACTGGTCGCGCGGGACGGTCTTGATCGCGCTCGTGGCGTCACGGAGGTTGACACCGACGATGTCGATCCCCTGCAGGGCGACCATGGTCCCCCACTTCTTGGCGCTCACGGCGTCGATCGCGGCGGTGCCGAAGCGGGTGGCGAGCACCCGGTCGTAGGAGCTCGGGACGCCGCCGCGCTGCAGGTGCCCCAGCGTGGTGTTGCGCGTCTCGATGCCGGTGCGCTCCTCGACGAGCCGGGTGACGGCCTCGCCGATCCCGCCGAGCAGCGGGCGCCCGAAGCCGTCGACCCGGTCGCTGGCGACCTGGTCCGCCCCGGCGAAGGTGAAGCCCTCGGCGACGACGATCGTCGGGGCGCGGCCACGGTCCATGGCGTTCTGCACCCACTCGCACAGCTGCTCCGGCGACACCGGCACCTCGGGGATGAGGATGGCGTGGGCGCCGCTGGCGATGCCCGCGTGCAGCGCGATCCACCCGACGTGCCGCCCCATGACCTCGACGATCATGCACCGGGAGTGCGCCTCGCCGGTGGTCCGGAGCCGGTCGATCGACTCGGTGGCGATCGACACGGCGGTGTCGAAGCCGAAGGTGCGGTCGGTGGCCGACAGGTCGTTGTCGATGGTCTTGGGCACGCCGACGACGTTGATGCCCTCGTCGTGGAACATCCGGGCGACGGTCAGCGTCCCCTCGCCGCCGATCGCCACGAGCGCATCGATCTCGTGCTTGTCCATCACCTCCTTGACCCGGTCGGTGCCGCCGGTGCGGATCGGGCTGATCCGGGAGGTGCCGAGGATGGTGCCGCCGACCTTGGACAGCCCGCGGACCTTCTTGCGGGGCAGCGGGATGATGTCGTCCTCGACGAGGCCGCGGAAGCCGTCCTTGATCCCGACGAACTCGTGCTCGTAGATCCGGTCGCCCTTGAGCACGACGCCGCGGATGACGGCGTTGAGGCCGGGGCAGTCTCCGCCTGAGGTCAGCAGGCCGATCTTCATCATGTGTCCTTCACGACAGGGCGGGTGATGCGCGTGGGCGCCAGCCACCCCAGGGACGGTGACCGGCGCCGATGCGCTCCCAGGGTATGACGTCACGTCACCTCGGTTCCACTTTCGCCGGGCGTCGGCGCGGCCGTCGCCCGCCGACCGGCGGCACCGACGTTGTGGCATCGTGTGCGCCATGTCGACCGCCGCCGCGCCCTCCTCGCACACCTCCTCGCTCGTCCTCGCCGACCGGCTGGTGCCGCGTCGTGGCGTGCTCACCGACGTCGCGCTGGTCGCGGGCGGCGTCGTCGTGGTCTCGCTGCTCGCGCTGGTGCAGTTCCGGATCGGGCCGGTGCCGATCACCGGCCAGACGCTGGGTGTGATGCTCGTCGGCTCCGCACTCGGTATGCGCCGGGGCGCCGCCACGCTGGTGACCTACCTGCTGGTCGGGCTCGCCGGGGCGCCGGTCTTCGCCGGCGGTGGGGGGCCGGCCTATGTCACGGCGCCCTCGTTCGGCTACCTCATCGGCTTCGTCGCCGCTGCGGCCATCGCGGGCTGGGCCGCCGAGCGGGCCTGGGACCGGCACGTCGGGCTGGCCCTGGTCGGCTTCCTGCTCGCGACCGCCGCGCCCTTCCTCGTCGGTGTGCCCTACATGGCGGCGCTCCTGCAGCTGAGCGACCCGGCCGCGATCGCCGCGATCGGCGTGACGCCGTTCATCGTGCCGGGGATCATCAAGGCCGGCGTCGCCGCCGCGATCTTCCCGGCGGCCTGGGCGGTCGTGCGCCGCCTCGACGCCGACCGCTGAGCGCGGGTCCGCGCCTCGTGAGCCGACTCGGGGGCGACCGCTGAGCGCGGGTCCGCGCGTCGGTCGGGCCAGGCGTCCGGCTCCTCCTCACCGCGGGGGTCAGCGGTCCTCGGCCTCCTCGAGGGCGGTCCGGGCGGCGTCCCGCCGGGCACGCGCCTCGGTGAGCTGCTCGTCGGCCTGCTCCCGCGCCTCCCGCGCCCGCTCCACCGACTGCTGCGCCTTCGCGGCGTGCTGCTCCGCCTGCGCCAGCAGGCGGCGGGCCTGGTCCACCCCGGCCTCGGCCACCCGCACCTTGTCCTGCGCCGAGGTCGCCGCCTCTGCCTCCGCCCTGCGCCGCTCACGCGCCGCCTCCACCTCGCTCTCCGCCGTCTGCAACGCCGACCGCAAGGCCTCCAGGTCCGTGTCCTCGGCGGTCGAGCCCTCGGCGCGCGGAGCCGAGCCCCCGCCGCCCGGAGCAGACCCGTCGCCGCCCGCAGCCGGTCCGTCGCCGCCCGAAGCAGACCCGTCGCCCCCGGCAGCCGGTCCGTCGCCGCCCGGGGCCGACCGCTCGCCGCCCGACGCAGACCCCACCTCCGTGTCGGCACTCTCGCGGGCGTCCTCCTCAGCCCTCTGCCCGCCACCGTCGATGCGGGTGAGCACCACCCCGGTGCTGGTGCGCGCCACGGCGTCGGCCACGTCGACCTCGCCGAACCCGCTGTAGGACAGCGCACGGGTCAACGTGCCGCCGAGCACGAGCTCGGTCGCCTCTGCGTCCGCCAGGGCCGCGACGGCCGTGTCCCGCACCTCGCTCTCGACGGCTCCCGTCAGGGGTGCTGCGGCGTGCTCGCGGCCGGCCGTGACCCAGGCCCGCAGGAGCTCGTCCCGCTCGCCGCGCAACCCCGCGAGCCCGGCGGCGTCCATGGCCGACTGCGCGTGCCGCAGCCGCGCGCCGACGTCCCGGAGCGCCTCGACCACCGGGTCCTGGGCGCGCACGAGCGCGTTGACGGCGGCGGCCGAGACGCTCGGCTTGCGCAGCCCCGCGACCTCCTTCGCCGTGTCCTTGCGGCCCTCGGAGCGCAGCCGCGCGACCCACTCCTTGCGGGTGGCGACGAAGTCGGCGGGGGCGACGGCATACACGGCGGAGACCGCCGCGCGCAGCGCCTCCTCGTCAGCCTCCTCCACCATGCACGGCAGGCTAGCTGTACTGACCGGACAGGTTGGTCCGGTCAGTACAGCTAGCCCGCCTGTCGCGCGGGTCGGTGCCCTTGCCCGCCCGAGCCGGCCAGGCTGTCTGAGCGCCGGTCTGTCATCTGGCACCCGGGACTGCCGCCGTGCGGCTGGCACACTGGCGCGGGTGACGCCCGCTCCCTACCTCGCCCTCGTGCTCGGGGTCGCCATCCTCTGCCAGCTCGTGGCCTACCGCCTGCGGGTGCCCTCGATCCTGCTGCTCCTGATCGCCGGCTTCGGCCTGGGTCAGTGGGTCTCGCCGGAGAGCGTGCTCGGGCGCGACCTGCTCTTCGCCGGCGTCAACCTGGCCGTCGGCATCATCCTCTTCGAGGGCTCGCTCTCGCTGCGCTTCCGTGAGCTGCGGGGCCTCAGCAGCGCGGTCCTGCGGCTCTGCTCGGTCACCGTCCTGCTCGCCTGGGGGCTCGCCGCCGCGGCCGGCGTCGTGGCCGGCGTGGACTGGCAGCTCTCGCTGCTCGTCGGTGCGGTGCTCGTGGTCACCGGCCCCACCGTCATCGCCCCGATCATCCGCCAGCTGCGCCCCACCCGCCGGGTCTCCTCGATGCTGCGGTGGGAGGGCATCGTCGTCGACCCGATCGGCGCCATCCTGGCCGTCCTCGTCTTCCAGGCGCTCATCGTCGGCGGTCCGGACGGGGCGCTCACGACGGCCGCCCTGACGCTGGGGCGCACGCTGCTCATCTCCACCGTCCTCACGCTCGTCTTCGGCGTCCTGCTGGAGGTGGCGATGCGCCGCCACCTCATCCCCGACTTCCTGGAGGGCGTGGCCTTCCTCGCGGTGGCCGTGGGGTCCCTGGTCATCTCCAACGAGCTGCAGGCCGAGAGCGGGCTGCTCACCGTGACCATGCTCGGCATCTACCTCGCGAACCGGCCCGGGCTGCGGCTGGAGCACGTGCGGGAGTTCAAGGAGCACCTCCAGGTGCTCATCGTCGGTGCCCTCTTCGTGCTGCTCGCCGGGCGGGTCAGCCCCGGCGAGGTCGTCGCCATCGCCCCCACGGCGGCCCTCTTCGTGCTGCTGCTCGTGCTGGTCGTCCGCCCGGTGTCGGTGGCTCTCGGGCTGCTGGGCACCGAGGCGACCCGCGAGGAGCGGACCCTGCTCGCCTTCATGGCGCCGCGCGGCATCGTCGCCGCAGCGGTGACGAGCATCTTCGCGCTGGAGATCGAGCACGCGGCCGACGAGGCCAGGCACGCCGCCGCGCTCGGCGGCGACACCCCGCAGGAGACGTTGGCGCTGGAGGCCTCGGCGCAGCGCCTGGAGCAGCTGGTGCTCGAGTCCTCCGGGCTGGTGCCGCTGGTCTTCGTGACCATCGTGGTGACCGTGGCCCTCTACGGCCTCGGTGTCGGGCGGCTCGCCGAACGGCTCGGCCTGGCGACCACCTCGCCGCACGGCGTGCTCTTCGCCGGGGCTCCGGTGTGGGCCCGCCAGGCGGCCGGCGTGCTCGGCGAGCTCAAGGTGCCGACGTTGCTCGTCTCGCTGGCCCCCAGCGAGGTCGCGCAGGGGCGGATGTCCGGGCTCAAGGTCGAGCGCACGCACATCCTGTCGGAGTATGCCGTCGAGGACATGGAGCTCGCCGGCATCGGCTCGCTGGTCGCGGCCACCCACGACGACGACACCAACTCCACCGCCGCGCGGGAGTTCGGGCACGCGCTGGGGCAGGCCAACACCTACCAGCTGCGCCGGCAGGGGGAGCCGCTCCCGCGCAGGTCGCAACCCAAGGAGCGGGAGGTCGGCCAGGACGAGCAGCGGATGACCGAGTCCCGCGCCAAGCAGCAGACCGCCAGCAAGCTCACCGCCCGGGTCGCCTTCTCCCCGCCGATGTCCGCCCCGGAGCTGGACGCCGCGACCCGCGAGGGCATGCAGGTGCGGCGCACCAAGCTCACCGACCAGCACACCCTGGACGACTTCCGCGCCCGGGAGCCCGACGCGGTCCTGATGTTCCTCGTCGTCGACGGCGTCGCCACCGTGGTCACGCCGCGGACGCACCTGCCGCAGGAGGGCGCGACGCTGGTCGCCCTGGTGCGCGGCGGGTGAGGCATCCGCGACACGCCGCCTGATCGCCACGGGGTCGACACCGGCCCGACGCTATGGTGCTCGTGCGCTGGATGTGACGAATGTGGTTCACGTGATCATGGCTGACAGACCGGCGCGCACGAGGACCGCGACCGCTGCCCGGTCGCCCGGGAAAGGATCGACGATGAGCACCACGACCCTGCGGACGCTGACCATCGCCGGCGGTGCGGGCCTCGCGCTCGCGCTCGCCACCCCGGCCGTGGCGGTCGACGAAGACGACCTGGAGGGCTACGCCGACGTCAGCTGTGACGTCATGGCGATGCCCGGGACGGCGACGGCCACCTACATCGACGAGGCCGTCCACGGGCCCTACCTCGACGGCGACAACGAGTGGGTCGCCCTGACCCTGACCTCCGACGAGGGCGAGGTCGCGGTCGAGGACCCGGAGTACGGCGAGACCTACGGCAGCGAGGGTGGCGCGATCATCCGCGAGATCACCCTGTGCCAGGGCACGGCCGCCGAGGCCGCCGCTGACGCCGAGGAGGCCCCCGCGGAGGACGAAGCCGGCGACGACGCCGAGGCGGCCGACGGTTCCGACGACGACTCCGCCACCGGCGAGGACGAGGCCGACGACGAGACGGCCGGCCCGGCCGTCGAGACCGCAGGCCCGCTCCAAGAGACCGGGATGTCGCCGCTGCTCGTCGGCGGTGCGGTGCTGGCGCTGGTCGGCGCCGGGGCGGCCGCCGTGGGCGTGCGTCGCCGGGGCAGCCAGCAGGGCTGACCTCCGCAGGACTGGCCGGTGAACGCGCGTCTGCTGCTGCCCACCGGGCTGCTGGTCGGGACGCTCGGGGTGAGCGCTCTCGCGGTGCAGGCCGTGGGGGCGATCCAGGGCACCGACGGTCGCCCGGTCCACGCCGAGGGCGAGGGTGCACCGACCTGGGTCACCGTCCCCGGCGCTGGCCTCGAGCACGAACCCATCGCCCCGGAGGGCCTCACCCCGCAGGGCACCATCAACCCGGACCAGGGCGAGGCGATCTGGTATGCCGGGTCCGACCGGGTGGTGCCCGGTCAGGTGGGGACGGCGGTGATCGCGGCGCACGTCAGCTACTACGACGAGCCGGACGTCTTCTACGACCTCGCCGAGGTCGAGGACGGCGAGATCGTCACCGTCGGCTACGGGCACGGGGGGACGAGGGACTTCGTCGTCACCTCCACCCAGCAGATCTCCAAGGAGGGCCTCCAGCGCAGCGACGCGGTGTGGGGTGACCAGGAGGAGGTCGCCCGGATCGCCCTCATCACCTGCGACCCCTCGCTCGGGCAGCGCAGCGACGGCGCTCAGAAGGCCAACTTCGTCGCGATCGCCGAGGCGGTCGACGGCTGACCTGCTCGTCGACGATCCCCCGGCGGCGGGCGTAGGCTGGAGGCCTCCCCACCGTCGTGCTCCTCCGATCAGAGGTTCTCCTTGTCGACCCCGCACACCCCCGTCCGCCCCGGCACCGCCACCGACGGCGCGCCCGACCCCGCCGCCGGGCCGCGCCATACCCTCGCCTTCGCGGCGCTCATCCTGGGTGGCGTCGGCATCGGGGTCGCCGAGTTCGTCACCATGGGCGTGCTGCCGCAGATCGCCACCGGGCTGGACGTGAGCATCCCGACCGCGGGGTATGCCATCTCCGCCTACGCCCTCGGGGTCGTCGTCGGGGCGCCGGTCGCCGCGGTGGGCGCGGCCCGGGCGCCGCGCCGGGCCCTGCTCGTGGGGTTCATGCTGCTCTTCGCGCTCGCGAACGCCGCGGCGGCGCTGGCCCCGTCGCTCGGCACGCTCGTGGTCGCACGCTTCGTGGCCGGGCTGCCGCACGCCGGCTTCTTCGGACTCGCCTCGTTGGTGGCCGTCTCCCTGGCTGCCCCCGGCCGCGGTGGGCGCGCCGTGGGCACGGTCATGCTGGGCATCCCCATCGCGCTGCTCCTGGGGGTGCCACTCGGCACCTGGGCCGGGCAGGTCTTCGGGTGGCGGGTGAGCTACTGGGCCGTCGCGGTCATCGGTCTGCTCGCGGCGCTGCTGGTGCGGGTCTGGGTCCCGCGGACGCCACGGGACCGCACGCAGTCGCGGCGGGCCGAGCTGCGGGCCTTCACCAGCACGCAGTTCTGGCTGACCCTGGCGATCGGCGCCATCGGCTTCGGCGGCATGTTCGCCACGTACTCCTACATCGCCCCCACGGTCACCGAGGTCACCGGGCTGGACGAGGGGTGGGTCCCGGTCTTCCTCCTCGTCTACGGCGTGGTGTCGGTCCTCGGCACCTGGCTCGGCGGTCGGCTGGGGGACTGGTCGGTGCTGCGCACCCTGGTCCTCACCGGCGCCGGCTCCGCCCTCTCGCTGCTCGTCTTCTTCTGGAGCTCCGGCGCGACGGTCCCGGCGCTGCTCACCGTGGCTGCCATCGGGCTGACCAGCTCGGCGTGGGTGGTGGGGCTGCAGCTGCGCCTCATGCACGTCGCGGGCTCCGCGCGCACCCTGGGTGCCGCGATGAACCACGCCTCGCTCAACGTCGCGAACGCCCTCGGCGCCTGGGTCGGCGGGTTGGTCATCGCGGCGGGCTACGGCTACCGCGCCCCGGCGCTCGTCGGTGCGGCGCTCTCGCTCGGCGGGCTCGCCGTCCTCGGCGTCTCGCTGCTCGTCCACCGCCGGGACGTCGGACCCCGCGCCCGGGCTGCGGCACGCGGCTGAGCCCCGGACCTGCCAGACTGACGCCGACCCGACAAACCCGCGGGAGGGACCGCTCGTATGCCTGATCAGACCACCACCCTGCTCATCCTCGGCGCCTCCGGCGACCTGACCCGCCGGCTGCTGCTCCCCGGGCTCGGCACCCTGCTGCGCGAGGAGCCGGGGCGGACCGTGCGGGTCATGGGGGCGGACCGGGTCGAGCTGAGCCAGGAGGACTGGCAGGCCAAGGTCCGCGACAGCCTGGCCGAGGCCGAGGTGCCGCAGGAGGTGGCCGAGCGGGTCGTCGCCGACTCGACCTATCACCGCACCGACCTGCTCGAGAAGGACCAGCTCCGCGCACTGCTGGAGCAGACCGGCTCCCCGCTGGCGCTCTACTTCGCGCTGCCGCCCGCGGTCACGGTCAAGGTCTGCGTGCTCCTGGAGGAGCTGCGGGTGCCGGAGGGGACCCGGCTCGCGCTGGAGAAGCCCTTCGGCGACAGCCTGGAGTCCGCGCAGGAGCTCAACCGGCAGCTGCTGCGGGTGGTACCCGAGGGCAGCATCTTCCGGATCGACCACTTCCTCGGCGTCAGCACCATCCTCAACCTCATCGGCCTGCGCTTCGCCAACCGGCTGCTGCAGCCGATCTGGACCGCCGAGCACATCGAGCGGGTCGAGATCTGCTACGACGAGACCCTGGCGCTGGAGGGCCGCGCCGGCTACTACGACCACGCCGGTGCGCTCATGGACATGATCCAGAGCCACCTGCTGCAGATCCTGGCCTTCTTCGCCATGGAGGCCCCGGCGACCATGCAGCCGGAGGAGATCCGCGGGCTCAAGGCGC
Source organism: Serinicoccus marinus DSM 15273 (assembly GCF_008386315.1). NCBI lineage: Bacteria > Bacillati > Actinomycetota > Actinomycetes > Micrococcales > Ornithinimicrobiaceae > Serinicoccus > Serinicoccus marinus. Next base: position 3,130,625 of record NZ_CP043808.1, on the reverse strand, counting down.
AGGCGCTGCGGGCCGTCCAGCCGTGGGGGCACGACCCGGCGGCCGCCTCCCGCCGGGCGCGCTACACCGCCGGTGAGGTCGAGGGCACCCAGGTCCCGGACTACGCCTCCGAGGAGGGCGTCGACCCCGAGCGCGAGACCGAGACCCTGGCCCAGCTCACCGTGCAGCTCGACAACGCCCGCTGGAGCGGGGTGCCCTTCGTGCTGCGCTCGGGCAAGGCGCTCGGGGACACGGCGAAGCGGGTCGTGGTCGTCTTCCGCGAGCCCGCGCACACCCCCACGGGCCTGAGCCCGGCACCCGGCCCGGACCGGCTGGTGCTAGAGCTCAAGCCCGGCAGCGTCGCGCTGGAGCTGTCGATGAACGCCGAGGGCGACCCCTTCGACCTGGAGCAGAAGGAGCTCGCCGCCGAGCTCGGCAAGTCCCGCATGCTGCCCTACGGCGAGATCCTCGGCGCCATCCTCGACGGCAACCCGTTGCTGACGATCCGCGGCGACGAGGCCGAGGAGCTGTGGCGGATCGTCGAACCCGTCTACGCCGCCTGGCGGGCGGGCGAGGTGCCGCTGGAGGAGTATGCCGCGGGCTCGGACGGCCCCGGCGGCTGGTGATGACCCGGGGCCGGTGATCCTGCCGGCGCCGGCACCCCCACCGAGCGCCGCGAATGGTTACCTCTGACCCCACCGAGCGCCGCGAGTGGTTGCCCCTGACCCCACCGAGCGCCGCGGGTGGTTGCCCCTGAGACCGGCAGACGTCGCGAACCGACTCAGTCCCCGACGGTGATCTCGACCCGGCGGTTGCGCGCCTGGGCCTCCTCGACCTCCTCGGGGCCGCCCTGCTCCTCCACGAGCAGCTGCTCCTCGCCGTAGCCCTCGACCGAGAAGGTCCACCCCTCGCCCAGCTCCCCGGCGAGCGCGTCACCCACCGCCTCGGCACGCTCGACCGACAGCTGCTGGTTGAACTCTTCCTCGCCCTGGGTGTCGGTATGCCCCTCGATGGTCAGCGAGCGACCCTCCTGCTGCTCCAGCGCCTCGACCGCCACGGCGAGCGTCTCCGTGGCCTCGCTGGTGAGCGTCGACTCGCCGAAGTCGAACAGGACAGAGGTGTCCAGGCTGACGCTCACCTCCTGGCCCTGCGCGACGGTGGCGCCCTCGGTCCTGGTGCGAGCGTCATACGCGACGAGGGTCTCGCCCGACCCCTCCTGGGGCTCGCCGGTGGGCTCGACGGTCACGGGGTAGCCGTTCCACGGGAGCAGCACGAGCTCGTCGGTGCCGGGGTCCGGCATGCTCACCTCGAGGTCCACGGCCTCGCCGGCCGCGGGCAGCATCCCGCGCACGCAGTCCTCGCCCTCCACCGTGGGCTTCCCGGCCAGGCTGGTCGCGCCGGCGGCGTTGAGCCCGGCGAAGCACAGCTGCTCCTGCCCGAAGTTGTAGACGCCGTAGCCGTAGCCCGAGGCATCCTCGGGCATTCCCACCGTCACCCGGGCGGTGACGACGCCGTCCGCCCGGGTCGCGGAGCGCACCGTCAACGCCTCGGTCTTGCCCCACGCGGAGCTGGTGCCGCCTGCGTCGGGGATCGGGGCCACGGGGACGTCGGTGAGCTCGCCGAATCCCGGCATCTCCAGGTCCACGCTCTCGGCGTCGGCCGGCGCGGACATCACCGTCATCACCGGCAGCTCGGCCCCACCCTCCTGGAAGCCGGGCCGGAGCACGCTGCACAGGCAGGCGTCGTCCGCCGCGCGCACCGGCAGGTAGCGCGCCTCGTCGCCCTCGACGGTGAGCACGAAGGGCGCGAACTCGAAGCCGCGGGCCAGCGAGATCTCGGGGTAGCCCTCCTCCCGCCACTCGTGCGGGTCGATGGTGTCCGAGCCACCGTCCTCCAGCGTGACGACGCCGCTCACGACCACCCGGTCGGCACCCAGCCGGTGGACGCCGGTGAGGTCGAAGCTCTGCCCCGACGGACCCTCCAGCGTGTCCACGGACTCCGGCAGGGCGCGGTCGAGGTCGTCGGGGACGGGATAGCTCTCGCCCAGCGGGACGTCCGGGGTGGGCTCCGCGGTGACCTCGGGCGAGGTGGCGGCGGGGGCCTCGGTGCTGGCCTCACCGGTGGGGGCGACCGGCTGCTCCTGCCCGGTGCAGGCGCCGAGCCCGACAGCGGTGGCCAGCGCGGCGAGCGGCAGGAGCGTGCGGGTGGTGCGGGTGGTGCGGGCCATCGCGGGTGCCTCCGACGGGGTGCGTGCCTCCCGTGGTGGTCCCCCGGGGGTGGAGCCCGACCATCGTCGCACGGTGGTGCGCGCTCGCCCCGGCTCCCGGCGGCAGCAGGCTAGAGTCTCGTCATGCGCTGGCGGGACGTGGGGGAGAAGGTCTGGATGAGTCGGCCGCTCACCGCGGCCCGGCGCGGCACCCTGCGCGCGGGGACGCGGGCGCTCACCACCACCTACAGCCTCTACAAGGTGCACCCGGCCACCTGGCGTTTCACCGCGACCCACTACCAGCCGTGGATGGGCGACTTCGCCCGGCTGCACGCGTGGATGACCTGCCAGCTCGGGTCGCTGCACGTGCCGGCATACCGCCAGCACCTGGCCGAGCACGACTGGCGCTTCCGCTGGTGGGATCTCACCAACTACCCGCCGACGGACAAGTCGGGCTACGTCCAGCGGTATGACGAGGCCGCCCGCACGCGCGCCGGTCGCCTGGAGCTGCGGGGGACGCTGGTGGACGAGAGCTCGGGCAGCTCCGGCACCCCCTTCAACTGGGTCCGTGGCCGGGACGAGCTCGCCGACATCCACCGCAACGTCGCCGGCTTCACCGCGTTGATGATGCGGGACGAGGAGCGGCTCTTCGTCGTCAACGCCTACTCCATGGGCGCGTGGGCGACCGGGACCAACACCGGCATCGCGATGGCCAAGATCGCGATGGTGAAGAACACCGGGCCCGACCTGGACAAGATCGTCGACACGCTGCGCCACTTCGGGCCCGGCTTCACCTACCTGGTCGCGGCCTACCCGCCCTTCCTCAAGGATTTGCGCGACCGGCTCGACGCCGAGGGCTGGGACTGGCCGGCCTGGCGGATGCACGGCCTGGTCGGCGGGGAGGGCATGACCGAGGCGCTGCGCGACTACTGCGAGGAGCGCTTCCTCACCGTCCGCTCCGGCTACGGCGCGTCCGACCTCACCATCGGCATCGGCGGCGAGACCGACCTCACTGTGTGGCTGCGGCGCGCGCTGCTGCAGGACCACGACCTGCGCGAGGCAGTGCTCGGCCCGGGGGAGTCGCGGACCCCGATGATCTTCCAGTACAACCCGCTGGAGACCTACCTCGAGACCACCGAGGAGGGGCAGCTGCTCTGCACGCTCACCTCGACCGCGGTGCTCTCGCCCAAGCTGCGCTACAACATCGGCGACGAGGCGCGGCTCATGGACTGGCACGACCTGGCCGCGGTGCTGCGCAGCCAGCCGCAGTGGCAGGCCCCGGCCCGGGAGGCCTTCGCCAAGCAGGGGATGAAGCTGCCGCTGCTGCTGCTCTTCGGCCGGGCCGACGCCACGATCTCCTTCATGGGCGCCAACATCTACCCGCAGGACGTGGAGAACGGCCTCTACACCGACCCGCGCCGGGCCGCCCAGATCGGCTCCTTCACGCTGACGCTGGAGGACGTCGAGGGTGACGCGACCCGGCAGCAGCCGACGATCCACCTCGAGCTGCGCGAGGGGGTGGACGTGGACGCGCCGGGCCGGGTGGCGCTGGCCGCGGAGGTCCGCGAGGGCGTCGTCGACTACCTCGCCCGGACGAGCCGCGACTTCGCGCAGTCGCTGGAGGAGAGCGACCGCAGCGAAGACATCGAGGTGCGGGTGCACGACGCGGGCACCGGGCCCTTCGCCGACCTCCCGGACAAGCTCAAGCGGGTCTACCTCTCGGGTCCGGCCTGATGGAGCGGGCCGGGGCCGTCTTCGTCGGCGCCACGAGGTATGCCTCCCCGCTCGCCTGGGCGCGGCTCGCCCCGCGGTGGCGCGCGATGGTGCGACAGATGCGGCGGATGCCCGGCTACGTCCACCACCAGGTCTACTACGACCCGCCCTTCACGCTCGGGACCATCGGCTGGTTCGCGACCCGCGAGGATCTCATGCGCTTCGCCCGCAGCGGTGTCCACCGTGAGCTCATGCAGTGGGTGACCGACGGCACGGAGAACGCCACCGGCGGTTACATCCGGCTCTACGAGCTGCCAGGTGCTCCGGACGGGCGTGCGGACAGCGCGCTCACCGCGACGGCTCCGGCCCCCGACGTCGAGACGGGTGCCGATGCGCACCCGTGACTTCTCCCACGCCCCGCCCGTGGCGCAGGCCTCGGCGATGCTGACGCTCGCCCCCGCCTCGGGTCGAGCCTCGCCGCGCTGGCTCGCCGGGGCGGCCCGGGCGGTGCGCCGGGCCGAGGGGCTGGTGCGCCGCGAGTGGCTGCTCGACGGCGCCCGTCCGGCCGGGGTGGTGGCGTGGTTCGCGTCGCCGGAGCAGGCGGCGGCGGCGCGGCATACCGTGGAGCGGGCGGTCGGGAGGTGCGACGTGCAGGAGCACCACGCCCACCCCGACGGCTACAGCAACGGGGTGTGGCGCGCCGAGGACCACCTGATGCGCCACATCGAGCGGTTCACCCCGATCGGAGCCGAGAAGGTGGGGCCGACCGTGGTGCGCGCCCATGACGGCCGGCGACCGGGCCAACCCACCACCAGCTCCCCAGCCCCGCGCTCGCCCGACGGCCCCCACGCCGCAGCGGAGGGGGAGCCGACGGAGGCCAGGGCTGAGGACCTGCGGGTCGAGCCGGTGCGCACCCGCGCCGACCTGCGCGACTTCCTCACGGTGCACCCCTGGGGCACCCGACGGGAGACGCACGGGGTGCCGTTGTGGCACAGCACGATCCGCTCGTGGTTCACCGGCCAGGGGCCGCACCGCGAGCACGGGCCCGTCGAGCTCGTCGTCGTCCGTGACCCGTGGGGCGCGGTGGCCGGCCGCACGACCCTGCACACCGACGCCCGGATGGACGAGAAGCTCGGCGAGCCGACCCTGCTGCTCGGGGCCACCGAGTTCGCCGGCGAGGCGGCGCTCACCGCCATGGTCCGGTATGCCGAGGCGGTCGCGCGGCAGCGCGGACGCACCCGGCTCCTGGGGCCGGTCTCGCTGCTGCCGAACCAGGTCGGTGGGGTGGTGACCTCCGGCTGGGACGAGCCGGGCTTCCTCGACGGGCCGTGGAGCCCGCCCCACTACCCGAGGGACTGGGAGGCGCTGGGTTTCGAGCGGATCTGGAAGGGGACGACCTGGGTCTGCCGCGACCTCGGAGCGATGGACCCGGCCGAGGTCTTCCCGGTGGATCGGCTCCCCGAGGGCATCGTGCTGCGCCGCGCGGACCGGCGGCGCCTGGCCGAGCAGCTCCCGCTCCTGCGCCAGATGCTCAACGCCTCGTTCGCCGAGCTCGGCTACTACACCCACATCGAGGCCGACGAGCTCGCCGCGGCGACCGACGGGCTGGCGCACCTCCTCGACGAACGGCTGCTGCTGTGGCTGGAGCAGGACGGGCAACCGGTCGCCTTCGTGCTCGTCGTGCCCGACCTCACCGCCTTCGTGCGCTCCACCGGCGGCCGTCTCTCGCCCGTGGACATGGCGCGGCTGCTCGTGACCAAGGGCCGCTACCGCCGCGACGCGGTGCTCATCATCAAGGGGACCGTGCCGGGCGCCCGCGGGCAGGGCCTCATGCGGTGGCTGTCCCGCGAGCTGCTGGAAGGGTTGCAGGCCGGAGGGTATGCCTCGCTGCGGGTGACCTTCGTCGAGGACGACAACGTCGGGTCGCAGGCGCAGTTCCGCGCCATGGGAGGGGCACCGCTGCACGGGACCTGCTTCTACACCCGGGCCGTCGATGCCGCGGCCGAGGACACCGGAGGGGGAGAGGCCGCGCGGGAGGGGACCCTGCCCGGGGCGCCGGTCGCGCGTGGACGGGCACGGCCCGGGTCACCGGCGGCGCGGCTGCTCGCGCGGTCCGCCGACTGGGGGCGGGCACCCAGCGCCCACAACACCCAGCCGTGGGACCTGCGGGCGCTCGACGACACCACCCTGCTCCTCGGTTGGCACGCCGATCGCGAGCTGCCCGTCGCGGACGCGACGCGGCGCGACCTGCTGCTCTCGCTCGGGTCGCTCGCGCTGTCGGTGGAGGTGGTCGCGGCCGACCTCGGGCTCGAGGCGCAGATCGACTGGGACGTGGACGTGGACGCCAGAACGGCGGCCACCTTCCGGCTGACCGAGGGGAGCGCCCCGGACACAGGATCGGGCCCACCGTGGTCGCTCGCCGAGCTGCACAAGCGGTCGACCGTGCGCGCGGCCTACGCGGAGCGACCCACCACCGCGCAGGTCACGCAGATCGCCCGGATCGCGGGCCTGCCGGAGGGCACCGGGTTGCTGGCGCTGCCGGACGACCTGGTCGACGACCTCCTTCCCGGTGCGACAGCGCACACCCTCACCGGGCCCCCGGCGCAGGAGCTGGCCGGGTGGCTGCGGCTGAGCGAGCGGCACCCGCGCCACGATCTCGACGGGCTCAGCGCGCTGGCGCTGGGCCTGGGGCGGGCAGAGGCGGCCGGGCTCGGGCTGCTCACCGGCTCACGGGGTCTGCGCTCGGCTCTTGCCAGGACCCGGCTCGACCGGGTCATGGCACGGGTGAGCGAGGCGCGACCCCGTGGCACCGTCCTCGCCCTCTGGGCCGCGCCCCATCTGTCGCTGGACGAGCTCGGGCCGCTGGGTGGTGCGCTGCTGTCGGCCTGGCTGGCGGGAGAACGGGAGGGGTGGTCGGCGCACCCCCTCAGCGAGCTCCTGGACGAGCCGTCGTCGGCACAGGCCGTCGACGCCCACGTCAGCGGCGTGCGTGGCCGTCCCGCCCAGGCCTACGCCGTCTGGCGCTGCGGGCGCCCCGCCAAGCCCTGGGCATACCGCAGCCCGCGCCTCACCGACTGACAGCGCTCGGGCACTCGATACCCGGCGAGGATGCGTGCCGCGGCCAGGTCGAAGGCCAGCACGCGACCCGCGAACGCAGGAACGACATGGTCCTCGAACCACCGACGCAGGACCTCCCCCTGCCGCGGGTCGGCGCGCTCCCCTTCGCGATCACGCCGCGCTCGATCTCGGCGATCGTGAACGCCGACACGAAGTGATCGCCGAACGGCACCGATGTGGCCCACGCCTCGAGAGCGCGGTCTCTTCCCCGGACCCGCAGCGCGGACACCACGCTGGTGTCCAGCAGGTACCTCACAGGTGCGCCGAGCCAACCGTCAGCCCCAGCCGCTCAGGCGGGCTGCTCGGCCGCCTCGTCGCGCCGCTCGGGCCCGCTCTTCTCATCCTCGCGCCGACCCACCCGGGCGACCCGGGCAGCCCCGCGGCCCACCAGCTCGTAGAGCACCGGCACGAGGATGAGCGTGAGGGCCGTCGAGGAGATGAGGCCCCCGATGACCACGATGGCCAGCGGCTGGGAGATGAAGGCCCCCCCCGGTGATCGCGAAGGCCATCGGGGTGAGCGCCAGGATCGTCGCCGCCGCCGTCATGACGATCGGCCGGAACCGGTGCCGGGCCCCCTCCACGACCGCGTCGGTGCGCTCCAGACCGCGGGCACGGTACTGGTTGACGAGGTCGATGAGCACGATCGCGTTGGTCACGACGATGCCGATGAGCATGAGCAGCCCGACCATGGACGCGATGTCCAGCGGGGTGTCGGTGAGCAGCAGCAGCCCGATCGAGCCGGTCGCCGCGAAGGGCACCGACACGAGCAGGATGAGCGGCTGGACCAAGGAGTTGAAGGTCGCCACCATGACGAGGTAGACGATCGCGATCGCGGCCACGAGCGCCAGGCCGAGGGCGGCGAAGGCCTCCTCCTGGTCGGCGCTGACCCCGCCGAGCGAGACCTGCACGCCCTCGGGCGTCTCCAGGTCGTCGATCCGCTGCTGCAGGTCGGCCGTGAGCGCACCGAGGTCGTCGGCCGTGGAGCGGCCGCTCACCGTCGCGGCGCGCAGCCCGTCGATGCGGGTGATGCTCACCGCCTCCTCGACCGTCTCCAGCTCGGCCACGTCGCCGAGCCTCACGGCTCCACCGTCGGCCCCGCTGCCGACCTCCAGCTCGCGCAGCGTGTCGAGGTCGTCGACCTGGCCGTCGCTGACCACGACGTCGACCTGGCTGGCGTCGATCTCGACCTGCCCGACGGTCGCCCCGTCGGTCGCGGCCTGGATGACCTGCCCGAGTTGGGCCTCGGCGATCCCGGCCTCCGCCGCGGCCGCACGGTCGACCCGCACCTGCAGCGCGGGCACGGTCTCGGTGAGGTTGTTGCTCACGTCCAGCGCGCCGGCGTCGGACATGAGCGCCGTCACCTCGTCGGCGGTCTCCCGGAGGTCCTCGACGTCCTGACCCTGTACCTGCACCTCCAGCCCGGCGGCGGACGGCCCGCCCTGCTGGCCGACCTGAGCCGTGAAGGTGGCTCCCTCGGGCAGCTCGACCGCGGTGGTCAGCTCGTCGCCGAAGGCCTCGCCCTCCGCTCCCTCCTCGAGCGTCACCGCGAAGGTCGCGCTGTTGGCCCCGCTGCCGAGGAAGACCGCCTCGATGCCGCCGGGGCTCCCCGCGGTCACCTGCGAGGTCACGACCTCGTCCTGCTCGGCCAGCCACTCCTCCACCTGCGCCGCCTGCGCGTCGGTGTCCTCCAGCGTGGTCCCGGTCGGCATCGTGAGGGTCGCCTGCAGCGTGTTCTCGCCCGTGCTCCCGATGAAGTCGGTCTTGAGCAGGGTCGCGGCATACCCCGTGCCGCCGAGCAGCGCGACGGCGACCAGCACGGTGAGCCAGGGCCGCCCCAGCGCGGCGCGCAGGACCGGGAGGTAGGCCCGCTGGAGCCGGTCGGGGGAGTCCTCCTCCTCGGTCTGCGGTGCCTCCGGCTCGTGCTTGCCGCCCCCGGTGCGGCGTCCGAGGAACCAGAAGCCGAGGACGGGGATGATCGTCAACGCCACGAGCAGCGAGGCCAGCATGGCCAACGCCACGGTGACCGCGAACGGGCGGAACAGCTCACCCACCTGCCCGCCGACGAAGCCCAGCGGCAGGAAGACCGCCACGGTGGCGACCGTCGCCGAGGTGATCGCGCCGGCGACCTCGCGCGTGGCCTCGACCACGGCCGTGCGCCGGTCGTCGCCACGGCCGATGTGCCGCTTGATGTTCTCGATGACGACGATGGAGTCGTCCACGACGCGTCCGACCGAGATGGTCAGCGCGCCGAGGGTGAGGATGTTGAGGGTGTAGCCCGCGGCCTGCAGCCCGACCAGGGCGATGAGCAGGGACAGCGGGATCGACACCGCGGTGACGAGCGTGAGCCGTACCGAGAGCAGGAAGACGAGCACGACGAGGATCGCGAAGCCGAGGCCCAGCAGCCCCTCGGTCGCGAGGTCCTCGATGGAGTCCTCGATGAAGGGCGCGCCGTCGTAGATCGTCACCAGCTCGCCCCCACCGAGCGCGGTGCTGATCTCGTCCTGCAACGCCTCGAGCTCGTGGCTGATCTCGACGGCGTTGCCGTCGGGCGTCTTCGTGATCGCGAGGCCGACGCTCGGCTCGCCGTTGGTCCGGGTGTATGCCGTCGCCTCCCGCTCCTCCAGCGTCACGGTGGCCACGTCGCGCAGCCGGGGGATCTCGACCTCGCCGGCCTGCTCGGCGGCGGCTGCCGCCTGCTCGGCCGCTGCGGCCGACGCGGCCGCCTGGGCCGCGAGCTCAGGGTCCTGCGGTGAGGCGGCCGCCGCCTCAGCAGCGTCGTCCGCGGCCTGCTGCGCCTCGTCCGCCTGCTGCTGCGTCTGCGCGGCGGCCTGCTGGGCCGCGGCCGCCTCCTGGCCGAGCATCGGCAGCAGCCCGATCTGCTCGGCCGAGGTCAGCCGGGAGCCGACCTGGACCGGCAGCTCGGTCTCGCCGTCGAGCACCGACCCGCCGGGCAGGACCACCCCGTTGGCCTGCAGCACCTGGGTGACGGTCGAGAGGGTCACGCCCTGCTCCTGCGCCGCCTCCTCGTCGAGGTCGACCGAGACCACCCGGTCGGCGACACCGGAGAGGGTCACCGAGCGCACGCCGTCGATGTCCTCGATGTCGGGGATGACGACCCGCTCCAGCCGGTCGACGAGGTCGCGGGCGTCGTCGCCGCCGCTGGCGGCGAGCTGGATGATCGGGAAGTCGTCGATGTTGCCCGCGAAGATCTGCGGCGTGGCCGAGTCCGGCAGGTCGGGCAGGCTGAGCACGGCCCGCTGCAGGTCCGTCTGCGCCGCGCCGATCTCGGTGCCGTAGTCCAGCTCGACGATCACGGTTGAGAAGCCGTCGGTGCTGGTGGAGGTGACCTCGACGACGTCGTTGAGCCCTTGGGCGGCGGTCTCCACCGGTTCGGTCACCTGCTCCTCGATCACCGACGTGCTCGAGCCCGGTGTGGAGGTGGCCACGACGAGGACGGGGAACTGCAGCGAGGGGAAGAGCTCGCGGGGCAGGCTGCCCGCGGACCACAGCCCGGCCAGGATGCTGAAGACGGTGGCCAGGGCCACCAGCGCCCGGTTGCGGACGCTGAACAGGGTGAGGCGCGACATAGGATGTCTAGCCTAAGGCGAACCATTACCCTTGGCCGAATCGACAGGGAGCATCGCTCGGTATGACGTCCACGCCCGACCCGGGAGAGCGCACGGCGCTGCTGGGCCGCCTCACGGAGGCGGAGACCGAGTTGCACGCGCTCGCGATCCGCTGGCTCGAGCCGCTGCCGCTGCCGGCCGACCTCACGCTGCGCCAGCTGCAGGTGCTCACACTGGTCCGGCATACCCCGGGCATCACCGGGCAGGACCTGGCCGGCCACCTCGGTGTCTCCACCGCGACCACGAGCGGCCTGGTCGACCGGGTCGTCGGCAAGGCCTGGGTGGAGCGCGAGCACGACCCCGCCGACCGGCGCCGGGTGCTGCTGCGGCTCACCGCCGAGGGGGAGGAGCTGCTGGCCGGTCTCGAGGTGCCGACCCGGCTGGGCAGGCAGCTGGTGCTGGACCGGCTCACCGACGCCGAGCTGGCGGACCTGGCCCGGCTCGTGCAGCGGATGCGGGACGTCGCTGTCGCGATCGAGGCCGAGCGCCGCTGAGACGTTTCTTGCGCTCCTCTTGCGCCACCGGGCCACCCTGGCGCCGTGCGCGAGCGGGGCACCCGGCCTCGGCGGCACCCCCGTGACGAGGAGCAGGACGATGTGGTCGACGACACGAGTGACGGTCCGCGCCGTCGCGACCGTGATGCTGCTGGGCGGCACCCCGCTGATGGCGACGGCTGGCCCGGCGCAGGAGGTCGAGCAGGACCTCGAGTTCTTCTACGGCGACTTCGACGAGGACGTGCTGCTCTTCGCCGGCAGGTCCCCGGAGCGCAACGCGGCTGACGCGGGGGTGACCAACGTCGAGTTCCTGGAGGCCTACCTAGAGGACGTGCCGCTCCCGGACGCCAGCGTCGACCTCGTCATCTCCAACTGCGTGATCAACCTCGCGGCCGACAGGCGGGTCGTGCTCGCCGAGGCCTTCCGCGTGCTCCGACCCGGCGGTCGGCTGGCGATCAGCGACGTCGTCGCACTGGGCCCGTGGACCGACGAGCTGCGTGCGGACGTGGAGAGCTGGACCGGCTGCATCGCGGGCGCGCTGCTCGAGAGCGACTACCGGCGCACCCTGCGCGACGTCGGCTTCCACGACGTCCAGATCGAGCGCACCCACCAGGTGCACGACCTCGCGGCGGCAGCCGTGGCGCGGGCGACCCGACCGGCCTGAGGAGCGTGCGGTCTCCTGGTCGCTGTGGTCGTCCGGTCGCCGCCGCCCGATCGCTTCGAGCGGCTGTCTCAGATGCCGCGGTGACGCTCCGGCGGCACGGGGAAGCTGGCGCGGACGTGGCCCTCGGCCTCGTCCTGAGCGCTGCCGAGCGAGCCCGGACCGCTGGTGATCTTGATGATGTGGACCGCGGCCACGACGAGCAGCGCGGCAATCAGACCGGCGGCGACCAGAGACTGGGTTAAGGTCCACCACAGCACGAGCACCACGCCGACCACGGCATACGGGATCAGGGGGAAGGACTTCATCGTCATCAACCACCTTCCTCGATGGGTGCATCACCCTACCGGGGATGGCGCCGAGGCGCAGCGTGGCGCCCGACACCGGCGCCGTCAGCGGGTGCCCTCACCGAGCCCGAGCCGGGCCAGCAGATGGCTCACGTCAGGGTCGGCGCCGCGGAACTCCCGGTAGGTCGTGAGGGCCTCGCGGGACCCGCCGGGCCCCAGCAGCTCCCGTCGGAAGACCTCGCCGGCGGCCCGGGTCATCCCCCCGGGGTGGTCATCGTCGCCCTGCTCGCGGAACCACGCGACCGTGTCGGCGTCCATGACCTCCGACCAGAGGTAGGAGTAGTAACCGGCGGAGTAACCCCCGCCGAAGATGTGGTGGAAGTAGGAGCTGCGGTAGCGCGGCGGGACGAGCGGGAAGGCGACCCCCGACCGCTCCAGGGCGGCCGCCTCGAAGGCCTCGACGCCGGAGCCGTCCTCGGGCAGCTCGGTGAGCGGCGTCTGGTGCCAGGCCTGGTCCAGGATCATCGCCTTGAGCAGCTCCAGCGTGTGGTAGCCGGTCTCGGTGCGGCTCGCGGCGAGCTGCTCGACCCACGCGGCGGGGACGGGCTCCCCGGTCTCGTGGTGCCGGGCATACCGCTGCAGGAGCGCCGGCTCCCAGGCCCAGATCTCGTTGACCTGGCTCGGGAACTCGACGAAGTCGCGCGGGACCGAGGTGCCCGAGCGGGAGGGGTAGCGCACGTCGGAGAGCAGCCCGTGCAGGTCGTGCCCGAACTCGTGGAAGAGCGTGATGACGTTGGTCCACGTCATGAGGCTCGGGGAGCCCGACGCGGGCGGCGGCAGGTTGCAGGTGTTGGTGACGACCGGCAGGTCGCCGAGCAGGTGGGACTGGTCGACGATGCTCGTCATCCACGCCCCGCCCTTCTTGGTCGGCCGGGTGTAGGGGTCGAGGACGACCAGCCCGAGCGTCGTGCCGTCCTCCTCCCGCACCTCGAATACCCGAGCGTCCCCGGTGTAGCCGACCAGGTCCTCGCGCTCGTGGAAGGTGATGCCGTAGAGCGCGGTGGCGGCGGCGAAGACCCCCTCGGTGAGTACCTGCTCGAACTCGAGGTAGGGCGTGAGCCGGGCCGTGTCGAAGGCGTCGCCGGAGTCGCGCGCGGCGAGGAACTGCCAGTCCCAGGCCTCCAGCGTCGCGTCCGGGTCGAGGGTGCGCAGCTGCTCGGCGAGCGCGTCGGCCTCGCGCTGCGCGAGCTCCACGACCCCCGGCGCGAGCCGTGCCAGCAGGTCGTTGACGGCCGCCGTGGTGCGGGCGCAGCCGACCTGGTGGACGTAGGACGCGTGGTGCTCGTAGCCGAGCAGGGTGGCGCGCTCGGCCCGCAGCCGCGCGATGCGCACCAGGATGTCGCGGGTGTCGTGCTCGCCCTCACTCAGGCCCCGCTCGACGGAGGCGCGGAAGACCCGCTCGCGCAGGCTGCGGTCCTCCAGCGAGTCCAGGACGGGCTGCCCGGTCGTGTTGGTGAGCGTGATGAGCCAGCCGTCGAGCCCCGCGGCCTGGGCCGCCTCGCGCAGCCCGGCCGTGTCGTCAGCGCCGAGCCCGGCGAGCTGGGCCTCGTCGGTCACGTGCACGGCGGCGGCCGCGCGGCCGGTGACCAGCAGCCGGTCGAACTCGGTGGACAGCGTCGCCAGCTCGGCGTTGAGCTCGCGCAGCCGCGCCTGGCCGGGCTCGTCGAGGGTGATGCCGCCACGCTCGTAGCCCCGCAGCCGCTCGTCGAGCACGAACTCGTCCTGCTCGTCGAGCTCGACCTCCCCCGCGTCGGCGCGCTCGCGCAGCGCCCGGAGCCGGGCATACAGGTCGGGGTCGAGCATGATCGTGTCCGAGTGAGCCGCCAGCCGCGGCGCGAAGTCGGCCATGATCGCGTCGCGCTCGGGGTTGGTGTCGGCGGACCGGGCGACCCAGAAGGCGGACATCGTGCGGTCCAAGGTGGCGCCGCTGGTCTCCCAGGCGTGCAGGACGTTGGCCACCGTGGCGGGCTCGGGGTCGGCGGCGAGCAGGCGCAGCGCGTCCAGCTGCTCGGCCATCCCCACCTCGATCGCCTCGCGCACGTGCGCGTCGGTCATCGTCGCGTAGTCGGGGAGGGAGAAGGGCAGCGTGGACGGGGCGAGGAGCGGGTTGGTCATGGCGCTCATCACAGCACAGCGCCGGTATGCCGGTCGTCGCCGGGCCGTAGGCCCCACTCTCACGTAGAAGGTGTGCTTCTGCGGTGATGCATCACGACATCGGCAGCACTGCTGCGGAGGAGTCGCGGTCTCAGGCTGGCGCGAGCCCCGGCAGCACCGTGACCCCCTGCGCCACCGCGGCCTCCCGCAGCCGACCGTCCAGCGAGGCGAGGGGGAGCCCGGTCGCCATCGCCGTGAGCAGAGAGCAGGCGTCATGGGCCGTGAGGCCGGACGTGCGGGCCTGGGCGAGCAGCTCGGGCATGCCTGGGTCGTGCTCGCTCACCTCGATCGGCAGCTGGGCGAGCAGGGCGACCAGGTGGGTGGCGTGCGCCGCTGTGATGCGCCCGCGCCGCTCCGCCCCCGCGAGGGCGTTGGCGATCTCCAGGTCCCACAGCGGCGGGACGACTGCACCGTCGGCGCGAACGGTCGCCAGCAGGGAGTCGCTCTGCGGCGTCCACTCGTCCTCGAAGCACCAGGACAGCGCTGCCGACGCGTCGAGGACGACGCCGCTCAACGTCGACCCTCGGCCACGGCCTCGGCAGCGGGCAGCCCGAGGGTGTGCCCGGCGCGGGCTGCGGCGAAGGCGGACTCCAGGTCGGCCGAGGCGGGGGCGGCGCCGCGCACCCCGACGAGCCGGGCGACCGGACGCCCGTGCCGGGTGATGGTGACGGTGGCACCCTGCTCCACCTCGTCGAGGAGTCGAGGCAGGTGGGTCTTGGCGTCGTAGGCGCCCACGGTGCTGCTCATGCAGATCAGACTAGTCTCCGACCAGTCGACACCACAAGGGATCCCGGACAGGGGGAGGCGCCCGCTCGACCCGCCCGCCTACGCTGGCGGCCATGAGCGACGAGACCACCAAGGACGCCACACATAACGGTTCAACCGGCACGGGGACGACGGACCGGCCCGAGCCGCGCGACGTCCTGGTCGAGACGCGGCACACGATCGGCACCGCCGACGGCGACCTGACGTATACCGCCCGCACCGGACGCATCGTCATCCGCGAGGAGGAGGTCAAGGACGACGTCTTCCAGGGCTGGACGCCGCGCGGCGAGCTGGCGGTCACGGCCTACACCGTCACCGACGAGGACGGGAAGCCCGACGTCGCCCGCCCGATCACCTTCGTCTTCAACGGCGGCCCCGGGTCGAGCTCGGTGTGGCTGCACCTGGGCGTGCTCGGTCCGCGCATCGCGGTCGCGGGCGAGCCGAACGAGCCGACCCCGCCGCCCTACGCCCTCGCGGACAACCCCGAGACGCTGCTGCGCGCCTCCGACCTGGTCTTCATCGACCCCATGTCGACCGGGTGGTCGCGCGCGGTCGAGGGCGGCAAGGCCAAGGACTTCCACGGCTGGAAGAAGGACGTCGAGCAGGTCGCCGAGCTGATCCGGCTGTGGTGCACCCGCGAGGACCGGTGGATGAGCCCGAAGTTCCTGGCCGGCGAGTCCTACGGCACCACCCGGGCGGTGTCGGTGGCCGAGCACCTCTTCACGAACTTCGGTATGCAGCTCAACGGGTTGGTCCTCATCTCCAGCGTGCTCGACTTCGGCACCCAGGACTTCCGCTTCCTGCGGTTCGACGAGGCGTGCCTGTCCTACCTCCCGACGTATGCCGCGATCGCGCACTACCACGGCAAGCACGAGGGCAGGGAGCTCGCCGAGGTGCTCGGTGAGGCCGAGGAGCTGGCGGCGGGGGCATACCGCTGGGCGCTGGCGCGGGGCAACCGGCTCACCGACGACGAGCGTGCCGAGGTCGCCGCGCAGGTGGCGCGCCTGACCGGGCTGTCGCAGGACTACGTCGAGCGCTGCGACCTGCGCCCCGAGCACTGGCGCTTCTGCACCGAGCTGCTGCGCGACCGGGGCGAGACGGTCGGCCGGATCGACGGCCGGATCCGGGGTGTCCTGCACTCCGGGATCGCCGAGGGCATGGACGCCGACCCGAGCATCGACGCGATCATGGGCCCGTACGCCGCCGCGATCCACCACTACCTGCGGGCCGAGCTGCGCTCCGAGCTGGACCTGCCCTACGCCGTCTTCTCGGACGCGATCGAGCACTGGTCCTACAAGGAGTTCGAGGGCAGGCCGATCAACGTCGTCGACAAGCTGGAGCGGGTCATGCGCGCCAACCCGCACCTGCGGGTCCGCTTCGAGTACGGCTACTACGACCTCGCGACGCCGTATGCCGCCGCCGAGGACACGGTCGCGCACCTGCGCCTGCCGGACGCGGCGCTGGACCGGATCGAGCACGCGTGGTTCGAGACCGGTCACATGCCCTACGTCGGCGAGACCTCGCGGGTCGAGGAGGCCGAGGGCATCACCGACTTCGTCCGGCGCGCGGCGACCGCCGGCAGCTAGGTTGGGGCCATGAAGGGTCGTGTGCTCGGTGTCGTGGCGATGATCCCCGTGGTGCTGCTGGCCCTGGTCGGCGGCGTCACCCTGCTCACCGACTGGCGCCCCTCGCTCAACCCCTTCGTCGAGGAGGAGATCGACCGGACCGGGCCCTCGGTGCTGCAGTCGCTCACCGAGATCAGCGACTTCCACGCGGCCAGCGCCTACTACGAGACCGTCGTCGACCTGGAGCGGGACACCCGCTTCGTGCCCGGCTGGATCAGCGGAGAGCGGGTGCTCTACGTCGGCAAGGGCACGGTCGACGCGGTGGTCGACTTCAGCGCGCTCGACGAGCGCCGGGTGCAGGTCGACGAGGAGAGCGGCGCGGTCCGGGTGCGGCTCCCGGAGCCGAGCGTCGGCGACCCCGTGTTGGACCTCGAGGAGAGCTACGTCGTCAGCGTCGACCGGGGGATCACCAACCGCTTCCGTGGCTCGGACCTGGAGCAGGAGGCGCAGCGGGTCGCGGTGGCGCAGATGAGCGAGGCCGCCGAGGGGACGGGGCCGCTGGTCGAGCTCGCCGAGAGCAACACGATCGCCATGCTCGAGGGGCTGCTGGAGGCCCTGGGGCACGAGGACGTGAGCGTCACCTTCGCCGGCTGAGAAGCAGATGGTCCCGTGGGAGTCGGGAAGGGTGCCGACTCCCACGGGACCGTGATCGAGGCGTCAGGCCTCGGGCAGCGGCTCGACCTCGTAGGTCGCGGCCGGGAGCTCGTCGTCGCGCTCGTCGGCCTTGACCGCGGCCACGCCGGCGACGATGAGGGCGCCGCCGAGCAGCTGCACGGGCGCCGGCATCTCCCGAGCAGCAACCAGGCGAAGAGCACGGCGAACATCACCTCGGCCAGCCCCACGAAGGAGGCGACCTTGGCGCCGAGCATGCGGGCGGCGATGATCCCGGTGAGGTATGCCCCGGCCGCGGCGACCAGGCCGAGCCAGGCCACCGGCACCCACCACGGCGCGGTGGCGCCGGCGAGGGTCACGCTCTGCGTGCTGACGCTCATGGGCAGGACGCCGACGAGGCCGGCCAGCCCGAGGACGGCCGCGCCGATCGCCATGCCGAGCGCGGCGAAGGCGGTCGGCGGCAGGCCGCTGGAGTCGTCGGAGCCGACGATGAAGAAGCCGGCGAGGCCGACAGCGGCGACCAGGCCCCACACGACCCCGACGGTGCTCAGCTGCACGTCGCCGAGGACGTCGAGCACGAGCAGCAGGCCGATGACCGCGAGGCTGACGCCCCCGATGGTCAGCGCGCGGGGCCGCTGGCCGTGGCGGGCCCAGAGCCAGCCGACGACGAGGATCGGGCCGAGGTACTCCAGCATGAGGGCGACGCCGACGGAGAGCCGCTCGACGGCGAGGAAGTAGAACAGCTGGGCGGTGGCGACGGCCAGCAGGCCGAAGAGCCCGGTGTGGATCCAGGTGACCGGGCGTCGCAGCAGGTGCCACCTGCCGCGCATCGCGATCGCGGCAGGGCCGGCGAGGATGAGCGCGCCGAGCCCGACGCGGACGGCGACGGCGGCGCCCGAGGACCAGCCGGTGAGCAGCAGGCTCTTGCCGACGGTGCCGGAGGTGCCGAACATCGCGGCCGAGACCAGGGCGACGGCCAGCCCGAGCAGCACGGTGCGCAGGCCGCTGCGACCGCTCGTCGGTCGGGCGGTGGTCACGTCGTGGGTGCGGGTGGTGGTCATGGGGCTGGCCCCCCTTCTGCGGTTGGCGTCATGGGTGTCGATGGGTGACACTCATGACGATACCGATGCCCACCATCAGGAGTCAAGGTGCTTTTCACTCATGACACAGAGGTGGCGCTGCAGGGCGCGGCCGGGCTGGTCAACACCCGCAGCGGGGCCGGCAGCGGCAGCGACCACCTGCCCTCCGAGCAGGCCGTGCGCGCCCGGGCGGAGGGGCTCGACACCCTCACCAGCGCCGCCGAGCTGCAGGACTTCGCCTCGACGTGGGGCTGGTCGGGGCGGCCGCCCACGGACCGGGCCGGGGTCGAGCGGGTCCGCGCCCTGCGTCCGCGGCTGGCCCAGCTCTGGGACCTCGACGAGCCGGGGGTGGTCGACCTCGTCAACACGCTGCTCGCCCAGGAGCGGGCGGTCCCGCAGCTGGTCGACCACGACGGGTGGGGCTGGCACCTGCACGGCGTCCCCGACGACGCCCCTTTCGCCACCCGCATGGCGGTCGAGGCGGCGATGGCGATGATCGACGTCGTGCGCGCCGACGAGCTGCAGCGGCTGCGCCGGTGCGGCGCCGACGACTGCGACGGGGTCCTGGTCGACCTCTCCCGCAACCGGTCCAAGCGCTTCTGCAGCACCACCTGCGGCAACCGGGTCGCCGCCGCGGCCTATCGTGAGCGGCGAAGCGGCGAGGACTGACGCCGACCGCGCAGACGGCATACCGGAGGACGACCATGACCCCCCACGACGGCGAGGCGCTCGCCCCCGGCACCCGCGCCGTGTCCCTCGGGCGGCCGGCCCGAGAGCCCGGCGCCCCGGTCAACGTGCCGGTGACCTTCACCTCGACGTATGCCGCGGACGGCGCGGTCGACTACGCCCGTGACGGCAACCCGACATGGGACGCCCTGGAGGAGGTGCTCGGGTCGCTGGAGGGGGGCGACGCGTTGGTCTTCGCCTCCGGGATGGGTGCGATCGCGGCGACCATGTCGCTGGTCCCGGTCGGTGGCGTGGTCGTCGCGCCGACGCACGTCTACAACGGCACCACCGGCCAGCTGGCCGACCGCGAGGCCGTCGGCGCGCTCACCCAGCGGCGGGTCGACCCCGAGGACGTCGCGGCGATCGTCGACGCCTGCGAGGGGGCGGACGTGCTGCACCTGGAGTCGCCGTCCAACCCGATGATGGAGGTCACCGATGTGGCGGCGGTCGTGCGCGGGCTGGTCGAGCGGTACGGCGAGGACCGGCCCGTCGTGGTGTGCGACAACACCTTCGCGACGCCGCTGGCGCAGCAGCCGCTGACCTGGGGTGCCGACGTGGTGGTGCACTCGGCGACGAAGTATCTCGCCGGGCACTCGGACGCGCTCTTCGGCGCCCTGGTCGTCTCGGGGGAGCGGCCCGACCTGCTGCAGCGGCTGCATACGCACCGCACGCTCTACGGCGCGATCCCGGGCCCGATGGAGACCTTCCTCGTGCTGCGCGGGGTGCGGACGCTGCACCTGCGGCTGGAGCGCGCCGAGGCCAACGCGCGCGAGCTCGTCGCACGGCTGGAGGAGCACCCGGTCGTGCAGCGGGTGCGCTACCCCGGCTTCGGCGGCATGGTGTCGGTCGAGGTCGCCGGGGGCGTCGAGCGGGCCGAGGCGATCTGTGCCGCGACCCGGCTGTGGGTGCACTCGACCAGCCTCGGCGGGGTGGAGAGCCAGATCGAGCGTCGCCGCCGCCACGCGCTGGAGGTCGAGACGGTCCCCGAGACGCTGCTCCGCCTCTCGGTCGGCGTCGAGGACGTCGAGGACCTCTGGGCCGACCTCGCCCGCGCGCTCGACGCGGCTCCGCGCTGACCGCTCACCGGCCGGGGGGCCGGTCGGGCGTCGCTCAGGTGCGGGT
The DNA here is from genome assembly GCF_008386315.1 of Serinicoccus marinus DSM 15273. Classification (NCBI taxonomy): domain Bacteria; kingdom Bacillati; phylum Actinomycetota; class Actinomycetes; order Micrococcales; family Ornithinimicrobiaceae; genus Serinicoccus; species Serinicoccus marinus. The sequence continues at coordinate 3,110,399 of NZ_CP043808.1, read as the reverse complement.
GTAGCCGTAGAGGTCCGTCATGCGCTCGTTGACCCAGATCTCCTTGCGGCCGTCGGGGTCGGCGATCTGGACCGTGCGGCTGTAGGTCTCGTCGATGAGCACGGCCTCGATCCCCGCCTCGGTGAGCAGTGCCAGCGCCTCCTCGACGTCACCGTCCCACTCGAAGGCCAGCTCGACCGCCGGTGACTCGTCCCGGTGCGCGGCGACAAGGCCGCCGCCCTCGCAGCGCAGGTCGGTCCAGATGCCGTCGTCCGCGACCGTGCGCGGGCGCGCACCGATGCCCTCGAGCACCCCGGTGATCATCGCCGTGTCCGGGCCGTACCAGATCGGCAGGGCCGCCAGCCTCCGGTCGCTCACACCGCCCTCGCGTTCCACCGGGGTGGGCGAGTCGAGGGTGAAGCTGGTCCCGTCGGGCGCCTCGACCATGCCCGCCTCGCCGTGGTCCGGGTGGCCGAGCGTGATCGGCACGCCGGCCGCTGCGGCCGCGGCCACCGCCTCGGGGAGGGGCGTCGTCGTCGAGAGGGCGAGGGCGCACACCCCGGCCGGCTGTTGCTCGCTCGCGGCGTGGAGCGCGACGCGGCCCGAGCCGACGGCATACACCAGCCAGCCGGGGCGCTCATAGACGAGGTGCCCGCCGAGGGTCTCCAGGAGTCGCTGCCAGGCGGGGAGGTCCGAGGTGAAGCGGATGGGCTGGGCGGTGAGGTCGGTGATCACTTCTGCTCTCCTTCGCTCGAGACGAGGTAGGCCCGGAGCGCCTTCTCGACGAGCGCGGACAGGCTGATCGCCTCGTCGATGCCGCGGTGCTTGATCTCGGTGATGAGGTCCCGGGGGAGGTAGACGTTGAACTGCGCCTTGTCGGTCATTTCTAGGATGCTAGCAAACTAGCCCGGAGATGGCGAGAGCTGCTTCTGAGCAGAGGTCCAGGTCGGCTGTCCCTAGGATGAGCGGCATGAGCCTCTTCGTCGTGCACTACACCTACTCCGACGACACCGCGGCGCGCGACCAGCACCGGCCGGCGCACCGTGAGTTCCTGGGCGGGCTGGCGGCCGAGGGCACCGC